>CBFGRU010000152.1:0-7791 GCA_965651255.1 uncultured Phycisphaerales bacterium
CACGCGCCGAACATCGAGAGGTTTTCTACGGAGCAGGTTTGACCCCTTTTCTGACCCGGAGGAGGTTCAGACAATGACTATTTCACGCCGTTCAATGATAGGCGGACTAACAACGGCAATCGCTTGGCCGCTCCTGCAACAAGATAGAACCACCCCTGACGATCCTCCCAAGGACATCAATATTGCGCTTGATGAGAACAAGTGGACCGCATGGGAACGATATGACGGCGCAATTGAGCATATAGGCCGACTTCCCAAGTGGCCCAGGGCACGAGATTTCTCAGCCGAAGAATGGAATAAGTACATCGCTGCAGCAATATGGCTCCAAAAGTCACGTCCCGCCTGCGTTGAAGCACTGACCATCTTAGCCATGCTAACTAGCTTACACTACGAACCGGCCACCTCACGCCTAGAGCCCTGGAGAGATACTGACGATCTAGTGCATATGAACCGGATAACGCTTGACGAAGTCATCGGATGTAAATTGATGTTGCTTTTTCGTCTCATGTTTATGATTCCCATGCCAGAACGAGCCGTGGAGTTTCGCAAATCCGGATTTGGAATTTATGGATGCGCGAATTACCCTGCAGAACCACTCGAGGAAGGGTTTGGGCATCCATACGAATTTATAACATCGCCTGTTTACTGGGAGCATAATCGTCCCCGGTTAACTGCAGGATCAAGTATTCGAGAGCCAGGAGGGATCGTATCAGACTATCAGCCACAAATTGAATATCGATACTTGTGCAGCCATTTCTCCTACCGGAACGGCCTTGGCGAATTGCTAAGAAAGGATACGTTGATTGATCATCCATTGCGATAGCCGGCGCTGGATAGCCGACTCGGGACAGAAAGGAGCAGATAAGAGGAGCAGATAAGGGGTCGGAAGTCTTTTGTGGCCTTCTCGCCGGATGATTCGTGGGCGCAGTGGTGTGCGTGCTGGTGGTGGATTCGGTGGCTCCCCGCGTTCGCGGGGATGACGTGAAGGGGGGGTATGATGGCGGCCGGTGCGGTGCGCGCATGGATGGCCATGGGGGTTGCGGGCATCACATGTGGCGCGCCGATGATTGGTTCTGGCGTGCGCGCGGGGGTGGTCAGTGTTGTCGTTTATGGCAAGCGTGGCGGATTCGTGCGCACGGGGCGGAGCGTCCGAAACGGGTTATTGATGGCCGCGGTTGGTGTCCAAAACTGTCAAAACGTGTCGCGCGGTGCGCCTGATAGCAGGATTTTGGCCGAAATTGGGAGGTGTGAAACCATCGCGCCCGAATCTCGGAGAATTGGTGAAAATCTGCGAGAATCACCGCGAAAGCGCAATCGGGTGCCATGGCGCGGCGATGGGCCGCGTCGAACTGCGTATTGCTTCAGGGTGCTTCTTCGGGGAGGTGATCTTCGGCCGGCGTGATCGTGGAGGTGTTGGCGGGACCTTCATCGCGGAGGTCGCGTGCGGCCTGGGAGACTTCGTCGTAGACACTGGCGAGCAGGCCGACGATGGGGAAGCGGCCGGTGAGTGGTGAGGGGCCGAGCCGTCGCAGGAGCGCGTGCGCGGCGTGGGATTGGTGGAGTGATGATTGGTCTGGTGGCGGCGGTACGGACCAGAACGTATCCAGTTCTGCTTCGAGCGGCGGCGATGGCCTTCGCGCGCCGGGGATGAAGGGATCGAGATGAGCGGAAGCGAAGCCGCGGGTGCTGGCAGCGCGGTGTCGGGTGAGGCGTTCGAGGAGCATGTCGCAGGAGAGCCCGCGAAGGAGGAAGAGGTCGGTGGGTTTCTTCAGGAGGTGTTCTGCGAGCAGGTAGAGGAGGGTTGCAGCGTGTTTGCATGGACCGCGCGCCTGACATTCGCAGCGGATGATGACTTCTCGCGCATCGCGGGGCACGAGCGGAAGGGTGAGCCGTTCGAGCAGTTCGCGGAGTGGCGGAGGCAGTTCACCGGTGGGGAGTGTGGCAGCGAAAACGGCTTGTTCGGCCATGGCCGTAATGAGGCGTTCCCACTCGGTACCGGTGAACGCGCGAAACTCGATGCTTAGGGTATAGGGAGCGCGCCGGCGCCCCTGGATGGCGGCTTCGGCGATTCCTTCGGAAAGTGACCAGCGCACGGTCTGCCCGCTGGCTGCGTAGGCGAGTGCTTCTTCTCGGCGATCGGCGGGGAAGAGATGTTCAGCAAGGGCGAGCAGTTCCGATGATGGCCAGCTCGCTTCCAATTGGTCGATTTCACAAGTGAGTTTGTGACCGCCGCGGACCCGACGTGGATTTGCAGGAGTGGTATCGCGTTCGTTGCGCCGATAGGGCGGGCGTTGCTCGGTGCTCACGCTTCGACCTCCATGACGTTCTGCCGGAGACTGAGCAGTTCGCGCAGCTGATTAGACGAAAGCTCGGTGAGCCACGTTTCGCCGGTGCCGACGATGCGTTCGGCGAGTTCGGTTTTCTGTTCGAGCATTTCGTCAATGCGTTCTTCGAGGGTGCCGCGTGATATGAGTTTGTGCACGTGGACGGAGCGTTTCTGTCCGATGCGGAAGGCGCGATCGGTGGCCTGACTTTCGACGGCGGGGTTCCACCAGCGATCGAAGTGAAACACGTGGTTCGCCGCGGTGAGGTTCAGGCCGACACCGCCCGCGCGAAGCGAGAGAATGAAGATCGGCGCAGTGCGATCATCGCTCTGAAAGCGTTCGATCAGTTCATCGCGCTTGTTGCGTGGTGTGCCGCCGTGGAGGAAAAGCGTCTGCGTGTTCAGGTTGTGGGCGATCATCGCGGCGAGCAGGTGACCCATGCGTCGGAACTGCGTGAACAGAAGCGCCTTGTCACCGGCTGCGACAACTTCTTCAAGCATCTCCATCAGGCGAATCGTCTTGCCGGAACGATTGCTCTGCGGAGGTCCGTCGGTGGCGGGTTCGTGATCGCTCTCAGCGAGATTGAGCGGATGATTGCAGATCTGCTTGAGTTTGATCAGTCCCGCCAGCACATGTCCGCGCCGCTGCGTCCCTTCGCTTGCTTCCACCGCGCGGAGCATGCCATCAACGGTTGACTGATACAGCCGCGCCTGTTCGGCAGTGAGGATCGCGTAATCCTTGGTCTGGAAGAGATCGGGCAGATCGGGTACGACATCAGGGTCAGTCTTTACCCGACGGAGAATGAACGGGCGAATGAGCGCACGGAGTGCCGCGGCGGCTGATTCATCACGCCGTCGCTCGATGGGCAGGACGAATCGTCGTCGGAACTCACCCGCGGTACTGAGATAGCCGGGGTTGCAGAAATCGAGAATCGACCAGAGTTCACCAAGGCGATTCTCAACCGGCGTACCGGTGAGCGCGATGCGGCGATCGGTCTTGAGTGATCGAATGGCCTTCGACTGCTTGGTGGGTGGATTCTTGATGAATTGGGCTTCATCGAGGACGACACGGCGCCACGCCACGCGACCGAGGAACTCGATATCGCGCGTGATGAGGCCGTAGGTGGTAATGACAATGTCGTGGCGTCCTGCTTCGGCCGAGAATGCTTCGCCGAGCGAACGGTCAAGCCCGTGATGAACATGTACGGTGAGATGCGGCGCGAATCGCGCAAGTTCGTTCACCCAGTTGCCCACAACTGACATCGGTGCAACCACCAGCGTGGGTGCGGTGACGGCATCGGGGCCAAGTCGCTCTCGCTCGTGAAGCAGCAGCGCAATGAGTTGAATCGTCTTGCCAAGGCCCATGTCATCGGCGAGGCACGCGCCCAGGCCGAGGCGATCAAGAAACACCAGCCAGCTCAGGCCGCGTTTCTGGTAGGGGCGCAACTGGCCATCAAGACTCGTGGGCTGTTCGACTTCAACCGAGCGAAACTCTCCCTGCCCGCCGTTGAAGAAGTCGCTGACCCACCCGTCGGCATCAATGCCGAACACCGGAAGTGAAGGCGTGTGATCGCTGAAACCGTACGCAGTGCGCAGCGCCTGCAGAACGGTCATTTCGCCACTGCTTCCGTTGTCCAGGAATCGACGCGCTGCGCTGAGGGTCTGGGGCTCGATCTCAACCCATGCGCCTTCGATCGGGACCAATGACGATTTCGACATCGACAGTTTGCGCAATGTTTCGATCGAGATCGTGCGTTCGCCGATCGCCAGTTGCCACTGAAACTGAACGAGGGCATCGAGCCCGAGCGCACGGTCGGAATGTCCGTGGCCTGCGTGCGCCTGAGCATCATCATCGCCCAGGGCGCCGGAGTTGATGGCGAGGCGCATACCGATGCGGTGCTTCGGGTGCCGCCACCAGGCGGGGGTTTCGACTTCGATTCCTGCCTCGCGCAGCACCGGCGCATGCTCGCGCAGGAATTCGTGCATGCGGGCGGTCGTGAGGTTCACCGCAACCGGGTGCGGTTCATCAAGAACCTCCTGCACCAGCGGGTAGATGCGCGCAGCGCGGCCTAGCTCGGTCAGCAGCAACTCCTGGGCCTGCGTACCGGCGAGCGCGGTATCAAGTGCGGCTTCACCGCCCTCCCAGATAACACTGGCCGGAATCGCCGGAGACTTGATCAGCGTTGAACGCAGGCAGAACGACAGCCGCCACGTGACATCATCACGCACGGGTTGAAGTTCGGGCAATTCTGTGCTGGCGATCGGTTCTTCCACCCGCAAGACGAGGCGGAACGGTCGTTCGACTTCCGCATCATCCAGCCGCGCCATCCAACTTCTCACGTGTGAGAGAAGCTCCGCCGCCGCAGCGCGGTCCGCGATTGAGACTTCGTTCCGATGGGTCAGCAGTCCGCGCAACCACAACAGGTGTTCATCCGCGGCAGCGGCCTCATCATCGACACCTTCCACTGCTTCGTGGAAGTCGCGTTCAGTCAGCCAGCGGCGAACAATCGGATCGGTCAGGCCGCGCAATGCATCTTCGATCGTCGGCCAGAGTTGGTGGTCAAACTCGCCGACGACGGCGCGCAACACACCCGGCGCACTGGTCAGGAGTGCATCCAACTGTTCGCGCGTGCCTTCATCGTGTAACCACGGCTGCCAATAAGCCAGATACTCACCATCGCGCGTCTGCAGCAGAGTCGGAACGAAACGCTGATCCGCCAGCAGCGCAACCAGCAGATCCGCGATCGACTGCAACAGTCGCAATCCCGCGCCGTACTCGAGATCATGCACGCGCTGGCAATCACGCAGCGTCATCAACCATTCGAGCGCGGCATCGCCCGGAATGCGCACGGTCGGCACGCGCCAGTTCATCATCGAGCCCGCCGGTGCAGATTCGCCGCTGACCATGCGCAGCAGCGAATCGCTGGGCGCTGGTTGCCCGCCTTCGCTCGGAAGACGCAGCGTGAGCGATGCTGCCGAATCGTTTTGGGGCGGCAGTGGTAGTGACCGATCGAGCACCGCCAGCAGCGACGCTCCACTCAAGACGAATGGATGCACGGGCGTCTGACCGTTGGAATCGAGTTCCGCCCGGGGCGCAACCCTGTTTGCCTCGCCCTCGGCATGGTTTCGCTCGTGCCACTGTTCAACTGACTCAGCCCAGAGATGTAGCGATTGGTCAGCCCAGTTGGCGTGCAGAATCAGCATAACTTGACGGGCACCCTCCATGGAGCCGGCCACCGTCGCCGACGCTCCTGTGCAATGATCGCGCTGGGACTCGAACCCAGGACCTACCGCTTAAAAGGCGGTTGCTCTACCGACTGAGCTACGCGATCGATCTCCGGATCGAACACGCGATCCAGAATCGCAAAGCATAGTCATCACACACGGTTGCGACCATGCAGGCGGGGAGGTGGGCGGATTGCTCCGGTGTTCGTGCGCTCACCTGCTATTGTCCCTCAGTTCGGCTCTCTGATGACCACAGCATGTAGACCTAGGTGCCGAACTTGCTGAATCAGAAAATTCTTACCGGTCGGTGCTTGACGACCGAACGGGGGGGGGGGTAGATTCCGGTACTGCCCGGTCGCCACTGGGCATTTGCGAAAGGGTGGGACAATGCTGGTGCACTTTCGGGCTCCTCGATTCACCCAGGTTTCAACGGGATTCACGCGAAGCGTGGCCGTCGTCCTCTGCCTTTTCTGCTGCGTCAATGTACTCGCGCAGAATATGAATCGGGATGATGCCCGAGCTTTCGGTCCGCTCGATGCGGTCGTCACGGAGCCGATTCTTGAAACGATCTGCACAAGACTTCGCGCGACAGACGATCAGCAGGTCATCATTCATTCGATCTGGACCACATACGTTGAAGATGTACGGTCCCTGGGGCGCGACGCAGTTGCCGGGCAGAACGCTGCCGGTCAGGACGAGTTACAGAAGCTGATTGAAGAAGCTCGTCGCACTCGCCAGCCAGTCGACCCAGAGCGGCGTGCTGCGTTGATGCGGGATATCGCGAACGCCACGATCCCATTCCTCAATCGAGCTGATGAACGCCTCAAGCTGTTTATTGCGGACGTCGGCACGGTGCTTGAGGAAGAGCAACGCGATCGCCTTCCGGAAATCGAGCCGCTGGTCATGCGGCTGACCGAACTCCGCATGCGAGGTGAGGGCGTGCAGGATCGATTGACGGTGCGCCCCAATCTGCACCGACTGCTGGAGCGCGACCTCGACGGCGCTGAGTCCTTCTATGACTACGTGATTCGCTATGCATCCCCTGACCACAATGTTCCTTCGCGTGATGCGTTCGAAAATGAACTTCACCTCATCATCCGCGACTACGAGCGACGACTGGACCCGCTCATTCGACCGTGGTTTGACGATCGGCGGCATGAACGCCGCGAACTTCGCATCATGATGGAGTGGGGTTCGCCGGAATGGCGCCGACAACAGACATCTCTCGTCGATCGCCGGCGACTGGTGATGGAATCGGCGGGCCGCATCGCCCAACTGATCAACGAGACGGCGGGTCTCCGCGCGCAGGAAGCGTGGACTCTTCGCGTCGATCGAATGATGATGCCAGCACTGTTCGAGGAGTACCTTCCTGAACGGATTCACGCCTGGGCAAAACTCGAACTGGCCAACGAACCGCAGACTCTGCAAGCGATCGAGGATCTCTATGACCGCTATCGCGAGGAACAGCGACAGCGCATCACACGGATCATTCGCGAGGCGATGGCGGCTTCCGCGAGCCACGTTCAAGCCAACGATTGGCGCACGCCTGCGATGCGCGCATTCGTAAGCGAATACAAGGCGTTCGGCGACGCGGTGCGCGACTTCCCCGATCGCCTGACACCGCACCTGACGCCCGCGCAGAGAGAGAAGGTCGATGCGATCCTTCTCGACATTGTGCGCCATCATCCCCGGCAGCGCGGGCCGAGCCCGACGGCCGAGGAACTTGAAATCTTGGAGTGATCGGACGGCACGTTGCCGTCAAACTATTCGGGATTCCATAGAAAGGATCGAGTCATGAAGTTTTCGCTGCTCGTCGGATTGGCGCTTGCGGTTCCTGCCACGATCTTGGCCGCACATGCAACTGCCAACATGCAAGATCCAGGTTCCGGTGGGACGCTATATGACCATATCTGCTATGTAGCCCAGCATTGCCGGGATGCGCCGCAGTGCCCCACCGTAGATGGGCAGTGCGATAGCTGTTCTGCCTATGAATATCACCGCACATGCCAGAATTGGCTAGCTGACGGCTGCGTACCTCGCCCTGTTGAGGCAGGAGGATGTGGCTTCTTGCGACAAGGGGTTTGCGGAGCGAACAATGTTTGCACGGTAGTCATAATCGAGAACATCCCCTGCGATCGCGAACACTGTTGGGTTAGTCCGTAACAGCTTCGAGAAGCAAGTGTACACGCCTGTGAGGAACGGTCATTATGATCACGCGTACTTGCGTAGCCTTAGCGGTGATG
>CBFGRU010000153.1:0-7680 GCA_965651255.1 uncultured Phycisphaerales bacterium
CGTTCCCCCCGGCTACACCAATTCGGGAAATCGGATTGTGTATCACGATCCCGGCCATCCGAGCGATGCTGAGTATGACCCGATTCTGATTGTTCAGGTGGCGAACCCGTTTGATCGAACGATCGATCTGACCGCCATGGGAATCACGGTCGGCGTGTTCGGTCATTTTGCTTCATTGGACGGAACAATTCGGCCGGGCGCTGCCAAGAACTTCTACTTCTTTAATGATGAATCAGTGCCCGAACTGCTCGATGCCTTCAACCTCGCGGATAATCCGGAGTTTGAGCCACCGAGCATGATGGCGTTCAATCCAGTGCCTGACCGCGATGATTTTGACAACGGCAATGAAGAAATCGCGCTGGAGATTTTCCGCACGGTTCAGGATGAGAACGGGGTAAACGTCGCCGTACTCATCGACCGCATGGACATCCATGCGGACGATGACCTGATGGTCCCGACGGCCCAGCAGGAAGACGTCGAGTTTGGTATCGAAGTTACCGATCTGGACACCAATCGACCGCCAACCTTCCCGGTCGCACCACCGCCGCCGGGTGTTGGTGCGACATGGCCCGGCCAGGACATCGAAGCTGATTCGCATTGGATTCAGTGGGTGCGGGTTTCTCGAGATTGGCGCGAAACAGCGGTTTCTGATCCGATGGACCCCGATACCGGCATGACGGATGATGCTGACCCTGCTATACGGTCGCCGAGATACATTTTCTCCTCACGTACCATTGAGCCGGGCCCAGCGAATGGCAGGCGTTTTGATGCGCTCAACGACTTGCCGGATGAATGGCTGGAGAGTCCACAGGATCTTGCCGTCGGAAGTGACTTTTACAAACCGACGAAGTTCTCTTCCCGATGGAAAGATGTTGGGACCACAGAGCCGGAAGTCGAAACCGACTTCGCGCTCCAGATGTTGCAGAAGAACGCCGACTTCGAACAGATTGGCGAGTTACTCCATGTTTGGAAGTTTGGTCATCAGCTGCGGTTCCAGCCCGGTACGAATACCCTTGATGCGGCGGGAACCGACCGAGGAACGGCGATTACCTTCTCAGAGTTCATGACCGTTCCGCCTCTCGTGGGCGATGATTATCGTGTCAATCGACTGCGCATGGTGCCTGAAGAGTTTGAAGACGATGCCAACTCACGAACGACCGAGATCGGCGCTGTTGTGGGCGGAGTTGATCGTACGGGAAGCATTGTGAACGAGACGATGCCACGATTGCCCGCTGGCGTACGTATTCTCGATCTCTTCGTGCTGGATGGATTTGGTCAGAATCCGGTTGATTTCGACGGGAGTGGAACCATTGATCTTGCCGAGCAAGAGGCACAACGATTCCGCAATGCTCGTGGGTTCACTGGCGAACCATTACAGGGCTTGATCAACGTCAACACCGCGCCTCGTGAGGTGCTTCGCGCATTGCCGCAATGGCGTAGTCTGGTGCACCGTACGGACAACATGATTCGCAGCACGCGACTCCCTGAAGCAGTCGAGTTGTATCGCGATAAGCGGCGCCGTCCCCCCGGCGACATGACCTATCCGACATATGCTGGTCGAGGCATCAACGTCGGTGGCGCACTCGAGCACATTGAAGAAATGCGTTCCGAGTTTGGATTCGCGAGCGCTGCTGAGGTGAATCTTCTGACGCGGCCGGCATCGCTTGCCGGTGGTGAACGTGAAGCGGCGTTCAATCGGAGCTTCACCGTGGAATATGCCGCGAGGAATCCGTTCCGCGACAGTTCCGGCACGCTGATATCCACGGTTGATGTGTCAACGGATCTTCAACACCGCTTTGATGACACTGGGGCTTTCATCGGCTTTGATCAGGTCGCCGAAGACGCGGAGGAGAGTGCGTTGCTTTACGCCGGAGCGTCCAACCTGATCACATCGACCAGTGACGTCTTTACGGTTTACATGCAGGTGCGAACGTTCCGCCGCAACCCGATTACGGGTCAATGGAACGCGCTTGACCCGGAACACATCATCGACGACTCGCGATATGTCATGGTCGTTGATCGGAGCAATGTGAACCAGCCTGGTCAGGAACCGCGCATTCTGTTGTTCGAGAAGATCCGCGAATAACCAGGCAGTCAGGTTGCCTGTTTCGAGTGTCATCCTATACCGCGCCCCGTCACGCTCATCCACGGACTGGGGCGCGGCTTTTTTTGAAGGGATAGCGCACACGACAGGTTGTTACATCACGACTCATCCGAGAGGCCGCCAAATCGCCGTTCTCGAGCCGAATACTCACGCAATGCCTCGTGCAGAGTCTCGCGGGAAAAGTCCGGCCATAGCACATCCGTCACATAGAGTTCTGCGTAACTGGCCTGCCACAGTAGATAGTTGCTCAGCCGGTACTCACCAGCGGTACGGATGATCAGATCAGGATCGGGAAGGCCAGCGGTATACAGATGTTGCGATACCAACTCCTCGGTGATGTCGCTGAGTTCAAGCTCACCGTTCTTGATCTTCTCGGCCATGATTCGAACGGCATCGGTCATTTCGGTTCTGGAGCCGTAGTTGAGCGCGAGACAGAGAGTCAGTCCCGTGCAATCGGCTGTTGCATTGGCGCATGCATCGATCTGTTCCAGTACCGGCTGGGGTAGTCCCTCCCGACGCCCAATCTGCCTGAATCGCACATTGTTTTGAAGCATCTCTGAACGCTCGTGGATCAGGTACTCCTGGCACAGCATCATCAGCGCGCCAACTTCATCCTGCGGCCTCTTCCAGTTCTCAATTGAAAAGGAGTACAACGTCAGCACATCGATTCCCAGACGTGCGCACTCGGTTACGATTTCACGAACGGACCTGGCGCCCGCACGGTGACCCTCAATTCGTGGACGCTGCTGCAGTTGAGCCCAGCGCCCATTCCCATCCATGATGACCGCGATGTGTCGTGGTAATCGTGCTGTAGTGTCAGCATGGGCTTGCGCGGGTTCCGGTGATCGCGGCGTGGTCGGGGTAAGGTGCGTCATGCAAAGAGTCTATCGAATGCGTTGGATGTGTCTCAGGCCGGGATTGCCTCGTTGCTTGAAATCAGCGTTTGCGTTCGTTCGGGTCCGACGCTGACAATGGAGATCGGAATTCCGATGATTTCTTCGATTCGTTGCAAGTACGCCCGGGCATTCTCCGGAAGCGATCGCCTCTCGGAGACGTCAATGATCTCTTCCTCCCAACCGGGGAGAGTCTCGAACACGGGCTCCGCTTCTCCGAGTAATTCTGCATCGGGCAGAAAGCGGTCGGAAGTCCTGCCATCCTTCATGCGGTAAGCCGTGCAGATGCGCAGCTCGTTCAGCCCGGAGAGGACATCAAGACACATACATGCCGCTTCGGTGACACCGCACACCATCGCACTGTACCGAACCGCGACCAGGTCGAGCCACCCGCACCGACGGGGGCGACCGGTTGTCGTTCCGTACTCGCGCCCTCGTTCACGAATACGTTCGCCGATCGGTCCGAGTTCCTCCGACGGAAAGGGGCCCGCTCCAACGCGCGTGGTGTACGCTTTCATGATGCCCACCACGCGCTGAATGTGCCGGCCGGGAACACCTGTCCCTGATGGAATACCGAGGGTGGAACAATGAGAACTCGTTACGTAGGGAAATGTGCCGTGGTCAATATCCAGAAGACATGCATTGGCACCTTCGAACAATACAGCTCGGTTCGCTGAGATTGCCTCGTGCAGGAAGTACGTCGTATCGTGAACAAACGGTGCAAGGCGCTCGCCATACTCGGCGTACTCTTCTGCCAATGCATCGGGGTCGAGCGGGGGAGCAGAAACGCCAAGAGCTGAGAGCTCCGCGGACCTCAATCGACAGACGAGTTGCAGTTTGGAAAGCAGCCGCTTTCGATCTACAAGGTCGGCCATCCGAATCGCGGTAGAGCGTTGCACCTTGTCTGCATAGCACGGTCCGATTCCACGTTTGGTAGTTCCGATTGAGAGATCCTGGCCAGTGTCGCCCGCCGAGCGAGTAAGCACCTCTTCCAATGCCGCGTCATGAATCTTGTGATACGGCATGACCACATGCGCACGATTTGATATCACGAGATTATCGGTGAAGGTGAATCCA
Organism: uncultured Phycisphaerales bacterium; assembly: GCA_965651255.1. Taxonomy (GTDB): domain Bacteria; phylum Planctomycetota; class Phycisphaerae; order Phycisphaerales; family SM1A02; genus CBFGRU01. The sequence continues at coordinate 4,075 of CBFGRU010000153.1, forward strand.
CGAGCGCGGAGTCCATCCATCTCCGCCAGGAGGGTCTCCGGATCAATGACGACGCCATTGGCGATGACACAGGCCTTTCCTCCCGAAAGAATCCCCGATGGAATCTGGTGCAACGCATAGCGCTCATTCCCAATGACTACCGTGTGTCCTGCGTTGGCTCCGCCGTTGTATCGAACGACAACATCATGTCTTGCGGTGAGGTAGTCAACAATCTTGCCTTTTCCTTCATCTCCCCATTGAAGGCCGACAACCGCCGTATGACGGGAAGGTGATCCGTGAATTCCGGGCATGGTGAGATTCATCCTTCGCGCAGCGCGATGAGGAGAAGACGGTCATCCAAGGTGCGAAAACGGAGTGTAGGTTCGTCTCTGCGCACCGCCAATGAAACCGCGCAAGTGAACTGTTTGCTGAACGGGCAACTCGCCCTCGGGCCACGAGCCGCAGAGTAAAGCGTTCCCTTATCAACGATTGGGCTGGGGCGTGTAGCGCAGATAGGGCTTGACTTCTGTAAAGCCCTTTGGAAACTTCGCTGGTATCTCTTCATTCTTCACCGCTGGGACGATGATGCAATCGTCACCATCACGCCAGTTCGCAGGTGTTGCGACCTGGTAGTTCGCGGTCAGTTGAAGCGAGTCAATGACTCGGAGCAACTCATCAAAGTTTCGCCCGGTTGATGCAGGATAGGTGAGCGTCAGTTTGACCTTCTTGTCCGGTCCGATCACGAAGACCGAACGAACCGTCATCTTGTCTGTTGCGTTCGGATGTATCATGCCGTAAAGATTGGCCACCGTGTGATCCGGGTCGGCAATGATCGGATAACTCACGGTCGTTCGTTGCGTCTCGTTAATGTCCTTGATCCACTCGCGGTGTGATTCGACAGGATCCACACTGATGGCAATCACCCGAACATCTCGCTTCTCAAACTCTGGCAAGATCCGCGACATCGTGCCCAACTCGGTTGTGCAGACCGGCGTGAAATCTGCTGGATGGGAGAACAAGACCCCCCAGCTATCGCCCAACCAGTCATGAAACCGAATTGGGCCAGTCGTCGTGTCGGCCGAGAAGTCCGGTGCAACGTCACCAAGGCGAAGCGACATGTCATTCTCCATTGTGCAGGCGGTGATTCAATTGCCTTAGGGTGCCTTCTGGGCTGCGAAGGCAAGGTTCGGGTATGAAGTGGATCATACCAGTTGCAGCGGCTCCAAACGCCAAGGTCCATTGAGGAATCTGCCGTCCGAGTCCACCTCGGCTCAAGTAGAGAATGCATATGGCCGATAGGGCAGGAATGAGCGGTGCTATTCTCCGTGCCGCAGTCACAGGAGCGTGCCTGGTGCCTGAACAAACTATTCGCATCATGTGCCCGCATATGAACTGTCGCCGTGTACTCGGCGTTCCCATCAGTGCCCGTGGAAAGCTAGTGCGGTGTCGGAGCTGTGGAACCAACATCCGGATACCCGCTGGCCCATCAAGTAGCCAGCAGTCTTCCTCGGGCACCGGAACTCGAAATGACACACAGTCAGGCGAGAAGGCCGCCTGACTGTTTCTTTCAGCTGCACCTGAGGCAGGCCAGTTCACTTCAATTCCTGGGTGTTCATTATGCAACGGGCTGCGTTTCATCCACTACGCGTCACGCCTGGCGCTGGCGTAACGCCTTGCACATGCTCCGAGGTTGAATCCGCAAGACATGGCAAGTCACGAACGAATTCGGCTGACTGCAAGCTGAGAATTGAGTAACGCTGATGGCGTGATGAGAAGTGACCGCAAACACGCTACACTTTCGCGTGGACACCAAGTCATATCGACCTCTGGACGGCCATCAGCGCAAAGCCAGTGGTTGTTGCTCCCACCTCGAATCTGCCGGACCACCCATGGCGTGTCGCCACAACTTCGTGTGATGATGCTGCGTGATGTCTACCCCCGTTGAACTACACCTGAAACAGAGGAGTACCTCAGCTGATACCGCGGGGGCCTCGCTTGTTCAGCAGGTGATTTCAACCAATCCGGTAGTCAGGGGTGTGTACATTCACATTCCATTCTGCTTTCACAAGTGCCACTACTGTGACTTCTACTCCTTCGTTGATTCCCGCAATCAGCAGGAGCCATTCCTACAGCGAATGCTGGAAGAGATTCAGTTCATTGGCCCCAAACTCAGTACGCCGCTGGAAACGATCTTTGTCGGCGGTGGTACGCCCACACTGCTCGAACCCGAACGGTGGCGCCGACTTCTAAAGGTGATAAGGGGGTCGCTCCCATGCTCTCGCGAGATGGAGCTGACCGTCGAAGCGAATCCAGAGACGGTGACCGGAGAATTGGTCGAAGTTCTCGCTGCCGGTGGTGTGAACCGGGTCAGTATTGGCGCGCAGACTTTTCATCCCAGATTGTTGAGCGAACTTGAGCGTTGGCACGACCCCGCGAATGTTGCGCGCAGTATGGATCTCTTTCGCGCAGCGGGCATTACGAATTTGAATCTCGATCTGATCTTTGCAATCCCAACGCAGACTGAATCGCAGTGGCTTGATGACCTTGAGACTACCATCGCGCTACGCCCGTCACACATCAGTTGCTACAGTCTGATGTACGAGCCAAACACCGCATTGACGAAGAAACTGCAAGCTGGATCGGTCGAACGAGTTGAGAATGACCTAGAAGCAGCCATGTACGAAGCGACCATGGCCCGGCTTGCCCGTGCGGGGTATGCCCAGTACGAGATCAGCAACTTTGCCCTGCCGGGCCTGGCTTGCCGGCACAACCTGCTCTACTGGAAGAATGAGAACTGGTGGCCGCTGGGACCGAGCGCATCCGGGCATGTTGATGGTCTCCGGTGGAAGAATGTGCCTCGACTCGGTGATTACCTTGCCCATGGACCGCTCCCGCCGGTCGTTGACGTTGAACGATTGGACGAGAAGCACGCACATGGTGAATGGCTCATGCTGCGTCTGCGAATGAATGAGGGTATTCCACGGCAGGAACTTGTAGCCCGCCTTTCTGGCGACCCTGCCCGATGGTCGTCGATCGACAATGCGCTCAAGAGTGGCCTGCTTTGCTGGAACGACGACGCACTACAATTCACTTTACGTGGACGCATGATGGCAGATGACGTGCTCGCCGACCTCGTCTAGCTGCGTAACGGTCCGCACTCGGGGCATGTGTACCGATCCGACTTGCCGAGGTCATAACCACAGTGCGCGCATTTGCCGTGTGCCCGGCGATGGATTCGGCGCATCAATCCCACTACTAGAAACATCGTGATTGACCCCGCAAAGAAAACAGACGCATTCCCAGCCATGGCTGGCCAGATCGGTTCGAAAGGAAGCACACGGGATGAAAGGGGGGTAATCATGGATCCTTCCTCCAGAACTGCTCCGAAGGCCCACGATTCTGCCAATGGATCGAAAGTCGTTAGATCAAACGACCGCTCGGCACGAAAGCAACGCCAAGGCCATCCCGTTGAGACGACTTCGAATGTCCGGAGATAGGGGCTCGCATCAGCTGACGGAAGGTTTATCGGTATTGATGCAAAATGTGCTTGATTCAGTGGTGGGAGTGGGCCACCGAACTGCAACGCACCAAGGCGATCCAATCGCACATGATCCATCAATACCTGTT
>CBFGRU010000154.1:0-7673 GCA_965651255.1 uncultured Phycisphaerales bacterium
ACCGGCAGAGGATCGGGCTCATCGCTGCGGCGCACACTCTTGACCGGCTGGCGCACGAGGAGCACGCGCGTCTTCTGGGCGCTGGCCCGTTGAATCGCCTTGCTGCTGCCGGTGGTAGAACTGGGTTCGGCCATGTGGTGTCGGACAGACTGATCGGTTTACTCACTTGATTGCCGACGAAAGGCAACGCGGGCATCGTACCCACCGAACCCACGGGATGCGCGGGGGTGGGGTGTCTGACATCGAGAGCCGAGATTCAACTTCCCCTACGCCGGGCTGGGGACGCTTTCCATCACCTGCTGAATGATTCGGCGGGTCGTTGCGGTGTCTCCGGAGTGCATGTAGGTCTTGCTGATCACCCGGTGCGCGAAGACAGGCATGATGTTTGACACAACGTCTTCCGGCACGCAATACGACCGCCCCTGGACGACGGCGGTTGCGCGGGCGGCCTGGGCGAGGGCCAACGCTCCGCGCGGTGAGATGCCAACCTGCAGGTCTTCGTTCTCGCGTGTTGATGAGGCGAGCGCGATGATGTAGTCGAGCAGACTTGCTTCGATCTTCACCTGGTCCACCTGCGACTGCAGCGAAATGACCTCGTCGCCGGACATGACCGGCTTCAGGTCAGCCAGCGTCGTGCGGGCCGGCTGCTGCAGCAGAATGCGCGCTTCATCATCCGGCGCGGGATACCCCAGCGAGATTCGCATCAGGAATCGATCGAGTTGGTTCTCCGGCAGGAAGTATGTTCCCTCGAACTCATACGGATTCTGCGTCGCAACGACCATGAACGGCACGGGCAACGGAATCGTCTCACCCTCGGCCGAAACGGTCGCATCGCTCATTGCTTCGAGCAGGGCGGACTGGGTTCGCGGCGTCGTCCGGTTGATTTCATCGGCCACCACGATGTTCGAGAAGATCGGCCCCTGCTTGAACTCGAACCGCTTGCCGTCGCGGTCATAGATCGTCACGCCGGTGATGTCCGAAGGCAGGAGGTCGGGCGTGCACTGGATGCGGCTGAACTTGCACTGAATGGATTTGGCCAGGGCATGGGCGAGCACCGTTTTGCCGACGCCGGGAACATCCTCGATCAGGACATGGCCCCGGGCGAGAAGGCAGACGATGATCCGGTCGACCGCGGCCGCATTGCCCATGTACACCGAGGTAATGTTGCGACGAAGGCGATCAATCGGGGCGGAGTCCATGCGTCAAACCTCTGATGGTCGCTGCGGGCGGTGAGAAATGGTGGTGTGCGGGAGTGCTGCAGCGAGGGTCGGGCGAGTATAGCGTCTGGCGGAATCGATCGGGCCGGAGTCTTTCCGGCGTGGCCAAACGTCGGCGGAGGAAATCCGGTATGCTCCAGACGCTCTCAGACGGCTCAACACAGTGGAAACGACCAACATCTCCAATCGGCCGAAGCGCGCGAACATCGTGCAACCGATCCCATGTCCGCGTTGTGGATACACGCTCATGGGCCTGCCGATCGACCGATCATGTCCTGAATGCGGGCTGCCGCTCACGGAAGCGTTGGACCAACTGGTCGATCCGACCGCATCGGCTCTACCCCAACTGCGGAACCCGGCCCGAACCGGCGCGGCACTGTTCGGGCTGACGGTCCTGCAACTCCTGGTTACGGTGGGGCTCTGCGTGCCGGCGGTCCTGGATCGGGTTGCCCTGTGGCGGGATGCACCGCCACCCCCCGCGGAGACTGTGTGGACGCCAATGGCAGCGGCCGTCTTCGCCATCCTCGGTGTTCTGGCCGTGTTTCAGTTGAGTCTCCCGCGAGGTGGCGAGCGCGATGCCCGCGTTCCGGTCAATCTTCGACTGATGGCGATCGGCGCTGTCGGGGTCGCTGGCAGCGTCATCGCCCGCACGATCATGGAAGCCACCCTGATTCCGTTCGAGCCGCGAAACGTCGCACACTCCTCCATCATTCTGCTGACCATCTGCACCCTGTCGCTCACGTTGACCGCCGCTGCCCATTACTACGGATTCGGCCAGATCGTGCGCATCGTGGGCCAGCGTAGCCGCGAGTACCGCACATCGAGCATCGGTCGGCAGCGGCTGCGCGACATGATGGCGGTGATTCTGATCTTCGGGGCAGCATCATTACTCGCCGCGGCGGGCGATCTGTTCGGCCAGTCGATGATCTCCCGTCTGGCGACCTTGATCATCTGGATCAGTGTTCTCATGCTCCTGATCGGACAGGTCTACCTGGTCGTCAACGCATGGTGGATACGGAAAGCGATTCATCGGCCCATCCCCCGCCTGAGTGACCTCATCGAAATGCTGCCTGCAGATCCTGGGCCCGACGACCCCTCGGGCTGAGCATCCTGCCACTGTGGCAGCGTCGGAATGGAGTTGAACGCGGGCTGACATGGAGCGGCTCGGGTGCGCCCACGCGGCTGATTGCCATAACCCCATGGAATCAAGCGTTTTACCAATCTTGTAGCGTTGGCGGCTTCTGGCGCGGGTTTTGACATGCTCTTGCATCGCAGGTCGTCGAAGCGGTCTCGGATCGGCATCGCCGCTCTCCGGGGTCGTTTGGCGACTCTCGTTCATTCAATACCTCGTTCTGTTCGACACCCGAAGAACGCACGTTCGAGCCCCTGGAGGAGATTGGCCCATGGCCACCAAGGAACTCGCCTTTGATACGGATGCCCGCAATGCCCTGTTGGCGGGCGTTGAGAAGCTCGCTGCCGCTGTGAAATCAACGCTCGGGCCGCGCGGCCGAAGTGCCGTGCTGGACAAGAGCTGGGGCGGCCCGACGGTCACCAAGGACGGCGTGACCGTCGCCGAAGAGATTGAGCTGCGGAACAAGGTCGAGAACATGGGCGCTCAGCTCGTGAAGGAAGCCGCCAGCAAGACTTCCGATGATGCCGGCGACGGCACCACGACCGCGACCGTGCTCGCCGAAGCGCTCTTCCGTGCGGGGCTGAAGCACATTGCTTCGGGCGTCGATGCCAACGCGCTGGTTCGCGGAATGCGGCGCGGTGTGGAGTCGGTCGTGAAAGAGATTACCGCGATGGCGAAGCCCGTCTCCGGCATCAAGGGGGGCATTGCTTCGGTCGCGACCATCAGCGCCAACAACGACGCCGAGATCGGTTCGATCATGGCGGAAGCGTTCGAGAAGGTCGGCAAGGACGGCGTCATCACCGTCGAGGAAGGGAAAGGCCTTGATACCTTCGTCGATGTTGTGGAAGGCATGCAGTTCGACCGCGGCTATCTGAGCCCGAACTTCGTGACCAATGCTGACGCGATGAAGGTTGAGCTTGAGAAGTGCCTGGTCCTCATCCACGAAGACAAGATCGATTCGGTCACCAAGCTTGTTCCGTTCCTGGAACGAGTGATGGAGGCGAAGAAGCCGCTCCTCATCATCGCTGAAGATGTCACCGGCGAAGCGCTCTCGACGCTCGTGATCAACAAGCTGCGTGGCGTGCTGAACGTGTGTGCGGTGAAGGCGCCCGGCTACGGTGATCGCCGCAAGGCCATGCTGCAGGACATCGCTGTTCTGACCGGCGCTGAACCCGTCATGAAGGATCTTGGTGTCGAGCTGGACAAGGTGACCGTGAAGCAGCTCGGCATGGCAAAGAAGATCGAAATCTCCAGCGACAACACGACGATCGTGGAAGGCGCTGGATCGACGAAGGACATCCAGGCCCGTATCGAGCAGATTCGTCGCGAAGTGGCCGAGACCGACTCGGACTACGACCGCGAGAAGCTGCAGGAGCGTCTGGCCAAGCTCTCGGGCGGCGTGGCGCAGATCAAGGTCGGTGCCGGCAGCGAAGCCGAGCTGAAGGAAAAGAAGGCGCGCGTCGAAGATGCCCTCCATGCGGTTCGCGCAGCGGTGCTCGAAGGGATCGTCCCCGGCGGCGGCGTGTCGTTCATTCGAGCAGCAAAGGCGCTTGAGAGCGCTCGCAAGTCCGCGAAGGGCGATGAGAAGTTCGGCGTCGATACCGTCGCCAGCGCTCTGACCGTTCCGCTCCGCACGATTGCCGACAACGCGGGCGAGAAGGGAACGGTCGTCGTCGCGAAGGTCAGCGAGATGGAAGGCAACAAGGGATTCAACGCCCTGACGCTGGAGTACGGCGACCTGATTAAGGATGGCGTCATCACGCCCGCCAAGGTTGACCGCATCGCGCTACAGAACGCGGCGAGCGTCGCGAGTCTCCTCCTGACCACCGACTGCATCGTCACCGAAAAGAAGGAAGCCGGTGATGATGACCATGGCCACGGCCACGACCACGGGATGGGTGGCATGGGCGGCGGAATGGGGATGCCCGGCATGGGTGGCATGGGCGGAATGGGTGGCATGGGCTTCTGAGCCGCATCGCACCCGATCATCTGAACATTTCTGCAAACGAAACTTCACATTCTCAAACGTTCCTCGGAGTACACAGTCATGTCCGTCAAGCCGCTTGAAGATCGCGTGTTGATCAAGCCCCTCGATCCGGAAACCAAGACCGCCTCGGGCATCTACCTGCCCGAATCAGCGAAGGAACGCCCGATGCAGGGCAAGGTCATCGCGACCGGCCCCGGCAAACTGCTCGAGAACGGCGAGCGCGCGAAGCTCGGCGTGAAGAAAGGCGACACCGTCGTCTTCTCCAAGTACGCCGGTACTGAAATCGAAATCAAGAACGCGCAGCACCTCATTATGCGCGAGAGCGAATTGCTCGGCGTGATCGAAGGTTGATCGCTGCTCGCGTCCGCGTGATGCATTCACCGCCGGGCGCGTCGTTTTCGATTCGTTCGACGATTTTCGCCGATCATTCGATCACGGTTTCCAGAACACCGCACCTCGAAGAGGTAACCCAATGACCGCAAAGCAGATGAAATTCGACGCCGCCGCCAAGCAGGAGTTCATGCGCGGCGTAGAGAAGCTCGCGAAGGCCGTTGCCGTGACCATGGGGCCGACCGGCCGCAACGTCATCGTGCAGAAGTCGTTCGGCGGGCCGAGCGTGACCAAGGACGGCGTCAACGTCGCGAAGGAGATCGAACTCCCGCAGCCGTTCGAGAACATGGGCGCCAAGATGGTGCACCAGGTCGCGAAGAAGACCGGTGATGTCGCCGGTGACGGAACAACGACCGCCACCGTGCTGGCCAGCCGGATCTTTTCCGACGGCCTTCGATTCATTGCCACAGGTGCGAATGCCGTTGCCATTCAGCGGGGCGTGAACAATGCCGCGCGCGTCGCGTCCGAAGCAATCTCCAAGAGCGCGAAGAAGTGCAGCGGCAAGGCAGACCTCGAGAAGATCGCCACCGTCAGTGCAAATCACGACCGCGAGATCGGTTCCATCATCGCCGAAGCGATCACCCGCGTCGGCCACGATGGCGTGGTAGAAGTCGAGGAAGGCAAGACCGCGACAACCCAACTCGATTATGTCGAGGGTATGGCGTTCGACAAGGGCTACCTGTCTCCCTACTTCATGACCGATCCGAAGAAAGCGCAGTGTGTTCTGGAAGATGCGCTGATTCTCATCCACGAGAAGAAGATCTCCAATCTTGCCGACCTGCTGCCGCTCTTGAACAAGGTGGCGACGGCCGGTAAGCCGTTGCTCATCATTGCCGAGGAAGTGGAGAACGAAGCGCTGGCCGCGCTCGTCGTGAACCGGCTTCGCGGTGTGCTTCAGGTCTGCGCGGTCAAGGCCCCGGGCTTCGGCGATCGTCGCAAGGCCATGCTGGGTGATATCGCCGTGCTGACCGGCGGTGTGTTCTTCAGCGAGGATATCGGCCGCAGTCTCGAAGATGTCGAGTTGAACGAGCTTGGCAAGGCGAAGAAAGTTGCCATCACCAAGGACGACACGACCATCATCGAGGGTGCCGGCAAGAAGAAGGACATTGAAGCGCGGGTGAATCAGATTCGCGCTCAGATCGAACGCTCCACCAGCGACTACGACAAGGAAAAGCTGCAGGAACGTCTGGCCAAGCTGACGGGCGGTGTGGCGGTGATCAACGTTGGCGCCGGCAGCGAAGTCGCCATGAAGGAAAAGAAAGACCGTGTCGAAGATGCGCTGCATGCGACCCGCGCTGCAGCCAAAGAGGGATACGTGCCCGGCGGCGGCGTGTCGTTCCTGCGGGCGGCTTCGGCAGTTCGAGATGCGCGAAAGAAGATCACAGGCGATGAAGCCCTCGGTTTCGACATCATCGCCAGCGCGCTGGAAGCACCGGCCTGGCAGATTGCAACCAATGCCGGCGTCGATGGCGATCTTGTCGTTGAAAAGGTGTTGAACGGCAAGGGCGGGTTCGGCTTCAACGCCGCGACCGGCGAGTACGAAGACCTGGTCGCAGCGGGCATCATTGACCCGGCGCTCGTCGCCACCACGGCGCTTCAGAACGCGGCCAGTGTCTCCGGCCTCATGCTGACGACCGATGTCATCGTGACCGAGTTGAGCGATGATGCCGAGCCCATTGAAGATGCAGTCGCGTAACGCACGATAATGTCAGGCCAGCACCGGATTGACGTTTGGTAACCACTGAAGCCCACGTTCATTGAGCGTGGGCTTCACCTGCTCATGTCACAGAAACGCGACTACTACGAAGTCCTTGGTCTGGAGCGGAGCTGTTCCGCTGAAGACATCAAGCGCGCGTACCGCCGTCTGGCGATGAAGTACCATCCGGATCGCAATCCCGGCGATGCGGAAGCAGAGTCAAAGTTCAAGGAGTGCGCAGAAGCGTACGAGGTACTGGCCGACTCGGAACGGCGGTCGATGTACGACCAGTACGGTCATCAGGGCCTCCGCGGAACGCCCGGCCATGACTTTGACCGCATGCATGTCGAGGACATCTTTTCGATGTTCCAGGACATCTTCGGAGGTATGGGCGGCGGCATTGGCGGACGATCCGGCGGACGCCGTGGTGGTGTGCCGCGCGGCTATGACCTGGAAACCGAAGTCGAGCTCACGCTCGAAGAAGTACTGCACGGCGCGGAACGTGATGTCACGTTCAAGCGCCTGGATGTTTGCCAGACCTGCGAGGGCACGGGCGGAAAGCCAGGAGTTGAACCCATCAAGTGTCCAACCTGCGGCGGACAGGGGCAGGTCGCGCAGGCCGGTCTGGGTGGTATGTTCCGCATGGTGACAACCTGCCCGCAGTGCGGCGGCCGAGGCAACATCATTACGGAAAAGTGCGCCGACTGCCGCGGGCGCGGACGTGTTTCGGTCAAGCGGGTCATCTCCGTTCGAGTCCCCGCCGGCGTTCATGCCGGGCAGGCCGTGCGCGTGCAGGGGGAAGGTGAACCGCCGGCCCCGGAGGTCAGCCCCCGAGGCGAAGGTGTTCGCGGCGATCTGCATGTCGTCGTGCGCATTCAATCTCACAAGATCTTTGAGCGGAACGGCGATGATCTGGTGTTGAACGCACCGATTACGTTCTCTCAGGCGGCGCTCGGCGGAGAGATCACCGTACCCACACTTGAAGAACCCACGACGCTGGAAATCACCGCGGGAACGCAGCACGGCAAGATCTTTCGACTTTCCGGCCATGGGCTGCCGAACCTGCGCAGCGGCCACCGAGGTGATCTGATCATTCTCGCGCAGCTCATCGTGCCGCGCAAACTTTCGGAGAAGCAGCGCAAACTGCTGAAAGAATACGCCGAGACAGAAGAAGTGCCCGTCAGGAACGGACCGCAATCGTGGTGGGAAAAACTCCGCGGCGCGGTGACGGGCAGTTAGTTTCACCGTTCG
>CBFGRU010000155.1:0-7551 GCA_965651255.1 uncultured Phycisphaerales bacterium
CCTCACGCCGCGGTGCAAGGTTATCCGCACGATCATGGCGGAGATGGGCCGCATCCAGAACCACCTGCTCTGTGTCGGCGCGGCGGCGCTCGACCTCGGCGCGTTCACCGGCTTCCTGTACGGCTTCAACGAGCGCGAGTACATCTACGACCTCGTCGATTACATCTCCGGCCAGCGATTTCACCCCGACTGGACGCGCGTCGGCGGGCTGATGCGCGACCTGCCGGATGATGAGCAGTTTCAGCGGATGGTGCGCAACATCATCGATGTCCGTCTGCCCAAGGCGATCAAGGACATCGAAACGCTGTTGAACCGCAACCGCATTTTCCTCGATCGCACGCAGGGCGTCGGCACGATTTCCCGTGAAGATGCGATCGGCTGGTCGCTCACCGGGCCGATCGCCCGTGCCTCCGGCGTGAAGCGCGATGTTCGGAAAGATGAGCCGTACCTCTGCTACGCGGATAACTGGGATGGACAGGGTGCCGAGGCCGTGAAGTTCAGCGTGCCCATCTCGACCGAGGGCGATTCGCTGGCGCGGTATCTCGTGCGGCTGGAAGAGCTGAAGCAGTCGATCAGCATTGTTGATCAGTTGATCGATCGGATTCCGAAGGGGCCGGTCGATTCGTTCGCCGATGGCAAGGCGCGTCTGCCGGAGAAGGCGCAGGTCTACGGCTCGATCGAAGGGCTGATTCAGCACTTCGAGCTGATCATGACCAACCGCGGCTGGGATACGCCGATCGGCGAGTGTTACGCGGCGAACGAAACCGCCAACGGCGAGCTGGGATACTACATAGTTGCCGATGGCGGCAAGTGTCCGTGGCGGGTGGATGTCCGGCCGCCAAGTTTCATCAACTACCAGGTCTTCCCGAAGCTGATCGAAGGCCACCAGCTCGGCGATGTGGTGGCGGTGCTCGGATCACTGAACATCATCGCCGCCGAACTGGATCGATAAAAGCAGGCAACAGGCACTGGGCATCAGGCACTAGTGCGGTAAACGGAAAACGAGACCGAACTTGAAACCTAGTGCCTAGTGCCTCATGCCTAGTGCCTAACCCAGAACAACGCCATGGCTTGGATTGTCAAACCCAGTGCGACGATGAAGATTGAGCGGCGGCCCGCGCCATATCTCACCGAAGAGATGAAGGCCGACTACCGCGCGAACCTTCTGCCAAGATACGAGACAACGCTCGGCGCGCTCGTGCCGATTCTGCACGACATTCAGCACGCGCACCACTATGTGCCGCACCAGGCGATGGAAGAGATCGCCGCGTTCCTCGAGATCGCCCCCGCGGATGTGCTCGACACCGTCTCGTTCTACGAAGAGTTCCACACCGAGCCGGTGGGGAAGTACGTCATCGGCATCTGCCAGTCGATCGCCTGCGAGGTGTGCGGCCACCAGGAGATTCTCGATCATGTGCGCGAGAAGCTCGGCATCGAACCGCACGAGACGACCGAGGATGGCCGGTTCACGCTGCTCGCGATGGAGTGTCTGGGGTCGTGTGACACCGCGCCGGTCGCGCTCGTGAACGAGGATCTCTACGAAGGGCTGACGGTCGAATCGCTGGATGAGATCATCAGCAAACTCGCCTGAGCCGCCGCTCGCGGCGTCGCGCTTCTCGCGGTGAGTCCTGTTCATGCCTTCATCGAAGAACAAATCGCTCGCCCGCTCGCTGGGTGAATTCGTCGGCCACATCTGGCGCGGCGTACGCACCACGCCGACGACCTCGGGCGGCGAAAAGCGCGAGGTGAAGCGCACGGTCGAGGAAGAAGATCGTGGCGATGTGATCCTGCGTCGCACGACGATTGAGGAAATCGAGATTCGGGATGAGCGGCAGTAACCCAGCCGCTCGCGGCGTCGCGTTACATTAGCACTCATTCGCGCGCTTCGACATCATCCTCTCCCTCCATCTCCTGCCACACATCATCCACCGTCCGGCGTTTGGTGTCATTTGCCGCCGCGAACGCATCGGCCGCCTCGCGCGTGGTGAACTCGAAGATGAACTGATCCTTCTCGCGACTGACCGCGACGAGTGTGCCGATCTTCAGATTGATCGCGATGCCGGTAAAGATCGCGGCGATGACGATCGAGAGGAACGCGACCTTGCCGAGCGTCGGATTCATCGTGGCGAGCCATCGGCCGAGCGGAAGGCCGAGGAGGATCATCGTGATGAGGAGGGCCGGCGGGAGGAGTCGCCCGGTCCACAACCGGCGCCGGCCCGAGTGGTGACACGCTTCGCAGACCGGCGCGAGCCACTGTTTCGTCTTCCACCACGGCTCGGCCCCGAGGATGGAGCTGAAGATGCCGAACCGGCTGAAGCGGATGGGCCAGATCATTGCGCGATCGATCGCCGGTCCTTTCTGGCCGCAGCCGATGCAGCAGTCCGGCCAGTTGATTTCCGCGTGCTGGCTGAGGTGCACCGTGTGACCGTTCAACCGCTCGGCAAACCGCCAGAGCCAGTCAATCAGCCAATCGGCGAAGCGATGCGTGCGGGACATGGCGCCAGTGTACCGCAGCGCGATCATGCTCTGCGCCGCGTGGGTGAATCGCCCGTCGGACAGGCGGCAGGTGGGGCGGCGACGGGTGGGGCGTGATCAGTCGTCGGTGTTGTCGATCGTGTCGGTGAGCCGGATCATGGTGCGGAACGTGAGAAATGTCTCGGAAGCACGTATGGCGACATCATCGATACCAGAGAGGTCTTCTGCCACCGAAGCGATCTCTTCAAGATCGAGTTCCGGCCGTCCTGGCTGCTCGCTGAGTTGAACAACACGCAAAGTATCGAGAGCGGCATCGAATGAGAAGAACGGTTGAGCGCGTTGAAGTTGTTGCAGCAAAAGGAGAGCATCGCGGGAGAGGTAACTCGTCGTCTCTTGCGATCCACGCAATAGAGCAACAAGGGAGGCAGCCAAGAAATCGGCAGACGACCAGCCGCTGATACGTTTCCGGCGATCGACCTTCTCGACCTCTGACATGCTGCTTGACGACGTCAGGGAGCGTGCCCATTCCTCGCGTTGCCGAACTGCACCTGCGCGAAATCCAAACGGGTCGGCAGCAGTGAATCGCTCGAGCACTTCAGCAATATCTTCCTGTACCGCGGGTCGGCCGCGTAGTTGATGCCGGAATATGTCTGCGAATTGCATGGATGCTTCAAAGAGCCGTGACGCAACGACCGAACTGGCAACTGGTCCATCCTGAGCCAAGTGGTGAGAAACCCCAAGGCCGATTGCCAGTCGAACTTCCGCGGGAAGTGCGTGCAATTCATCAGGAGCAGGCCCTATGTCATGAGGATCATGCGGAGACGGGAAGTCGTAGAGAATCTCGACAACCGCGCGATGAAGGCCATGCAGGTACCGAGGAACGGCTGAGCGAAGATGATCGGGGTCGTTTAGCGCAGCACTGAAGTCGCACTTCTCAAGCGATGTGGCATCCTTCAGGAGGGCCACGACTCGACGAGCTGTTTCTGTGGAGGTGTGCTCATCCCCCTCGTTGGAATCGTCCAACAGTGCGGCTGCTTGAATGTATAGGACAGCCGCGTTTCGAAGTATTTTTGGATCAATTTGACCTCCGGCAATCAAAGTCAGTTCCTTGCGTGCTTCCTGTACCTGGTCGCGGGAAGCATGCGCTGAGATCAAGTATCTTGAGAGCGAACCTACATCGATCGACATGAACGCACTCGCCTCTGGAGACAACTGATCCTTCAGTCGGTTGAAAGCATCCTGTGCCTCTTCGGGATCGCTCATCATTCCGATTTCGATCGCTCGTGCCGTTCCCCACCGGACTTCATCCACAATGGCCCCAACATCATCAACAGTGAGTTCCGAAACATCGATCGGGTCACGCCGGTAGTTCTCAAGGTATTCGTCCACGGCGGTGAACTCACCGCGATCATGTGAGACCATGAGGAATGCGAGAGTTGCTTCATTCTCGGCCACTATCGCGTCAATCACTCTGGTCGGGTCATCCGGCGACAACAGCCCTACGGCCTGTAACATGACGACCGACGATTCAGCGGTCATGTGCCCATTCTCAGTCATCCAACCGCGAACACTTTCCGCGGAGTGAATCAGTGTTGCCGAGAGATTAGATAGCGAAGGTAAATATCCTTGGGAGACGTGATCCGCCATTCGATAGATGGTGGCTACGGACTCAGCGGCACCCACTACATCTCCGGTCTCAGCCGCATAATGCGCCCGGGCCTTCAGCAAAATCATTGCTTTCCGGAAATCCGGGATGTAACTCGGATATCCGCTGTTGAGGTTTCTTCGCTCCATTTCAACGGTGTGAAAGAGCCGATCACTGCCAGCTCTGCGGAGCGATGCCATCGCCGATGCGGCGCGTTCTAAGACCTGATCGATATTGGCTGGGCGGCCAAGCGGATTTTGTGCGTACGCCTGAATGATTCCCCAATCGTCTTCGCTGAGAGTACGCAGTTCGTCGAACGCGCGGAAATACTGCCTTGCGGCACCGCGATCCTGCATTGACGCGGCGATCGGCAAAACCGGCAGGAGGGCGAAGAGTAAAACAAGCAGAGAGAACTGGTGCTTATTTTGCGGACTCCGACTTCGCAGCATTACCCGATAGTCCTTTCTCGAAACCCACCATGTCAGCCATGCAAGACCGGTAAAGAGCGTCGTGCGTCCAATCGTTGCCCAACCGACGAACTCCTCTGCTCTTGCGAAGCAGCCGCAATCAATAACGAGCCCACGTGCCATGGCGGTGCCTTGTGCGATGAGGAACAGAACGCCGAGACTGATGGCAAGTAGAGCTGCTTCAGAGGTCCACCGTGACGCGATCAGGCAGAATGCCGTGACAAGTTCAAGCCAGGGAAGTATGGCCCCGAATGCGACTGCAAGATGATCCGGCATAAGTTGGTAAGCAGCGACTGATTGCATGAATTCGTACGGATGAAGGAGTTTGGAGAACGCCGATGCGGCGAGTGTCAGTGCAATTAATGATACGCAATACGATGGGGGTACAGACAGCAATTGCTGGGCGAGAATGCACGAAGTGGAAAATCGCTTTCACTATGTCATCCACTGAATATAGACCCAAAGATTAAGGCGGGGCTTAAGCTCACCGCAACGATCGTACCAATACCGACTAGTAGAAACATGCCAACAAACTGGTGAAAGAATCCACCGCCAGCACTCCGTTGGGTATGGAATCGGCGTCGCCCGATCACGGTTCCCATAAAAGCGAGTAACAGGACAATACCCGTCCGTAGCCAATCTCTAAAAAGCATTGAAGAAGCAGTCAGTTCTACGTTTCCAGGTGCCACGATGAGGGCATGGCCAGACCAGATCATTGCGACATCCACCGCGGACATGTGCCGATGCCCTGCGTCGTCATCAATCGCCACCAACGCCCCGTTGTCTGTTTGCGTAATCGTAATCCAGTGGTTGTATGATGGACTGTCCTGATCGCGTTTAACAAAGAGAATGACTGGCCAAATGGATCGGCACAAGAAATCGAGGCGTACGTTACTCAACGGCAGCACGGACAATCCGTTGTCTGTCGCCGCTTGGATTATCTCGGCCGCGGAACTGCCGGCTTTTGATCCAATGTACCGAGGGTCGATCAGTGCGTCATAAGCAAGCGGAATGTTCAAAATGCAGGCGGCGGCATACAACGCATTCATGCCACAATATGCATCGCGTCTCATGTTCTTTGAATCATTGGTGGGATTGAATGGGACTCCGCGATTGAATGCCTGTGCCGATTGTGCAATTGATGCAGCCTTCTGGGCATCTACATATCTAACAACATCACCATTCTGCCACACCCAAGTCATGCCGGAAGTATCGCTTTCGCGGCGCACTTCGACACCATCGGTCATGTGGAAACGCGATTCGCCAATCTCCAATCGAACCGCCGACCGTTCGATGATAAAGGACATAACATTATTTGTGCCGTCCCAATTCGAGTACGTGAGCGTCAATGTTGCTCTTGCCGGAATAGATGTGCCTTGGATGTTAGCAACCTGCACGGAATGTAGCTCGGCCGACCACTCACGTAGTGATTGACCGTTACGAGTGTCGGCAAGAAGAACACCATCAAAATAGTTGTCAGAAGATTTGACGACACGCCATCTTCGTGCTAGCCAGTTCGCGGCGGGGTCAAGAGTCACACTGACAGCCCCATATCGGGTGTCTGCCGAATACTCAAAACACATCGTACCGTTGAGGTCTACGATTTGAGCGTCAGCCGACTCCGCAGAGAACCGCAATAGATCACGAATATGTATATGGTCGTTTCCTGCAATGTATCCCTCAATCGGAAGACCAAAGTATGGGCTAAACAGAATCGGATACAGATGCTCGGTCGTCGGTTCGCGTTGAATGACTCGATCTCCACGCCCGACACCTGTGTAGAGGACGTCGTCAAGCGCGTGGTATACCGTCAATCTCCCTTCGATCACTTCGGAATTATCGACAATTCGCAGTACTCGACCCAAACCAGATATCTCGAAACGATCGCCGTGGCGCCAGAAGTCAAACTCGTAAACGCGCCGCGCATCGGAATTGGCAAATGCCGGCCCAGTATCCTTGCCGTCGACAAAGACGTGCATCGAAGCAGAATCCAACCAAGATTCCGATGCGGCATAGCGCGTCAGTGCTTCATCCAGAGTAGGCGGAGCACTGAAACAACTCACTACGATTAGCAGTGTCGATGGAAGCATACAAAGGCGGTCTGGCTCATGGGCACGGAACATTCGGAAAACACACTTCCTGATCCCAGCTAACACAACGGGCATCGGCCCAGCAAGGTTGACTACCGCCACCAGAAGCAACATCACAGTCAAACGGAAGCGAGCCCACTTGTCCACATCGTTCGATCTCGGGACAGGTATACCCGCCAGGGCCCGGGTTTACAGGGCACGTTACTAGTATCATGTTTTCGGAATTGCAACACTTGAATCCACCGCGAATATCAATCGCAGCCATGCTCCGAGGGCATTGCATGGCATAGATGCTCCCAAATGCAAGTGCTGCAAGTGCGAAGTGTGTGATCCGGAACATTGCATACCCTTTCAAGAAAGGAATCAGTGTGTATGCGGCCTTGCAGAGTTGGATGAACTCCGAGGTTTGAGCGTCGAAGTTCAATACGCAGTGGTCGCTTCTTGACCCAGTTAGTTGAAATCTACCCCTCCCCTGATAGACGTCAAGCCAAAAGCAAGGGAAATGATGTTCTCTTTTCCTGTGCATGACTGGACACGAGTGGTGACTTGTTGTTGATGAACCCGACGAACAAATCGATCGCCTTTTGGACAGGCGGCAGGTGTTGCGGCGACGGGTGGGGCGTGATCAGTCGTCGGTGTTGTCGATCGCGTCGGTGAGCCGGATGAGGGCGTTCTGAATGTTCTCGTTCGGAAGTTCGGCGTGAAAGGGGTTGTCCGTTCGGCCATCTTCCAGCTCGAACGGAAGGGCGATGACCTTCTTCCGGGCCGGGTGGTCGGGATCGTCGATGACTTCGAGAATGCGCAGGTGGTGGGTGGCAGCATCTTCAAGGAGATAGACCGCTCTGTTGCTCGCGTGTTCTCCGGCGGGCCAGTT
>CBFGRU010000156.1:0-7429 GCA_965651255.1 uncultured Phycisphaerales bacterium
CGGCTCTACCCAGTTTGGGTAGAGCCGCGCGTTTTTTTGGGATCGAGTTTCCACCCGCCCGGGTTGCGGCCTCCGCCATCGCTCGGTGGAGTTCAGCCGAAGAAGTAGCGGCGGGAATGTGCAGACACATTGTGAGACGAGCACATCCGGCGGATACGAAAACCGAGATCATCGCTTGAGGGGCGATGGCACTCGCTCATCAGGCCCGCTTTCGTTCAAGCAAACGGCGTCGCGAGTCGGCTGCGGTCGCTGTTGACATCGACTTTCATCAATCGCTCGCCCTGATCGGGTGTAATCGAACCTTCAGCGATGTAGGCCGCGATTTCGCGCCGGCTCTTCTCCCGGGCGCTGGCGATGACGATGGCGCTCAGGTGACGCATGAACGAGCTGACAAGCATCGTCGCACCGATGAGCAGAATGATGAGCAACATGAGGTTGCTGCTCAGGATTTCGATGATCTCCCGCATGATGTTGCCTCCTTAGTGCGCGCTGTACCGGGTGATTCGGAGTCTGCCGGTTCCGAGCCGGTCGATGATGCCCGGAGAATGGCGGACGATACAAGCGTACTTGCGCTTAGGCGAGATGCCATGTCCAATTGTGGCGTCTTCCGGACATGCTGTGGGCGGAAGCAGATGGCGACCGCATACGCTTCGGCAGTGTGAATGCTTGAGTCGATGTGTTGCATGGTGACTGCGAAGATTTTCATATCGCCTGCAGTGTGGTTTCCCGCAGGGGAAGCGATGGCTTTCGTGGCCCCATGGGCGGTGGCCACCGCGTTCTGCGTGTTGCTCGTCATCATCGGGTGCTATGGCCTGCACCGCTGGACACAGGTGTTGCGGTTCGCATTTGCGCAGCGTGTGCTGGTCACGCCGAACGATCACCATGTCAAAGTACATTCTGAACATGATGAAGTTGTTTCTGCAGCGTCGATGCCGTTCATCACGATCCAGATACCGGTCTACAACGAGGGGATTCTCGTCGAGCGCGTGTTGGGGGCGGTGTCGCAGTTGGACTGGCCATTGTCGCGCCTTGAAGTACAGTTGTTGGATGACTCCGATGAATCAGAATCGCTTGAGCATGCCGCTCGTGCGTGCCGAATAGCGCAAACGCGCGGTGTGCAGGTCCATCGTCTCCAACGGCTGAAGCGGAACGGGTACAAAGCTGGAGCGCTTGCTTTCGGATTGGAATCAGCGCGGGGGGAGTTCATTGCGGTCTTCGATGCAGACTTTGTTCCGCCTCGGGACTTCCTGCGCCAGATGATGCCTTCGTTCGCCGCTGACGAACGAATCGGACTGGTGCAGGCGGCCTGGTCACACTTGAACGCCGATGAGAATATCCTGACCGCCTGCCAGGCGCTCGCGCTCGACGGGCATTTCGCGGTGGAACAAACCGCACGCGCTGCGAGTGGTTGCTGGTTCAACTTCAACGGGACCGCAGGCATCTGGCGACGGTGTGCGATCGTTGAGGCGGGCGGATGGTCGCACGAGACGCTGACGGAAGATGCGGACCTTTCCTATCGTGCGCAACTGTTGGGGTGGCGATTCATCTACCGACCGGATGTGAAGTGCCCTGCGGCGTTGCCGCCGACCATGACTGGTTTGTTGAGCCAACAACATCGCTGGAACAAAGGACTGCTGCAGACGGCGATGAAACTCCTGCCCCAGATCATGCGGGCCAACGTGGCCGTGCGAATTCGTTTGGAGGCACTGATGCACCTGACTTCACCGGTGATGTATCCGGTGATGCTGGTTTTTGCGATCCTCGCTGGTCCCGGGGTCCTGATCACCCTCCCACTGGAGACGGTCTCCGCGCATTGGTGGTGGATGCTGGTGGCCGCGGTCCTGTTCAGCGGTATCGGCGCAGCGAGTGCATACTGCCTGGCATCACAGTGGATGCCGCGTACCGGGCGGTGGCTGAGACTTGGGCGTGCAGCGATCCTGCTCCCCACACTGTTTGCGCTGGGGGTCGGAATGAGCGTCATGAACACCGGCGCGGCGCTCAGCGCGCTGCAGCGCCGGCCGAGTGCGTTCATCCGGACCCCCAAGACTCCTGATGCGGCCCGGCAAGCGGGATTACGTCGTGACCATCGATCTTGGCGGCACACCGGTGGGATAGAACTCTTCATGGGCGTGATGATGTTGGGCGTGTGCGCCACGGCCTTGCTGCGGCCGGACACGCTGATCGGCACGCCGTTTCTGCTCCTGTTTGCGCTGGGCTTTTTGTGGGTCGGTGCGGCGCGATGGAAAGCGGCATGATCGAACCGCAGTACGGCGTATTCAGAAGGCGGCGGGCACACCCAGACGATCGCCCCGCGAATGCGGTTGCCGCAACAGACGCAAAGGCGCCTCGTTCTCCCAGAGGACTTCGCGCGGCCGATCGGCGGGATGCAACTGGAAATAGATTTCCCACTGATCGCTACCGCCTGCCGTGATGAGATACGCAGTCCCAGAGAGGATGTACTGAACGGGTGCGTTTTCTGAATCGGTAAAATCGAGAGAGACCCGACGACCGTGTGGTACGAAGAGTTCATGCAGGC
Source organism: uncultured Phycisphaerales bacterium (assembly GCA_965651255.1). GTDB lineage: Bacteria > Planctomycetota > Phycisphaerae > Phycisphaerales > SM1A02 > CBFGRU01. The sequence goes on from CBFGRU010000156.1 coordinate 2,537, forward strand.
GGCGACAGAGCGTGCGAAACTCTTCGTGGGTGGAACGGCTTTGATTGCGCACGTGACAGAGCGAGATGGACGCACGGCCGTTCTCAGTTGTGAACTGGCTGGGGAGCGCCAGGCGAATCGCTTCCACCAGTCGGGTCGTCCCCGCATCAAGCATCGTCACCGATGCCGGTGCAGATTCAAAGCGAACCGGCGTCGAGTATTCCGGACGCTGGCTCGACGGGTGGTCAACACGCGCTGCCAAGTCATCGATGATGTTCGCTCGTGCGGAAAGTTTTTCGGGTACGGGTCGATCCATTTGAGGTGCAGAAGTACAGCCAGTGAGTCCGACGGTGACAACGAGCACCAAGATCATGTGGATGGCGATCGATTGCCCCCATTGGCTGGTAGGACGATGCCGCGACCCGATGCATCGTAACCCATTGCGTCCGCTTGGGTTATACGGTGCGATGAGTTTGTCGCCCCGCCCGATATCTCTTTTCACAGCGCGTTTGCGATGGCCACCACGAGAAGAGAGGAGCCCGGCGAAATGCTGACGAAGGCACAGATTATCGAAGCAATTCAGCAGATCAACCGCACCGCCCGCACTGATTGGCTGGGTGTGTTCGACGTAACGGCGTTGAAGCGATACCTCGATCATTTGCAGCTGACTCTCGAGCCCCGCGGTCCGCGCAGCGCGTGGATCCGCCCGGGCGATACGAAGGCAATCGTGACCCGCGAAGCGGTGATCTGACCGAGTGGGCATCAGCTCACCGAATCGCGCGGGTGACTCGAACCGTCGCCGGCCCAGCGAAGAGACACCAAATTCCAGGAAGATGTTCCGCCAGTCGATCGTGAGGATCGGCTGGCGTTTCTTCTGGATGCGTTGAAAGCCGGTCGCAGGGTCGCGATCAGAGAGAACGCAAGACCGCGGCGATGATCAATTGAATGCGCGGAATCAGTCGCGATTGTCCGCCGGATCGTCAGGTTCCGCTTGTCCGGGCCGACCAACGTCGCCCTCGAGCTTTTCACCGGCCGCCAGTCGGCTGCGAATCTCCTGCCAGGCAGCGCTGCTGGCCGCCCCCCCGCCACTCCCGGCGGCACCGGGCTGATTCATCATGCGGTCCCATTGCTGTTTCAGCAGACGAAAACTCAGAAGAGACCGGACGCGAGTTAGCAGTTCGAGTTTATTGACGGGCTTGGAGAGGAAGTCGTTCGCGCCGCTCTCGACCGCTCGTTCAACATCACCCACTTCATGAAGCGCGGTGACCATGATGACCGGGATATCCCGCGTTCGAGGCGAGGTCTTGATCTTCTGGCAGACCTCGAATCCGGACATTCGCGGCATCATGACATCCAGGAGAATGAGGTCCGGCGGCTCGCGGTCGATGTGGGCCAGCGCCTCGATGCCATCCCTTGCGGAGTGAATCGCGCAGGGCAGTGACTCCAGGTACGCTTCCATCAACTCGAGATTCTGCAGGTTGTCATCCACCAGCAGAACGGTCGTCCCGCTGAGGTCAAACTCCGGTACGCCGCCGGGTGCGGTCGTGTCAGTCATGGTCGGTCCCGCGTGTTCCATGCATCTCCGCGTCCCGCTTGATCGCGGGGATCGTTTCAAGCCGATTCAGCAACGTATGAAGGGGCTGATCGGCCTTCATCATCGGCTGCCGCAACCGCTCGATCAGCGCGATCAGATCGCTGAGGCGATCCACATCCGGCCATCTCGACAGCGTCGCGAGATGCAGGCCGGCCTCGGCTGCTCGGCGGCATGTCGCATCGTACACGGAGGCGGTTCCCCAGTCGATCGCCTTGAACAGCTCGGCGTGGTAACGACGAGCAGCGATCGACCAGTACCCGCCATCGGTCGCTGGGCCGATCGCGACATCATGCGTGTGGATTGCCTTGGGAATGGCATCAATTGCCTCGCGAGGGACATCAGGAGAGTCGATCCCCAGAAACGCGAGGGCCTGTTCTTGGCCGCGCACACGCCATATCCGAGAGATTCGCTCGCCCAGGTCACCGGCCCCCTGGTTCATCCAACCGCTGACCAGTCGCCGCACTTTCTCAGGATAGCGGTCGAACGAATCATCGGGAGCAATGGCCAGAATCACTTCGCCATGCTGAGCCAGCCGCTCAACCATACACTCCAGCATCGCCTGTGCGACCTTGGCTGCGTCCTGAGGCGACACCCCATCCCGTACGAGTCGCGACTTGACGGTGCCGGGAAGTGGCAACTTGGCCATCAGAACAATCTGCATGACGGGAGATTCAGCCACGACAATGAGTCAATACCTCCGTTGCGGAGCAGGTGACTCGATAACGGAAGTTCTTTCATAACAGTGGCTTCCGTTTGAAGAGCAGTGATTGTGCCATCACCATGGAAATGGAATCAAATGGGCGCGTGTCCCAAGAACAGGGGGAAATCCCGCTGATTGGATGAACCCATGAGCCATACTCGACGTTCAATAGAAGCGGCTCCGACGCATGCCTCCCGGAGGAGATTGTGACGAAGCAGAACAAAGGACAACCATCGTACCATCGACCGGCGTGGGAAGATCGATTCAACGAGCCGACTGTACGCGCCTTGGGCGAAGCATTGCCCAGTGATGCACACCGTCTCTTCGAGCGCGCTCACCACGCGCTGGAGGCGCTGGCAGACCAAGGAGGGGCGAATCTCGCATGGCACGGACCGTGCTGGCGATGGACGATTGAGTATCGGTTCAATCGCGGGCGAGGCACTCTGGCGGTCCTGGTACCGAACCCGGTCGATCTGCAGTTGGCTGCCCCGGTGAATGAACTCTTACTTGAATCGCTTCCCAAGCGCAGGTTGCGGCGTGCTGTACGCGATGGACTTGATCTGGCATCTCCCCCGTTCGATACGAACTGGGCGATATGGAGCGTTTCATCGGTCCCGATTCTTGATGAGGTCCTTATGCTGCTCGAGCGCCGGCTGATGCTTGAATCTCAGCGATCGCCTTCGAAAATGACCGGCTGAGTACTCCGGCACCAGCAGCCGTTGTCGCACGAACCCGGGACGTCGCTCACCCGAATTGATCGGTATACTCGCATCAGGCGGGTTCTGCTGTTCATCGCGTTTATCAACGCATCCTGAGTTCGAGAAGAGAAAGGGTACCAATGAAGAAGAAGACAAAACGTACCTGGTGGACAATGACTCTTGCTGCGGGCGCAGTTGGCTTGATGTTCCTGGGAACCGGTTGTTCATCGGGTCCTGCCCCCACCCACACAGCGCGATTCTGGACCCAATCGAACAACGACATTGTTGTTCAAGTGACCGGCCAGAAACCCACTATCCAAGTGGAGAACCACGGCCCGGGTGCCATCCAGCGCGTTGATCTGATTTCGGCCGAACACACAACCAGCTTTGATGGCATACCGCCCGGTGGCAGCACAATGTTCACTCTTGTGGATGGCGCGCGGCTGCGCATTGCAGAGTCAAACGGAACTTTTGCCATTCTGACCCTCTGGAATGCTGATGGCTATCAGTTGTTTAATGACCGAGGCGAAGCAGTAACGCTCGCGGCCAACGCACAAGACTGAGAGCAGTCGAATCAACTCGGCCGACCGGCTTTGGCATTCTGCTCTCGCCGAATGGGTTGACTAGAGCGATCACTTCAAGCATTCGACTGACAGCACCCACACTATTGGGTGCTGTTTTCTCATGCGCTGGGTACGGCGAATCAACGAGCCGGGTGGAGCGTCCGACAGGGTTGCCTGCGCAAGGACATATGGCAAATGACTCATGATCAGACTCTTCTTGAACACGGGCTTTGCGCAAACTGAACATTGCCTCCAGATGCTTCCATCGCTTGATGTGATTCAGGCAGGAACGGCAGACAGGAACCCCATTGGAGATTCAAACTATGACCAGACAGCGTGCATTGTGCTTCCTGGCGTCTCTCGGCGCGGCGATGACGGCTTCGGCCTTCGCACACGCCGGTGATGACCGGGCCATGACAGATCTGCGCCAGCGTATCGCCGAACTGGAATCCGAAGTTCGGGCGCTGCAATCAAACACCAACGAAACGTGGCTGAACGAACAGCGCGCAAGCGAAGTTCGATCACTCGTACAGGATGTACTCGCGGATGCCGACACTCGGGCCAGCTTGCTCGCGCAGGATGGCGGCGCCGGATACAACCGGGGATTCTTCCTCGCAAGCGGCGATGGCAACTTCAAGCTGAAGCTCAGCGGCCAGATGCAGTTTCGATATGTGCTGAACTTCCAGGATGATGAATCGAGCGACTCGACCCGTGGCGGGTTTGAAAATCGTCGCACCAAACTTTCGTTCGAGGGCAACGTCTTTGACCCGTCGTGGGTGTACCACGTCACCGGTGCCTTCAATCGTTCCGGCGGCAGCTTCGACCTTGAAGATGCCTACATTGAGAAAACACTCGACAACGGCCTGGCGATCCAGTTCGGTCAGTTCAAGCTTCCTTTCATGCGGGAAGAACTCGTCTCCAGCAAGCGTCAGCTTGCCGTGGACCGCTCGCTTCTGAACGAAGAATACAACCAGGACCGCTCACAGGGCATCCAGGTCTCTTGGGAAGGTGAACAGTTCCGATGGAATGCCGCGTTCAGCGACGGCTTTGGCACGGCCAATACGGCTGCACTCGCCGAAGACACGGAGTGGGCGTTCACCGGTCGCGTGGAGTTTCTCGGTGCCGGTTCGTGGAGCCAGTTCCGTGACTTCACGAGTTTCCAGGGTGAAGACTTCGGCATGATGATCGGCGGTGCAGCGCACTACCAGAAGAGCGAGTATGGCACCGCTGCGGGCCCCGAGGTCGAACTGCTGACCTACACCCTCGACGTCTCACTCGAGTTCGGCGGTGCGAACGCCTTCGCCGCCTTCGTTGGCCGTTCATTAGATGATGACAACGGGACGGACCTTGATCAGTACG
>CBFGRU010000157.1:0-7392 GCA_965651255.1 uncultured Phycisphaerales bacterium
CTGCTGGTGCGGGCAGCAGATCGTGATGATGCGAGAATCGCGGTTGGTCGTGTGGCGGCCATCAAGTAGCGCGCCATGATGATGCGCGCCCGGCCTGACTTTGAATCCACAAGACGATCACCATCACAATTACCGCGAGTATGAGTAGTTGCACTCCGAGGATTGCACCGTTCGCGATGATCCCGACCCAGAGCAACCTTGTTTCGCGGCCATCCGCGCGGCCGAGGTAGTCAGCCACATCGCCCTGCGCCAAACCGTGTTCGCGCGCGTAGCGGGCGAGCAGCGCGCGCCATACATCATTTCCCGTCGGGAGTCGTTCGCCGTAGTTCGGGTCGATCGCGTACTCGGTCCGCCACGCTCGCGTTTCGCGTGCCGCGATGAACGGCCCCGGCATGCGCGCGACTTCGAGCGTCAGGCCGACTTCGCCCGCAACCCGGCGATCCGCATTCTCCACGGTGAGAAACAGCGATGTCAGGCGCAGCGTGCCGGTCTCATCCTCGATGATCAGCGCGGCGATCGTTTCTTCGCGCTGCGCGGGTGGCATGCCTGCCGCATCACTCATCCACACGCTGAGCAGACCGAGAGGGACGACAGCGACGATGAACAAAGCCGACGTGATCAGGAACCGGCTCCTCCACGTACACAGACGGTTGGCGGGTCGTTTATCTCTCATTGGACCCATCCTGCTCAATCAAAGCGTGTTTCCTCATGCGCCAATCTTCATGACTGCGAGTCGTTCGGCGATCTGCACCGCGTTGAGCGCGGCGCCCTTGCGCAACTGATCGCCCGCGACGAAGAGGTCGAGGCCCTTTCCCTCCGGTTGCGAGATATCGGCGCGGATGCGGCCGACGAGCACGTTGTCCACACCGGAGGCATCGATCGGCTCGGGAAACTTGTTACTCGGTCGATCATCCACCACCGTCACGCCCGGGGCGCTCGCGAGTATCTCGCGCGCTTCGGCTTCACTCAGCGAGCCGCGGAAGGTGATGTTGATCGATTCGGAGTGCGCGCGAAGTACCGGAACGCGCACACAGGTGGCGGAGATGCGCACTGCGTCATCGCGCCAGATCTTGCGCGTCTCGTGCACCATCTTCATCTCTTCCTGGTTGTAGCCGTTCGGCCCGATCGCCGTGTTGTGGCTGAAGAGGTTGAAGAGGTACGGCTTGCCGAAGATGTCGGTCTTGAAAGGATTGCCCGCGGCGTAGTCGCGCGCCTGTTGTTCGAGTTCGGCCATCGCAGCCGCGCCCGCGCCGCTCGCCGCCTGGTACGTGCTCACGATCATGCGCTCTACACCCACCGCTCGGTGCAGTGGCGTCACGGCCATGAGCGCGATGATCGTCGAGCAGTTCGGATTCGCGATCAGGCACGGCTCGGAGAGCGCTCCAAGTTCATCGCCGTTGATCTCCGGCACGACGAGCGGAACGTGCTCTTCCATGCGGAAGGCGCTGGAATTGTCCACCACGAACGCGCCCTGCGCGACCGCCTTCGGCCCCCATTCCTGACTGATGGCCTTTCCCGCGGAGAAGATCGCAATGTCGATGCCTTTGAAGCATCCTTCGGCCAGCCCTTCGACCGTAAGCGCATCGCCGCGGAAATCGACCGTCTTGCCGGCCGAGCGCGGCGAAGCGAAGGGCCGAATGCTTGAAGCGGGAACTCCGCGTGCCGCAAGCAGGTCGAGACATTCAACGCCAACTGCGCCGGTCGCACCGACAATGGCAATCGTCAGATCTTCACGTTGCAGCATGGGTCGCAATCCGATGACGGTGTGTGGGAGTCGGCTCCGCGCAGCACGAACAATGGCGCGGCAGGAAGTATGTGGATGTTAGGAAGCAACGCTGACCAGCGGCCCGGCCTGCGTACGAATCGCCTCCCTCTTCCACCAGAGGATGGCGATCGTCGTGAGAATCTTCCATCCTGCCCTCCAGACGCCACGAATCGTGCCGGAAATCTTGCTTCGTCCCGCGTGCCGACGGCGATAGGCAACATCGACTTCCACGACCGGCAGGTTGAGAATCGCCGCCTTCATCTGCATCTCAACGGTCCAACCCCAGGTACGGTCGCTCATGTGCAGACGCGCGAGTGTGTCGGGGGTGATGGCGCGAAACGGCCCCAGGTCGGTGTACCGCCGCCCGGTCGCCAGATGCATGAGTGTGTACGCCAGCCATCCGCCGAAACGCTGGACGGTGTTGAGCGCGCCGACCTCGGCTCGGTTCGTTCGGGAACCGATGACGATTGCCGCTTCACCGGCGCGGATCGGGGCAAGCAGGCGTTCCAGTTCAGCGGGATCATCGGAAAGATCCGCATCGAGAAAGACGATCGCATCGGGCTGCTCGGACCGAGCGCGGATCCAATCGAGCGCCTTCAGGCACGCCGCGCCGTATCCGCGTTGCGGTTCGTGCACGACGATCGCGCCCCGCGCAGTGCATCGCGCAGCCGTGTCATCGGTCGAGCCGTTATCGCCGACGACAATATGTCGAACGGTTGATCGATGCAGCGCGAGTGCATCGAACAAAGGATCGATGTTGGCGGATTCATTGAATGCGGGAATGACAAGGTCGCAACGCACGACGGAAGGGTAGACCGTTCAACCCGCCTTGCTCATACCGTCGCCGCTGGTCCCCAGCAACTCGCGCAGTGCTTCACCGGGGCTGTCCTGCTTCAGAAGATGCTCTCCCACCAGAACGATGCGCACGCCGTGCTGCCTCAGCTTGCGCAGATCGTCGCGGGTTCGGATGCCGGATTCACTAACGATGACTCGAGGATCATCGATCAAGTCCATGATGCGGAAAGTGTGCGAGAGATCGGTCTGCATGGTCTTCAGATCACGGTTGTTCACGCCAAGCAGTGAGTACCCCGAATGCGGAAATCCAATGTGCTGCTTAACCTTGAGCACATTCTCAACATCGTGCGCTTCGACGAGCGCGGTCATGCCGAGCTCTCGCGAGAGTATCATCATGTCCAGCAACTCACCTTCGCTGAGTGCTTCGGCGATGAGCAGGATTGCATCGGCCCCGGCAGCACGTGATTCCCACACCTGATACTGGTCGACGATGAAGTCCTTCCGCAGGACCGGGAGGGGCACAGAATCACGGATCTGGTGGATGAACTCCAGCCGACCACCGAATCCTTCTTCATCGGTCAGGCAGGAGATCGCCGCCGCGCCCGCCTCGTGATACTGTCTGGCAATGCCCACCGGATCGAACTGTTCACGAATCACCCCTGCCGATGGCGACTTCCGCTTGATTTCGGCAATGACACTCGTGCCGTGCCGCGCGACGCCGTTCACCACCGCGCCGAAGAAGTTGCGAGGCCGACCGAGCGTGTCGATCGTCTCTTTGAGAGATTCGATCGATGTCTGCGCCTGCGCGCGAGCCACCTCGATGCGCTTGCGGGCGAGGATCTTTTCCAGCAGGTCACTCATGATGCTTGGGGCTTTCTTCGCATGGCTGGCCGCTTTTGGGGGGGATGCGACCGCGGAAACGATCGCCCTTCATCCTATCGGCCAACCCACCCCGAACAATGAACCGGCAGCTTCCCAACCGGTGGCTGGATTCTTCTCGCTGCTCAGTTGGTACGAAATCGTGATGATGGTTGCCGCTGTCGGACTCAGTGCGGCATTCTTCGGTCGGGGGTGGTATCGAATAAGCGCGCTTCCGCGCTATCAGGAGGCAATTCGACCGCTGCTGGGCTTTATGGGATTCGCAGCGCTGCTGATCGTGCCGGTCTTCATCGGGCTGGTCGTGGTCGTCATGATGGGGATTGATCTCGAAGCGATCGAATCAATGACCGCCCCTGAGAAGCTTCGTCTGGAAGGAATCACGCGCGGCGCAATGCTGGTCGCGGCGATCGGTGTGGTGGCGTTGATCGCCGCTCTTGCGCGATTGGAAGGGGGACATTCCCGGTGGATGCCTCCCCCGCTCGCTCAACCACTCACCAACGGCCGTGCCGCGATGATCGGCATTCTTGGCTGGCTCGGTAGTTGGCCGGTGGTGACGACAGCATCCGCTTTGACTGTCATTACTCTGTTTCTTTTCTCCGGTCGAACTCCCGACCGCATCGCGCACGACACGTTACGACTGTTCGCCGAAGCAAGGGGTTCAGTCTGGTTGCCGGTCAACATCCTGGTGGTCATTGTCGTGGCACCGATCGTTGAAGAATTGCAGTATCGTTACTTCCTGCAGAGGGCATTTCGCTCGATGCGGATGCGACCATGGATCGCGATCACGCTGACCTCACTCCCGTTTTCGCTGATGCATCTATCGATCGCGGAGCCCCACGCGCTGGTCCCGCTGTTTGTCCTCTCACTCGCACTTGGCTGGTCATACGAGCGATCGGGCCGTGTCATAACGCCGATGATTCTGCATGCCGGTTTCAATCTGGCCAATGTCATGATCTTCCTGATCGCAATGGGAAGCGACGGCAGCGGCCTCTCCGGATGACCATTGTTGAACGAAGCCCTACACTCTGCGTTCCATGAACACGAGCCCCGCTCCATCACGATCGCGCATTCTCACCGGTGATACGCCAACGGGACAGTTACACCTCGGCCATTACGTTGGCAGTGTCCGCCGCCGTGTTGAACTCCAGGATTCGCATGAATGTTTCTTCATCATCGCGAACATGCATGCGTTTACGACACGGCTGGAGAAGCCCGGTGAGATTCGGCGCGACTGCCTTGAAATTGTGCGCGATTACCTGGCGATGGGAATCGACCCGGAACGCTGCAGCATCTTCCTCCAGTCGGAAATTCCCGCCATTGCGGAACTGACTTTTCTGTTTGCCATGTTGTTGCCGTTCAACCGGGTGATGCGGAATCCGACATTGAAAACGGAGATCGAACTGAAGGGTCTGGGAGACTCCTACTCATTCGGCTTTCCGCTGTACGCGGTCGGCCAGACGGCTGACATTCTTGCGTTCCGCGCTCATTCTGTTCCCGTCGGTGAAGATCAGGTACCGCACCTGGAACTGACGCGCGAAGTAGCGCGGCGATTCAATCAACTTTACTGCAACGTACCGACGGACATCGATGATCACGAACACGAGTCGCACGGCGGAGTGTTCCCGGTGCCGATCGCCGATGTCGGTCGTGTCGGACGCCTTATCGGGACGGATGGCATCAACAAGATGTCGAAGTCACTGAATAATGCGATTTTCATCACGGACAACCTGAAGACAATCAAGAAGAAGATCGGACAGCTTTACACCGGCCGTCAGTCGATGACCGAGCCGGGTGACATCGGCAACGCACTCTTCCAATACGTGCGGACATTTATTGAAGATGAAGCCCGCGTGAAGGAACTCGAACGTGCCTATACCGCAGGTGACAACATCGGCGATGGGCACATCAAGGCCGAAGTCGCCGAGGCAATCGATCGCCTGCTGGAGCCGATGCGCGAACGTCGGGCCCGCTACGAAGGTGACGATGCAGCGATTCTGGACATCCTGCGTGAAGGCACGAGGCGAGCGAATGCTTGCGCGGAAGAATCGCTTGCCCGTGCCAAGGATGCGGCCAAGCTGGGGTTCTTCGATCGATCGATTTCACTGAAGTGATCAACAAACGACCCGCCGATCCTGCGGAAGGACCGGCGGGCGTCATCCGACAACGACGGTTGGTCGTTGCAGTCAGGTCAGATTGAAGCAATCATCAGAATGCGAAAATTGCATCCAGCACTTTCGCAATGATGCCTTTCTCGCTCGCTCGTTTCAGTTCTCCCTTGTGTTCCTTTACCAGGCGCAGGTCATGAATCTGATTCGAGAGCACTGTGTTTGCGGCGGTCACATCCTCTGCACGGCAGATGCCGGTGACTTTGAGGGTGGCTTCTTCCTGATCGGTCTTGATGAACGTCGTCGCTTCGAGCACGAGGTTGCCGTTGGGCAGGATCTCAATGATCTCTGCGGACAGCCGCGCGGTGAAGTCATCGGTGCGTTCGTACTTGCCCTCACCATCAAACTCTTTCGAACCTTCCACACCGACCCGCGGCAGGTCGGTCGTCCGTCCAGCGGCCATCTGAAGGTTCAACAGATCTTCCAGCCGAATGTCGGGCCACGCGCTGATGCGACCATCGAGGTTGTAGTCTTTCTCTGCCTCAAGCTTCTGCTTGCTGCTGGCTTTGCTCGTCTCTCGAACGACGATCTGCACGAGGTCGTGCACCTTGAACGTGCGTGGCTCCGGCGGTGCAATGGCAAAGAGACTCAGCCGTCGCAAGCCGTGTTGATCACCGAGTCGAGGTCCGGGTTCGTGGGCGGCTACCCCCCCCGCCATCAGCGACCCCCGTGGACCAAACAGCGGCGCGCCAATTACCCTCGCTGGAAAGGCCAGGAGCGCAACCATCGAAAGTACATTCAGTGAACTGCGATACCTTATCATCACTTCATCCTCATCTGTGTGCACAGGCGCACGACAGTGTTTGAATCAGGGTTGACGTCGGAGATCAAGCACCGCTTCTCCACCGGCCGCAACGACCGCAAGAAACGTCTCTCGTTCCCCGACCTTGCGAAACTCGATGCGATCACCCACCGCGCCGTTTTCACGTGCTTCCGCCTCGAAGTTAATCACAATCCCGCCGGACAGGCAACGAATCAACGTACGGTCTCCACGACGCACAACCGTTTCGCTCGCAAGATCGCGCTGGGTGAGTGTTGTTCCGACTTCAAGCGCACGGGTCGCAACACGCCCTGATGCTTCGGGGTCAGCTACTCGATCGAGAAATGACGGGCGCACCCATGAGGTACGCACCGTGAGATCGTTCGGGGTGATCGTCTCACCCCTTTGAATGTCGCGTACAACGTCGGCCGCCCGCACTGCGATGTACGGCTGCACGGCGATTGTCGCTTTGCGGTCGATTTCTGCTCCACGCCAGACCACGATCGAGAAAGCAGTTCGATCCGAGCGAAGACTCGAGATGGGATCGATCTGAAACCGGAGCGCCGGGTCATTGAGCGCAAGCAGATCGTGATCACGCGGATCAAACACCATCTGCAGATTGGATGGATCCAACCCTAAGCCGCTCGCCATGAGCGCTGCAATCGCGCTGCGTAGCGTACCTTCCTTCATGATCGATTCCGCGACCACCGGGACGGGCTCGCTTGCCTGCTCGCCCTTCCGTGAAGTTGAAGTCGTGATGGCCTGCGGTTCCATGGCCTTCGGTCCGTGTGCACCATGCTCAACCCGCGGGCGAACCATGACATCGCGCCCATTCAGACTCACCTTCGCCCAATTAACTTCTGCGCTCTCCAGAGCGCTGCGAATGTCATCTAGGCGGAGCGTCTGTATGCGGCCGGACTTGTCAATCGTCGCAATTACCAAAGAATCGTGACGAACCGCTTCCGGACCATCGAGTCGAGCAATGTCGCCCAGAGTGATGGTCTGGCGATCATGCGGAGCTCGAACGG
>CBFGRU010000158.1:0-7303 GCA_965651255.1 uncultured Phycisphaerales bacterium
ACCACGTGTAATACAAACAAACCCCGCGCCCGAATGGAGCGCGGGGCTTGTCGTTGATGTCGCGGGAGAACTCGCAGAATCATCGCTCTCGCGATGGTTACTCACGCGCATCTGCGTGATGAACCAATCGTTCGCGCTCAAGCGTTCCTTCTGCGCGGCGGAGCCATTGTCGTGTGCCGGGGTCGCGCACGGCGGTGCGGTACTGCCAGCGATCTTCGCTTTCCCAGATGAACTCGATGCGCAGATGCGCATTCTCTTCGCTCAGTGATTCGCCGATCAACGCGCCGTACAGGGTGAGCGTTGCGGTGTCGTCGTTCCACGCACCGGCGAACCACGAGCGATGCGAAGTGCGTGAGTTCATCGCCACCGCGTCGTACGAAGCCGCATTGCGGTTCCACGCGAGGTACATGACTTCACTCAGCTCGCGCGGCACAAGGTTCGAGGCCGGCCCTTCGATCCGGTGGGCCGCATCGAGTCGAAGCTGCATGCCCGCGAGATCCCAGTCGATCACGAATCGGCTGCGCAGAGGGCGATCCGGCAGGTCCGGGCGGATGGAGTACGTCCCGGTCAGTGTCCAGTCGCCGATGAACGCGCTCAGGCGATCGAACGCGGTATGCATCTCATCCGGTGATGTGTGTAACGATGCGCCGACCGCGTAGCTCGGACCGGCAGGAGCCACCGGCCGCACGCGCCGCTGCGCGATGGTTTGGGCATCGGGGGGCTGGTTGGCAGTGTGAGTGAAGTCGCCCCGGTGCTGCGTCTCGGGCGCGGGAAGGAAGGCCGGCAGAAGCAGGCCGATAGTGAGCGCCAGCGCGACCAGATGATCCGCGCGAACCTGCGATGATCGAGCGTACAACATGATGTCACCCTCACTCTTGCGTGGGAGGTGAGACGCTCTGCGGGCGGCTCACCTGAACTCGTCCGACTCCGGCCGATGCTACCACATCGGCGTTGCGGTGCGGAAGCGCAAAAGAAGACGAAGCCCGCAACGGTGAGGTTGCGGGCTTCGACGGATTCAGAATCACCGACCGTCGGTTTACGCTTCGGCCGCCATGCGCTCCGCCTTCTTGCGGGCATCGTCAAGCGTACCGACGTACATGAACGCCGATTCGGGCAGGTCATCGCCTTCACCGTTGCAAAGCCGCTCGAACGAATCAATCGTTTCTTCCAGCGGCGTGTAGATGCCCGGGAAACCGGTGAAGACTTCCGCGACGAAGAACGGCTGCGAGAGGAACCGCTCGATCTTTCGGGCGCGGGCCACGGTCAGTTTGTCACTCTCAGAAAGTTCATCGACACCGAGAATGGCGATGATGTCCTGAAGATCGCGGTACCGCTGCAGAATGTTCTGCACCTTGCGGGAAACCGCGTAGTGTCGTTCGCCCAGCGTTTCGGGCGAAAGAATACGCGAGGTCGAGGCAATCGGATCGACCGCGGGGAAGATGCCCTTCTCCGCGATGCGTCGTTCGAGCACGACGAACGCATCCAGGTGGCTGAAGGCCGTCGCCGGTGCGGGGTCGGTCAGGTCGTCCGCAGGCACGTAGATGGCCTGCACGGAGGTAATCGCACCCTTCGAGGTCGAGGTGATGCGTTCCTGCAACTCACCCATTTCCGTCGAAAGCGTCGGCTGGTAGCCCACCGCGCTCGGCATTCGTCCCAGGAGCGCGGACACTTCCGAGCCGGCCTGGGTGAAGCGGAAGACGTTGTCCACGAAGATCAGCGTTTCCTTGCCGGAGGCATCGCGGAACTCTTCCGCCATCGTCAGGCCGGAAAGCGCCACGCGCAGACGCGCGCCGGGCGGTTCGTTCATCTGGCCGAAGACCATTGCGACCTTGTCGATCACGTGCGCCTTCTGGCCCTGATCGTCGGTGTACTCCGCCTCGGACATTTCCAGCCAGAGGTCGTTTCCTTCGCGCGTTCGTTCACCCACGCCGCAGAAGACGGAGTATCCACCGAACTCTCGCGCGACGCGAGCGATCATTTCCTGAATCACGACCGTCTTGCCGACGCCGGCACCGCCGAAGAGGCCGATCTTGCCGCCGCGGACGAACGGGCAGAGCAGGTCGATGACCTTGATGCCCGTTTCCAGGATTTCGGTCTTGGGGTTCAGGTCCACCAGTTCCGGCGGCTCGCGGTGAATGGGCATGTCCTTCTTCGCGTTGACCGGGCCCTTTTCATCGATCGGCTCGCCGAGCAGGTTGAACACGCGGCCGAGGACTTCCTCGCCGACGGGGACACGCACGGGCGACCCGATGTCGGTGCAGGCATCGCCGCGACGCATGCCGTCGGTCGAGCCGAGCGCCACGCAGCGAACCTGGCCGCCGCCGAGGTGCTTGGCCACTTCGCCCACGAGCCGGGTCTTTTCACCCTTCACGTCGATCGTCGATTCGACCGCGTTGTAGATCTCGGGAAGTTGGTCTTCAGGAAACTGGGCGTCAAAGGTAGAACCGATGACCTGAATGATCTTGCCGGTGGTCGCCATGAGCTGGTCCTGTAGGGGCGAATCTCGCCCAGCGGGAAACAGGGGGGCTGGGCCCACGTCGTCCCGCCCGGCAGGGGCCGCTCAGGACGTTCGTGAACCGCTTCACGATCTCAATAGAGACCCACAGGATAGTCCCCACCAACGATCATGCCAAGCGGTCGATCAACAGCATCTTTCCCGAACTCCTTCGGCAATGACGGTCATGGCCGCCCCGCGATCGACCCGATAATGTTCGCACCAGCGGTTCGACTCTTATGGGTATCGACGCCATCATCGCGGTTCTCATCGTGCTCGGCATCGTCGCGCTCCTGGCCCTGACGCGCTATTCGCCCGACATCATTTTTCTCGCCGGGCTGACGGTGCTGATGGTGCTGAACATCCTCTCCCCGGCCGAGGCGCTCGCGGGCCTTGCCAATGAGGGCATGATCACGGTGGGCGTCCTGTTCGTCGTCGTCACCGGACTTCGCGAAACCGGCGGAATCACCTGGATTGCGCAGAAGGTGCTCGGCCACCCCCGCACGCTCTTCCGCGCCCAGGCGCGGCTGGTCTTCCCCGTCTCGCTGTTCAGCGCGTTTCTCAATAACACCCCGATCGTTGCGATGCTCATTCCCGGGATCGCCGAGTGGGCGAAGAATCATCGCTACTCCGTCAGCAAACTCATGATCCCGCTCAGTTACGCGGCGATCCTCGGCGGAACGTGCACCCTCATCGGAACCAGCACGAACCTCGTCGTGAACGGCCTGCTCCTCAACGAACTCGACAAGCAGGGAACGTCAAACGACCACATTCATCAGCTCGGCATGTTCGAGATCGGCGCCATCGGCCTGCCGGTTGCACTGCTGGGTCTGGGGTACATCCTGCTTTTCAGTCGCCGCGCGCTGCCCGATCGGCAGACGGTGATGAGCGAGATGGACAATCCGCGCGAATACACCATCGAGATGACGGTTGATCCTGCGGGCCCGCTCATCGGAAAGTCAATCGAGCAGGCCGGACTGCGACACCTCTCCGGCGTCTTTCTCGCGGAAGTCGAGCGCGAGGGTGAGATCATTCCCGCGGTCAGTCCGACCGAAATCCTCCGTGGCAATGACCGCCTCGTCTTCGTCGGCGTGGTCGATTCGGTGGTTGACCTGCAGAAGATTCGCGGCCTGCTGCCGGCGACGAACCAGGTGTTCAAACTCGATGCCCCGCGATCGAGGCGATGCCTGATCGAAGTCGTGGTGAGCAACTCCTGCCCCCTGATCGGGAAGTCGGTTCGCGAAGGAAAGTTCCGCAGCGTGTACCAGGCCGCCATCATCGCCGTCGCGCGGAACGGCGAGCGCATTCGCCGCAAGATCGGTGACATCGTGCTGCGCCCCGGCGATACGCTGCTGCTCGAGACGCGACCGTCGTTCGTCGAGCAGCAGCGCAACTCACGCGATTTCTTTCTGGTCAGTCGTGTGGAGAACTCGACCCCGCCGCAGCACGAGCGCGCGTGGATCGCGCTGACGATTCTCATCGGCATGGTGTTCGTCGCGACGATCGGCTGGCTGAGCATGCTCGAAGCCGCGATGGTCGCGGCCGGCCTGATGATCATCACGCGCTGCTGCACCGGTGCGATTGCCCGACGGAGTGTGGACTGGTCGGTGCTGCTGGTCATTGCCGCATCGTTCGGCATCGGTCGCGCGCTCGATACGACCGGTGCGGCTGCGACGATCGCCGGCGGGGTGCTTTCGCTGGCCCAGGCCAATCCGTGGCTGGCGCTCGCGCTGGTCTATCTCATTACGACCATCTTCACCGAGATCATCACGAACAACGCCGCCGCCGTTCTGGTCTTCCCGATTGCGCTGGCGCTCTCGGAACAACTCGGCGTCAACTTCATGCCGTTTGCGATCTGCATCATGATGGGCGCGAGCGCGAGCTTCGCCACCCCGATCGGGTACCAGACGAACCTGATGGTGTACGGCCCGGGCGGATATCGCTTCGGCGATTACTTCCGCTTCGGCGCGCCGCTGAACCTGCTGGTGGGCGTTGTCAGCGTGACACTGGCCCCGTTCATCTGGCCGTTCTGACGCGCTGTTGATGCTTCACCTGTTTCATCCCGCCGTGCGCCGCTACGATCCGGCTGGCTCATTCTGATTCATTCGCATTTCGCTCGCACCGGAGGATTCATGCCAGGGAAGAAGATTCTCATGATCGTCGGCGACTTCGTGGAAGATTACGAAGTGATGGTTCCTTTTCAGGCGCTCACGATGGTTGGGCATGAAGTGCATGCCGTCTGTCCCGACAAGAAGAAGGGCGATTCGGTCAAGACTGCGATTCACGATTTTGAGGGCGATCAGACCTACTCCGAGAAGCCGGGGCATCGCTTTGCGCTGAATGCAAGTTTCTCATCGGTGAAGGCGGAGTCGTACGATGCGCTCGTGATTCCCGGCGGCCGCGCGCCGGAGTACCTGCGCCTGAACCCGAAGGTGATCACGATCGTCAAACACTTCGCGGAGAAGAACAAACCCATCGCGGCGATCTGTCACGGCATTCAGGTGCTCACGGCCGCCGGGGCGGTCAAAGGGCGCATCGCGTCGTGCTATCCGGCGTGCAGTCCGGAGATCACGCTCGCGGGCGGTACGTTCATCGAGAAGGGCTGGGATGAAGCCCACGTGGATGGCAATCTCGTGACGGCTCCGGCCTGGCCGGCGCACCCGGCCTGGCTCGCGGCGTTCCTGAAGGTGCTCGGCTCGAAGATCGAGGCATAAGAGCGGGGCACACCAAGCAGGGTGGCGCGAAAAGGCAATGCATCGGGTGTGCGCGTCTTCACATTCACCGCTGCGCAGAAAGCAACTGGTCGATTGTGAACCGCCCTCCGCATTCCGGGCAGGTGCACTCGTGCAGTCCATTCATCGAATAACCGCAGGATGGACAGCGGACTTCTTTCGCGGCGTGCGACGACCCGTCGTGAATGTTGCCATTTCCTCGGGTGCGCAGGATCAGCAGGATCACCCCGATCGAACCGGCGATGCCGGCGAGCAGGGTGCCGCCAATGAACAGGCCTTCGCCGCGCGGGCTTACCTGACTCCAGAAGAAACAGAGGGCGATTGTCACGAGCCAGAGGATCAGCAACGCCCCGACGGTGAGAAACGACATCACCGAGCGGCGCTTTCCGGTCCAGAACAGGAGCACCACTCCGGCCCAGACCGCGAACGCGATTGTTGAGGCGAGGAGCGTGATGTTCTCATCCAGTTCGCTGGTCGCGCTCGTGAACGCGAGAATGAACAGCAGCACCGCGAGGATCGCGAGCCCGATGCCCAGACTGAACAGGATCCGTGGAATCACGGGGTTGCCTCCCGCATGACTGTACCGCGCACGCGAGGACCAGGAGAAGAATTGATTGACAATGCGGTCAAATCAGCCGCGAAGGTCGATCGCACGACCGATGTTGACGGCGACGGCGGCTTCAATGCGGTCGGCCGCGCGGGTGTACAGCGGGAGCGATGGTGCGGGACCCTTCGGCTGGGCCGGACTGGCGGCGGCATCGAACGACACGGCGCCGGGCACCTTCGCGCCGATGAGTGATTGCAGTTTGCCCGCCGGGGCGGTGGCAGAGGTTGCCGTTGTCGGCGCCGCAGGGCGAATCGAACCGATGACCGCAACATCGCGCATCTGCTCGGCGCGCTGGGCGGTTGTCACCGGTTTCGCACTGGCGAGCGGCGCGGTTTGCGCTGGCGCGGCCGGCTTCTTCAGGCCGTATGCCTGCATCGCGCTCATCGGAATGTGACTGCCGCTGATCTGCATGCGATCTCAACCGTACTCACTCGCGCTCGGGAGCGAAAGGTCCGCACGCGGGTTATTCATCACCCGATGCGGTGAATCCGCCCCCCAACCATCGGATCAGAACGGGTGAAAGCTTGAGCCGCGGATTGCGGATGGCCCGTTAGTCAAAGAGAAACGAGATGGGTAGGAGTCTGATCAGGCCGTAGACGAGTGCGCCGATGATGGCGCCGACCACCACCCCCGCGGGAATGAGCAGCAGCATGATGAGCAGGCCGAAGAAGGTTGAACCGACCCAGTACCCGCCGAGCGCACCGGCTGCCATACCGATGAAGATCGAGGCCAGCAGGGGGGTATTCATGGCGAGACTGAAGCCGACTTCCTCCGCGACGGTGGAGGCGATTCCCTGCTTCTTTGACTCTTCCTGCCCGGGGGGCTTGGCGCTCATGGGGTGCTTCTCCTGGGTCGTGGGCGGAATGGCCCCTCGACCGGTGTATTCGGGAAGCGGATGGCGATGTTTCCGTTTCAGCGGGTTTTGGCGGCGGCGCGAGCATCCGCTCAGGAGGCGTGGCCGAAGTCCGATGAGGGTCGTATCCTTCGCCCCGTTTGTTTCGGAACCAGTTGAGTGAATGAGGAGAGAGCACGTATGAGCGAGAGCGCAACACCGCGAGTCGCAGTTCTCATGGGCAGCGCCACGGACTGGGAGACGATGAAGCGCACCAGCGACACGCTGAAGAAGTTCGGCGTCGCGCACGAATGTCATGTGATTTCCGCCCATCGGCAGCCCGACCGACTGGCGGAATACTGCAAGACGGCGGAAGAGCGCGGCATTGAGCTGTTCATCTGTGCCGCGGGAGGCGCAGCGCATCTGGCCGGTGTCACCGCGGCGCTGACGCATCTGCCGGTGCTGGCCTGCCCGATGGCTGCCTGGTCACTCGATGGGCTGGACTCGCTGCTTTCGATGGTGCAGATGCCCAAGGGTGTGCCGGTGGCGACGTTTGCGATCGGCAGCCATGGTGCGATCAACGCGGCCATCTTCGCGGTGCAGATGCTCGCCCTGAATGATCAGGCGCTGCGCGCGAA
>CBFGRU010000159.1:0-7290 GCA_965651255.1 uncultured Phycisphaerales bacterium
GGGGGCAGACATGGGGGGCATTTGTGAATTCTTTGCAGAATTGTCGAGAATGGACTATGGGCTCGGTGATTTGGTCGTTCTTGTGTTGAAAGGTCCGCCGACCCGTTCGACTAAGGGATTTCGTGATGCCCGATGATCAGAGTGACAGGTCCGCGTGGCTGAAAGACATTCTGGGCCGACACGAAAGCGCCTTGGTGCGCTATGCACACCAGATCACCGGTGATCTCGAGAGCGCGCGAGATGTGGTGCAAGACACGTTCCTCAAGCTTCTGCACCAGAACCGCACCGACGTCGAAGACCATCTCGCCGAGTGGCTCTTCACGGTATGCAGAAACAGGGCGCTGGATGTGCTGCGAAAGGAGCGACGCATGCGCAACTTCAATGATGAGCAGAGCGGTAGTTTTGTTGAAGCTCCACCAGTGAATCTTCAGTCGAGAGACGCGGCCACTGAAGAGCGAGGGACGATTCTGGGATGGCTTGAACGGCTTCCGGACCGTCAGCAGGAGGTCCTGCGATTGAAGTTCCAGTCGGGCTTGAGCTATCAGGAGATCGCTCGTGTTACAGCGCTGTCGGTCAGCAATGTCGGCTTTCTCATCCACACGGGTTTGAGAACGTTACGCGAGCGGGCGCAAGGTGATGCAGCACCAACGAATCCGACCGTTGTGCAATGACTGTTCATGCAGGCAACCTGGTTGTGTGCAGTTGCTGATGAATGAGGTGTTCCATGTCTTCGATTGATCCCAACGATCCGATTCTGACTGCCTACGTCCTGAACGAGCTGAATGATTCGCAGCGAGCGATCGTCGCTGAGGCATTGGCAAACGATTCAACTTTGCGACAGCTTGTTGATGAGATTCGCGAAGCGGCCGCGTCACTAGAGAGTGAACTTCACTCTGAGCCGGCACCATCTCTCACGGAGGAACAACGCGCGTTCCTGGCATCCCGGATTGAACCGACCGCCGAGCCATCGAGTTTTTCGATTCAACGTACGGTCTGGTGGGCGGGTGGCATCACTGCCGCCGCTGCTTTGGTTATGCTGTCGGTCGTATTTTCAGGGTATTTTCAAACGGATGAGCAAACAACGCCAACGCTCACCCTGGACGAGCGTGGAAACCTTGAAGATCGAAGCAGAAGTCGCATGATCACTGCAGATGAAATGTCAGATGCTGACGCTTTGGGTGCGATATTGAAACAATTGGGATCTCGAGAAGATTCGCAGGGGGGAGCAGTTCGTCGCGATCGAACGCTGGGTGAAACAGCGTCAAGCAGTAACGAGCAGACCGAAAGGGGAGCGGGCCAGCATCTGATGCGATCCGCAGACTCGAATGTTCGGGATGAACTCCGGAGCGGAGAGAGACTCTTCTCCTCTCCTGCGTTGTCCGATTTGCAAAGCCCACCTCCGCCATCCGCCTCTCCCGGGCGAATCATGACTGTCTTTGGTGGTGGAGGCGGTTCGGGAAGCGGTGAGCCGGCTCCATCGCAGACGCGCAGTCAGGAACGATTACGCGAGGCGCAGGATGCCCGTCAACAGGAGGGTGCCAACACCGAAAATTACCAATTGATTGTTGAGAACAGCTTCATTGTCCCTCGGGGTGAACGAGCGCTGTCAACGTTCTCAATTGACGTCGATACTGCATCATACACCAACACACGCCGCTTTCTTGAAGCGGGTCAACTTCCGCCTCCTGATGCGGTGCGCATCGAGGAACTATTGAACTACTTTCGGTACGATGACCCGGTTCCGGCCGATGGAGAACCCTTTGCGGTGCAACTTGAGGCAGGTCCGGCACCTTGGAAGCCTGAACATCGTCTCGTTCGAATCGGGTTGCGCGGCCAGGACATTGATCTGGCCGATCGACCTCCGACCAACCTCGTGTTCCTGATCGATGTGTCCGGATCGATGAATCACCAGAACAAGCTGCCGCTCCTGAAGAAAGCATTCAGCATGCTGGTTGATTCGCTTACGCCGGATGATCGCGTAGCCATGGTGGTCTATGCCGGTGCTTCCGGACTCGCGCTTCCATCGACATTCGCCTATCACCGTGAATCAATTTTTCATGCGATTGATTCACTCTCGGCCGGTGGGTCGACAAACGGAGGCGCCGGAATTGAACTGGCTTACCGTGTTGCGCAAGAGCACTTCATCGAAGGGGGCATCAACCGAGTGATTCTGGCGACTGATGGTGACTTCAATGTGGGCGTGTCCAGCGATGGCGACCTCGTGCGCCTGATCGAAGAGAAGCGACGTACCGGCATCTTTTTGTCAGTTCTTGGCTTCGGGACTGGCAATTTGCAAGATGCCAAGATGGAGCAACTCGCCGACAAAGGCAACGGCCACTACTCGTACATCGATTCGGTCGCTGAAGCGAAGAGAGTACTTGTCGATGAGTTGGGTGGCACGCTGGTTACGATTGCGAAGGATGTGAAAGTTCAGGTGGAGTTCAACCCGGCGCAGGTTGCGGCGTATCGCCTGATTGGATATGAGAATCGCCTGCTCGCCGCTGAAGACTTTGCAGATGATTCAAAGGATGCCGGTGAGCTTGGTGCGGGGATGAGTGTGACAGCGTTGTATGAAGTTGTGCCGGTCGGTGTACCGTTCGAGGGGCGCGCGGTTGAGGACCTGAAGTACCAGCCGAAAGAAGGCACCGAAGAAGTGGCGGAGGAGCGAGGTCCGCAGAGCGACGAACTCCTGACGGTCCAGTTGCGATACAAGCTCCCTGAAGGGGATGAAAGTATCCTCCTTGCGTTTCCGTTAGTTGATGGCGGCAAAAAACTGGACGCAACGAGTGATGACTTCCGCTTCGCCGCCAGCGTTGCCGCTTTTGGCATGCTGCTCAGAGATTCGATCCATCGGGCTGAGGCGTCGTGGTCAATGGTGTATGACCTTGCGCGACATGCCCGAGGTCGCGATCTTGGCGCATCGCGTGAAGCTTTTCAGGAGCTTGTGAAGAAAGCAGCAGCCCTCCATGGTGAAACGCCATCGCTTGACGATGGATCACAGTGATTCGCAAGGGCTGCGTGGGACAGTTTGAATATCAAAGACAGCACGCCGGCGTCACGATGACGACGGCGTGCTGGTTCTTTCTATGTACACATTGCATTCAGTCTGCAGCAGGGGCTTCGGCGGCAGCAGTGTCATCCGCCGGTTCATCTGCTTCACCCTGGTCGGCAAAGTCAAAGTCTGCACGTCCTTCACCGAGTGGCCGGTCCGACGTTACAGCAATAGTGATTTCTGTGCGCAGGTCTTTGGCAAACTGAATCGGCACATGGTACGTCCCGACTCGCTTGATTGCCTGCCCCAGCCGAATGAATCGCATTTCAACATCGAGACCTTCGGACTTGAGGGCATCGGAAAGATCTGATTGAGTCACAGAGCCGTACAGCAGTCCCTGATCATTCGTCGAGCGGACGAGCTTCAGTTCGTACTCATTGAGCTTCTCAAGGAGCTTCTGTCGCTCCGCCCTTTGTGCAGCCAATTCCGCCTGCACGCGCTGGCGCTCTTCCTTGAGATCCTCGATGCGCTTCTTGGTGGGAACTTCAGCCAAACCGTGCGGCAGCAGATAGTTTCGTGCATACCCGGGCCGGACTTTGACAACGTCGCCAACGATCCCAAGGTTTTCAATGTTCGTGTTCAAGAGCAGACTGACGTACTTTGCCATGGAACGCTGTCCTTCCAGAGTTGAAGTTAGGAGCGATGCGAGGCACTCGCCCCAGCGGTGAGCAGCCACGGACGTCGTGGTTGCCTTATGAAATCAGAGTTAGAACGGAATGTCATCATCGTCAATTGCTTCGAAGTTTGAGCTGCCGGTCGCTTGGCTGGAACCTGCGGGATACCGCCCTTCGCTTTCTGCGCCCCCGCGACTTCCACCGGCGCTGCTTCCGCGCGAATCGATGAACTGAAAACCTTCGACAACGACACGGAGCTTACTGCGATTGCTGCCATCCTTGTCTTGCCACTGGTCGAGCTTCAGGCGCCCTTCAATGAAGACCGGACGGCCTTTCGAAAGGTATTGCGCGAGGACTTCCGCTGTGCGCCCCCACGCTTCACAGTCGACAAACGTAGTCTCTTCTCGCTCCTGGCCGTCATTGCCTTTGAACTTGCGGTTCACCGCGAGCCCGATGTTGGCGACGCTGTGGCCATTCGGCGTCTGGCGCAACTCAACATCTCGCGTCAGATTGCCCATCAGAAGAACTTTGTTGTAGTTCGCCATCCTGCGGCCTCTTCATCGGTTTCGTTGCGGGGTTCGTAACGCCGCGCACTGCGGAGGGGCGTCATCCGTTCAGTCGGCATCGTACTCGGCAGCAACCGGTTCCTCTTCTTCTTCCTCGTGCTGATCAAACTCGCCGGAATCCTTCCGTTCTCGCCGCAGGACAATCTCATCATCCAGCGCCTGCCGAGCATCGAAAGACTTGGCCTCTTCATCTGTCAGATGATCTGCCCGAAGCACCATTGATCGCAGAATCTGTTCCGACAGGTTGCAATCGCGCTCGAAGTTGACGAGATTGGCTGCAGGCGCCTTGAAGTATGTAAGCAGATACAGTCCCCGCTTGTTTCCGGCAATGTCGTATGCCAACCGTCGCTCATCCCACTTGGCCATCGCCAGAACCTCGGCTTCAGCGCGATTCAGCAGGTGGTTCAGATGTTCAACGGCTGCGCCGAGGTCAGCCAATGCTGCCTGCGGGAAAAGGAAGAGGCCCTCGTACTTGTTGATTCGTGATTCTGCCATGTGATTGGTCTCGCTGTCTCAGCGCGGCACCGTCTTCTCGGCCCCGCTGGTGTTGGGTAGCTAGTTTACGCAGTATTCCTACGGTTGAATCGATTCATTGCTGGTTCCAGCCCTTGTATTGTCCACGTCATTGCCGCTTCCGTCGCTTCATTCAGGGCTGGTTCGAGTCGCTCCAGTTGGTCCGGTCGAAAGCGGCCGAGCACATAGTCCTTCTGTGGCACTTGGCCCGGGCCATCAATCCCGACACGCAGTCGGGCGTATTGCGAGGATCCAAGCTTCTGCTCGATGTCGATCAATCCATTGTGCCCGCCAGCTGAACCTTCCGGACGCAGTCGAATAACGCCGCAAGAGAGTGCGATATCGTCAACGACTACGAGCAGGTCATCCGCAGGCCGCAGCTTGTAGAACCGAATTGCTTCGGCCACTGCCTGCCCGCTCCGATTCATGAATGTGGTCGGTTTCAGAAGCAGCACCGTCTCATCCTCAATCCGGGCCTCAATGCACACCCCAGAGAACCGGCTGCGCGCCACCGTCCCCGGGGCGTGTTCACGCGCCAGGCGGTCCAGCACCAGAAACCCGACGTTGTGACGAGTCTGGTCATACTGCGGGCCAGGATTGCCGAGACCGACAATGAGTTTCATTAGTCCTCCGAGCCCTCGCTCTCCTTGCGCTCGGTGATGACCTCCGGTTCGGCTGAACCGGCGACTTCGGCAGCTTCGCCTTCTTCTTCTTCCTCGATGAAGTCAATATGTGCAATCGCATGCTCAGGATCGATTGCCGTCCGCACTCCTTCCGGGAGAGTGATTTCACCGACCGTGATGACTTCCTGCATCTTGGAAAGATCAACACGAATCTCTTCGGGAATGTTGTTCGCCTTGCAGATGACTTCAAGTTCAGTGAGATCGTGCGTCAGCACGGCACCGGGTTTCTTGGCAGCTTCCGGCGTTCCAACGAACTTGATGTGAACGGCAACTTCGACTTCTTCATCCAGATCAACGCGCGTGAAGTCAAGGTGAATCACGTCGTCACCGAGATACCCGAACTGAAGTTCATTCACGAGGCAGGTCTCAGTACCGGAACCTTCGATCTCAATCGAAAAGAGGTGGGCGCCATGGTGCAGATGCATCAGCACTTCGGCCTGATCCACCGCGATCGCCACGGGTGTTTGCTGATGCCCGTAAATGATTGCGGGCAGTTTGCCGGACTTGCGAAGGCGTTGGGAATACCGCGTGCCGATTCGATCGCGGACTTGTGCTTTCAGAGTTGGTGTGGGGTGACTCATGTTGATTTCTTCCGTCAAATCAGGAATTCGTACGAGTTTCAGGGGAAGTTTGAGTTGCCTTGACGTTGGTCACTACCTCTTTGTGCCGACGCTATCGCGAAAAAGGGCAGAGACGGACTGATCATGGTGGATTCGGTGAACAGCATCCCCCAGAAGTGTGGAAACACTCAAGCGAACCAGCTTGTGAGAGATCGGCTTGCATCGCTCACCGTTTGGAATGGTGTCGGTTACGACGATTCGGGAGATTGGTGCATCATTCAATCGCTGCATGGCAAGACCGACGAGCACTGGATGAGTGCAAGCAGCGATCACCTGCCGCGCGCCACGATCCATCACCAATCGAGCGGCCTCACAGACTGTGCCCGCGGTCGAGATCATGTCGTCGAACATCAACACCGTGCGATTCCTCACTTCGCCGATGAGATTCGCAGTTTTCACATCGGTTCCAGAGACACGGCGCTTATCAATGATTGCGAGATCTGCGTTCAGAAGCGCCGCAAAGGAACCGGCAACTTTCACATTGCCGATGTCCGGACTGACGAGAACGAGATCCTCTAACTCATTGCGGATGCTCTCAAAGTAGCGATGAAACACCGGAGCGGCGGCAAGATGATCCACTGGCAGATCAAAGAACGCCTGAATCTGCGCTGCGTGAAGATCCATGCACAACACACGATCGGCCCCAGCGGCCGTGATGAGGTTCGCCACCAGCTTCGCGGTGATCGGGACGCGACCTTCATCCTTGCGGTCCTGACGCGCGTACCCAAAGTAAGGAATCACAGCGGTTATGCGCTTGGCACTCGCGCGGCGGAGGCAGTCAATGTAGATCAACAGCTCCATCAAGTTGCTGTTGACCGGCTCGCAAGTGGACTGCACGACGAAACAATCACGGCCACGCACATCCTCGTTGACTCGAACAAGAAGCTCGCCATCCGGGAACGAAACGGTCTCAGCGAGCCCCAGGGGGAGGTCGAGATGCACGCACATTGACTCGGCGAGCGCTCGGGCACTCCGTCCGGCAAAGATCTTCAAGAGGTCGCGGTCAGATGCGCTCACACGCGGGCCTCCATTCGAGCTGTCAGAATGGCATCAACTTCGGCTAACTGCTCGGGTGTGTTGATGGACAGAACATCTTCCGCCGGCACTGCATCGACGACCTCGATTCGCATTCCCGACTCCCTGAGCAGAGCGGGTACATCAGTCAGGTAGTACTCCCCAGAGGTAGGATTGGCCCGCACCTGTCCGATCGCCCGAAAGAGAGACTTGGCATCGGCACAGTAG
>CBFGRU010000160.1:0-7202 GCA_965651255.1 uncultured Phycisphaerales bacterium
ACCCACGGGCCCGTGGCGAAATGGCAGACGCAGCGGACTTAAAATCCGCTTGGAGGAAACTCCAGTGTGGGTTCGAATCCCACCGGGCCCATTGAGAAGAGTCGGCGGTGCATCACCCCTCCGGGTATTGCTCGCGCACGCGCGACAGGGCGCGATCGAACGCCGTGTGAATCATCTCGCTCAGGACCGGGTCGCCGGTCTCACTGGCGACGGCTTCGGCGGTCAGCACCCGCTCACCCGCAAGATGCACATCCACCCGGACGCGAATGCGTTCATGCTCGGGCACGCCATTCCGCCGCGCTTCAATGAACACGCGGCAGTTTGAGATGCGCTCGCATGCCGATTGCAGGCGCGAGGCCTCCTGCCAGCACAGCGACTCCGCCGCTTCGGAGAACGCCAGGTTGCGAAAGCTGACCTGAATGGGAAATGTCATACGCAGCAGCATCAAACGGTTGTTCAATCGAGCCATGTTCTCACGGGCACCCCTCACTCGACGGGTGCGGCACATCTCTCATCGTGGGCAATCTCCAGCCGCGGAGGTCGCGCGAACCGCGGCCCCAACATCATGCACGCGCCACGCTCCCCTGACTCCTCGGCGACACGACATGAATCGACCGGGTTCAACCTGGTCCAACTTCATCCGAAATGACTCGGGTTGGCCGGACTGATCGAGCCCGATCAACCCACGCGAAGTAAACACCACCGATGCGCCGAGCGGTACGGGAAGTTCACCCCGTTCTCCCGTGCACTCTCGGCCCGATCAGCGCAGTTCGGTGGGCGTACGTGATGGCCGGCCGCGGACCATCATCCGGCGATGACGGCCGATTGTTGCATTCACCACACGATCAGGCCGATGCGGTATGCTGACCATGCCGCGGCTGGCGGTTCTCGGTGTCGAATCATGGTCCACACCGTTTGCCCGGGAAGCCCGACCGCGGTCGCCAACCCAATGGAGATCTGGCAATGCAGCAGTGTGGTTCATGGGTGAATGGCCGGCGAATCGTTTCGGCCGCACTTCTGGCGTTTTTCCTGATTCTGTGTGCGATGATCATGCCGGCCACGGCGCTGAGCGCATCGGCTGATGATCAGACGCTGGATGAACTGCGGGCGGCGATCGCGAAGGCCGATGCTGATCTCCGCGCCCTGACCACTTCGGGCCAGCGTGCCGCCAACATCGCCGCTTCGAGAGTGCAGCAACTTGCGCAGCACCGCGAGCGCATGCAGCCGCTCGTCGAAGAAGAGCAGATGCTGCACGCGCAGCAGCGCGAAGCGGAGACGTGGCAGTTTCTGCACGCGCTGCCTGCGGAGATCGACCGCCAACTGCCCCCGCTGCGAACCCGTCGCGCCCAGGCGCAGCGCGTGCTCGAATCGATTCGTCAACGGGAAGAGACGTTCGGGATGGCCGGAATCAACCGGGCCGAACCGAGCAAGCCGCTGCTGGAGTACACGGTTGAACTGCTGCACGCGGAGATCAGCCGACTGGAACGAATCCGCGCGACGCTCGCACGCGACCTTCCGAACCTGCAACCGCCCTCGTGGGTGAAGACAGGCCAGACCGTCGCCGAGGCCGCGCAGGAGACGACGAAGTCATTGACGATGCTGCACCAGGCGTTGAATCCGTTGCGCGAGCAGGCCCGGACGCTGGAAGCATCGGCGATGGAGGCACAGCATGAGGTTCGCCGGCTGCGCGATGAGCTGGACCGCACCCGCCATGCACGGTGGCGATTGCTGCATGTGCTGGCGAAGGATTACGACCCGTTGTGGTTGAAGTCGGTGCGCATCGAGGCGCCGAAGGATCGACGGACACGCGAGCGCCACTACTACGAGGCGAAGTACACGGAAGATCCGGCGCACGCGGCCCTGGATGCGGAGATTGCGCATCTCATCAGTGCGCTCGATCCGGTGCAGCGCGAGTTGGAGGTGCGCGAGCGCGCGGTCGTCGAAGCCGAGTCGCGCTTCATCGATGTCTCGAACCGCTGGCAGGAAGCGCACGCCCGCGCGTCGGAACTGCAGGAGCACGCCTATTACTGGGCCATCGGGCTGGAACTGGCGGATGCGACGATCGGCATTCTGGCCGATGGCGGTACGCCGGCATCGATTTTCTTCGAGGCCGCGTGGCGCGTGGGTGAAGCAGGGTTGAAAGATTATCGAATCGATGATGCACCGGTTTCGCAGCAGCTTCTTGACTATCGCGCGCGAATCGCCCGGCAACTGACGCCCACCGGTCCGCAGCAGACGACCGGCCGCACCCTGCCGGATTTTCACGCCAACCAGCAGGAACTCGATCGCCTGCGAACAGAGATGCTCGCGACGGCCACGTGGTTTGAATCACTCGGCGCCCGAACCAAGGCGCACCTGTACGGCGAACAGTTCGGCGAAGTTGTGAAGGGTACCACCGGGACGGTGGCGACGGCCTCGATACGAGAATTGGTCAGATGGTCGCTGGAGAAGAATGGCACGGCGCAGGATGTCATTGCGTATTTCGACAAGCGAATCTTCGACCCGCGCTTCAGCGTCGCGGAACTCGCGCGCAGCGGCGTGAATCGCATCAACGAGTGGCGGCCGCTGCCCGATCGGCTCATGAGCATCGTGCGCGGGGGTGACGCCGCGGGGAACGCGATGCAGCAGGCCGACAGCGCGCTGAAAGATTTCGGCAAGGGCGTGGCGATCGGCGCTGCGGTGACCGGCGCGAAGGAGGTGCTGATTTCGTGGAATCAGAACGCGCGGGCGCGCGTCGCGGCGGAGAAGGCGCTGCTGGATGTCGAATGGCTGCTCCGCCGGCATGAGTATCAGCAGCGCAACGCAATCTACCGCGCGTACGCCCAACAGGCGTCGGACCTCGAGGCGGCGATCGGTGAAGCGCTCGAAGAGAAGGCGCGGCTGAACCCCGAGCGACCGCTGACCGTCACGATCAACAAGCCGTTTTCCATCAGCGACTCGATGCGCATCGCGCTGGAGTTCAATCATCCGGTCGGGCTGGTCACGGTGCACGCCGGCGGCCGCTCGTTCTCGCAGACCTTCGAGAATCGAACCAGCGGCGTGGTCGAGGTTCCCGGTTTCGCGGTCGCGGCGGGTGATGTCACGCTCGAAGTGGAAGCGCAATCGCGCCGCTTCGGTCGGGAGATTCCGCTGGATGCGAACCCGCGCACCGTCGCGCGGTTCAACGCGCGGGCGGATCTGGCCCAGCCGTACAGCACGATCTTCAGCGGCTACGAAGGCGGCCGGGATGCGATGCACCGGATCACCGTCCTCGCGCCGACTCTGACATTGATTGATCCGAAGGACAACGGATACCTCGCCGGCGACTGGCTGGATTTCGACTACACCATGCCGGGGAGTCTCGCTTCAGGACGTGTCTGGGTGACGGTGGTGCCGGTGGACAAGCCGCAGGCGTTCGAGTTGCCGGTGGGTGAGAGCGGGCGCGGCCAGTTCCAGACACCGCCGATGCCCGGCGCGTACGAACTCATCTTCTATCAGGAAAGTGAAGCGAATCGAATCGCCAGCGTGCCGTTCCGTGTGGTCTTCCCACTTGCCCGCGCGCAGAGTGAATCACGTTTCGGCCGGGCGATCATCGTCCCGCTGCCCGATCGCGGCAACACCGTTCGCACCAGCGACCGCCCGATCGCGGAAGGCCACGGCCGACTCATCCTGGCGACGCGCGATGCGGCGCAGCAACTCACCGGTCCGCGCATCTCCATTCGTCACGCGGGCAGCGAGCAGGAAGTCGCCTACACGTGGGGCGCGAATGAGATTGACCTGCCCGCCGGTCCGTATGACCTGGTCGTCTCATCGCCCGTTCCGACGACGGTGCGAAACATCAACGTCGACGCGGGTGCGCGGCAGATCGTTTCCGTCGGCGCAACCGGCCGGCTCACGTTTGATTTTCTCGATGCATTGGGCGAGCGCATCTCTCCCCGCGTGTCCATCCGCCGCGCCGGAGAAACGCAGGAGTTTACCTATACATGGGGCGGAAACACCATTGACCTGCCGCCGGATACGTACGATGTGGTCATCGCAACGTCGATTCCGATCGAGCACCCCGGCCTGAAAGTTGAAGCGGGTCACAACATCATTCTGACCACCGGCGGATACGGGCGATTGAATCTGAAAGCGCTCGATGCGCTGCGCCAACCGATCGGGCCGCGTGTTTCCATCCGCATCGCCGGGAAAGAAGAGGAGTTCACCTACACGTGGGCAGGAAACTATGTTGATCTGCCGCCCGATCAATACGATGTCATCTTCAGCGTGGTCGACAGCCCCGCCGCGAAGAACCTCACCGTCACCGCCGGGCAGGTCACCGAGCAGGTGTTCAGCGGGTACGGGCGGTTGGATCTGAAAGCGCTCGATGCGCTGCAACAGCCGATCGGGCCGCGCATCTCCATCCGCCGCGCCGGGGAAGAGCAGGAGTTCACCTACACCTGGGCCGGGAACTTCATCGATGTTCCCCCGGGTCGATACACGCTCATCTTCAGCTACGCGCTGGGGTTGACGTACCGGGACATCGTCGTCGAGCGCGAGAAGGTCACCGCGATCACCGCGGGAAACGTCGGCCGTTTGGTGGTGGCGGATGCGCCAAATGTCAATCGCCGCATCTCCATTCGACACGCCGGCACCGATCGGGAGGTGGTCCACATTTACGATGGCAACTTCATCGACCTTCCCCCCGGCCCCTTCACGGGCGTCTATCGGCTGGGCAATGATGAGGAAGTCTCATTCACGTTCGCCATCACCCCGAACGCGCAGACCACGATCTCGGTGCGATGAGGTGAGTCGCCGCGACAATTCTTCATCACTCTCGCCCGTTGTGCGGCGGGTGCACTATGATCCCGCCCGCCCCGGCGATTGGGCCGGGAGATAGAAGAGTTTCCAAACCCCTGGTGGGGTGGCCGAGTGGTTGAAGGCGCCGGTCTTGAAAACCGGTAACGGGCTCGTCCCGTTCATGGGTTCGAATCCCATCCCCACCGTTAGTTCTCCAGCGTGCCGTGGTGAGCGGATTCATCCATTCACGGGTCGAAAAGCGATTCTTCCTGCCGGAAGAGCGGCCTGCGGTCGCGTTCTGACGTGAACTTCGCGCAATCGGGCAAACCGGCTGGCCGCCGGTGGTTGCCGTTTCCGGCTGGCCCTGCGATACTATCGCGATTGGGCACTGAGCGGTCCCTCCCACGTGGTGGGCCGAGCGGTGTCGTGCCGCGCAGCCCTTTGACCCCGGACCGGGAAAGGACTTCGATGTCGTTTGAAGCCGCCGTTCACGCCAAAGCCATTGAGCTTGATCATCATGTGCTGGATATGTGCGCTGCCGCGGGCAGCGGTCATCCCACCAGCTCGATGAGTATCGGTCACCTGGTGACCGTTCTTCTTTATCACACCATGCGCTGGTTGCCGGAGCACCCGAAGTATCCGACCAGCGATCGACTCGTCCTCTCCGAAGGGCACGCGGTCCCAATCGTCTACGCCGCGTACGCCGATCTCGGGGGAACGATCGGCACCTCGCCGGAAGACAAGCGCACGCTCACCGTTGCCGACCTGAAAACGCTGCGCGAGAACAACAGCGTGCTCGACGGTCACCCGAACCCGATGGAAGGGTTCCCCTTCTTCGATGCAGCGACCGGCTCGCTCGGGCAGGGCCTTTCCGTCGCGGCGGGTCTGGGCATCGCGGCCCGGCAGGATGGGCTTGATCGTCGCATCTTCTGCATCATCGGCGATGGCGAAGCGCGTGAAGGGCAGGTCTGGGAAGCGGTGGACTTCATCGCCGACCACAAACTCACCAATGTCCTTCCGATCTTCAACTGCAATGCCTACGGCCAGGCGGGCGGCGTCAGCGCGATGCAGTCGCCCGAGACGCTGACGAAGAAGCTCGAAGCCGCGGGGTACATGGTCGGCGTGGTCGACGGGCATGACCCGGCGTCGATCAAGAAGTCGCTGGACCACTACATTGCGAACATCAAGAACGGCCAGCCGATGGCCATCGTCGCGAAGACCGTGAAGGGCTGGGGCGCGCCTTCGCTGCAGGGCGGCGGCTGGCACGGCAAGCCCGCCACCGGCGCGAAACTGCAGCAGGCGCACGATGAACTCAACGCCGCGCGCGTCGAACTCACCAGCGCTCTCGGCGGCGATGAACTCGCCATCTACCCGCCCGCCGAGTGGAAGCAGCCGCAGAAGAACATCAAGCCCGCGATGTCCTTCCCCGAGGCGATGAAAACCTACGACATGACCAGCGTGCTGCAGACGGGCAAGTTCGCCACGCGCAAGGCGTACGGCATTGCGCTCCGCGCGCTGGGCCACGCCAACCCCGATGTCGTCGCGCTCGATGCGGATGTAAAGAACTCCACCTTCGCGGAGTGGTTCGCGAACGACTCCGCCCTGACCGGCCGCTTCGTCGAGTGCAAAATCGCCGAGCAGAACATGTTCTCCGTCGGCGCCGGTCTCGCCGCGGCGGGGAAGATCCCCTACTGCTCAACGTTCAGCAAGTTCGTCACCCGCGGTTACGACCAGATTGAAATGGCGATCAACTCCGGCGCGAACCTGCGCATCGTCGGGTCGCACTCGGGCATTTCGCTCGCGTCCGACGGCCCCAGCCAGATGTCACTGCCGGATGTCGCCTGGTTCCGCTCGCTGGGCACGATGACCAATCATCGCGGGCAGCCCGGGTGCTACGTGCTGCAACCGGCCGATGCCTACGCTGCCTACGCGCTGACGCTCGAAATGGCCAGCTACACCGGCGGGGCATGCTACATGCGGACGTTCCGACCGGATGTTGAATTCCTCTACGATGAGAAAACCCAGTTCAAACTCGGCCAGTTCGAGGTTCTCACCCAGGGCCGCGACCTGCTCATCATCACCGCCGGCTTCATGGTGCACGAAGCAAACAAGGCGCTCGACAAGCTCGACAAGCTGGGCGTCGATGCCACGCTCGTCGATCTCTACTCGATTCCGTTCGATGCCGATGCCTTGCTCGATCTCGCCAACGAGAACGGCGGCATGATCCTCACCATCGAAGATAACTACGGCGGCGGGCTTGGCTCGGCCGTCGCCGATGCCGTCACCGGATCGGGCGATGGCTTCACCATCGAGCAGATGTACGTCCGCCGCATTCCCAAGAGCGCGCGGACCGAGGAAGAGATTCTCAAGCAGTGCGGCCTCACGCACCAGGACATCACCCGCGCCGCTGCCAGCATGCTCGGCGTGCCGGTCAACGCCTGACC
>CBFGRU010000161.1:0-7170 GCA_965651255.1 uncultured Phycisphaerales bacterium
CCGGCGCCGGAGAACTCTCCCATGGGACGGGAGAACTCTCCGCCGGCGCCGGAGATGTCCGCGGTGCGCGCTGCACGATGCGCTGCCACACAGGGGTCGTCCCGCTCACACCCGAAGGGTTATCGGCACGCGCCTTCCACCCGGCGGACCATCATGCCCGCTTCGTTCGTGCG
Source organism: uncultured Phycisphaerales bacterium (assembly GCA_965651255.1). Classification (GTDB taxonomy): domain Bacteria; phylum Planctomycetota; class Phycisphaerae; order Phycisphaerales; family SM1A02; genus CBFGRU01. The sequence goes on from CBFGRU010000161.1 coordinate 174, forward strand.
GCGCTCGATGTCCATATCCACTTCCGTGCGGCGGTGATCGTTCTTCACGAGCGGAATGTTGACCCGCACGTTCCACGCCGCAGCGCGAAGGGCGGCATCAGCCGCAATCGCCGCGATCGCGAGGTCGCTGCGCAACATGCGGTTGGTCTTGTCACTCAGCCGGTCGCACCAGTCGATGAGTTCCTCCGCGAGGGTCATCGCGCGCATCGGCACCGCGATCGCATCTTCCACCGCCTGCTCGAAGTGCTCGAGGCGCTCGGGGTCATCACGATCGAGTTTCATCAGGCGATTGAGGGTTTCGTACGCCTCGACATCCTGCTTCGCAAGGTCGAGCGCTTCCTCGCGCAGGGATGTGAGGCGCTCGAGCGCTTCGGCGTGCAGGTTCGCGTGGTCGGCGTACTTGCGACTGCCTTCGGTGTAGCGCAGGACCATTTCGAGAAGCGCGCTGCCGATGCCTGCGAGGAGCGAGGCCGCGGCCCCGCCGCCGGGCGCGGGGGTTTTCGCGCCGATCGAGGCGAGCAGCGCGCCGACTTCCGTTGATTTGAGTTCCATGGGTTACCGCCGAATTTCGCCGCCGAGGGTCTGCGTGATGATGTGGATGGCCTGTTCGACCTGTGGATCGACTTCGTCGTGCGTGAGGGTGCGGTCTGCCGCGCGGAATCGCAGGCGGAGGGTGAGCGACTTTCTGCCTTCACCGACCTGCTTTCCACGATAGGTGGTGATGAAGTCGATGATTTCGAGCAGGGGAAGATTCTGCTGGCGGATTGCGCGTTCAACCTCGCTCCACGGCGTGCGCTCATCGAGGATGACGCTGAGATCGCGCTCGATGGCGGGGTAGGCGGGCAGGGGCTGGACTTCGCGATCGGGAGGTTGATGGTCGTAAAATGCGGGCAGGCCGACTTCGGCTGCGACGATGGGGCCTTCGAGGTCGAAGGCATGCAGGATGTCGGCGTGGAGCAAGCCGAAGGAACCGAGGATGGCTGGTGCATCGCCGTGGTGGAGTCGCATGCCGGCCCCGTTCTCGAACCAGGGAAGGGTGTCGATGGGTTCGATGGTGAGGTGGGCATCATCGCCGAGCACGAGATGAACGAGATGTTCGATCTGGCCGCGGAGCGCGCGGGTGGCGGCCGTTGGCTCGCCCTTGGGCGCGGGAAGGAGGATGGCGAGATTGACGCGCTCGAGGTGCTGGCCGTTGTGCTGCGCGAAGGTTGAAGCGGATTCGAAGAGTTTGATGTCGTTCAGGCCGTTCGCACGGTTGTGCGCGAGGACTCGGAGCAGACTCGGCAGGATGGATGGCCGGAGGATGGGCTCGGCCTTGGCGCGATCGTCGCTGACCGCGAGCAGGTCGAGGTCGGGGGGAAGGAAGAGGCGGGCCGCCTTCTCGGAGATGAGCGAATGGGTGACCGTTTCGAGGTAGCCCGCACCGACGAGAAACTCCGCGACGCCGCGCCGATTGCGGACGGATGGCTGGCGGGGGGTGATGCGGACGGGAATGGATTCCATGATCGGCACGCGGTGGAGACCAAGGATGCGCGCGACTTCTTCGATGAGATCAATCTCGCGTTCCAGGTCGAGCCGGTGGGAGGGAATGGTGCAGCGAATGAGATCGCCCTCTGGTTGCGGTGCGAGCGAGAGGCGCTCGAGCGCGGCGATGATCTCGGCATCGGATGCGTCGTAGCCGAGAATCTGGCGGCAACGGGAGAGGCGCATCGTTGCGGTGGGGTCGGCGGGGATGGCGCGGCCATCGCTGAGTACGCCGGGGCTGAGGGTGCCGCCTGCGACCTGGAGGAGAAGTTCGATGAGTCGTTCGGCCGCGGCATTGACGAAGCGTGGATCAACGCCGCGCTCGAAGCGGTAGGCCGAAGCACTTTCGATGCGGTGGCGCTGTGCGCTGCGACGGACCGAGGCGGGATGGAAGGTGGCGGCCTCGACGAGGAGATCGGTCGTGGAGTTGGTGACGGCGGAATTGGCGCCGCCCTTGACCCCGCCGATGGCGACCGCACGCTCGGCATCAGCGATGACGAGATCCTCGGTGGTGAGTTTGATTTCTTTCTCACCCTCGCCGAGCGGCAGGAACGGCTCATCGTGCTCGGCGCGGCGGATGATGATCTTCGGCCCGCGGAGTTTGGCCAGGTCGAAAACGTGCGTCGGCTGACCGAGTTCGAAGAGGATGTAGTTGGTTGCATCGACGACGTTGTTGCGCGGAATCTGGCCGATCGCGCGAAGCCGGCGGGCGAGCCAGTCGGGTGAAGGGCCGACGGTGACGCCGCGAATGATGCGTGCGGTATAGAGGGGACAGCGATCGTGATCGAGATTGGTCACGCTGGAGTGCGATGAGGCAGCCGGTCCGGAACTGCTGACCTGCGGCTGTGGAGTGCGAAGCGTGCGCCCGGTGACGGCAGCGACTTCGCGCGCGAGTCCGAGGTGTGACAGGCAATCGCCTCGATTCGATGTGAGTTCGACATCGATCTTCGTATCCCCATCGTCGAGCGGCTCGCGGCCTTCGATGGGAAAGCCAGCCATGGTGAGCGCCTCGGCGATCTCATCAACGGTGGCGGGGCGGTCGAGATACTCGTTGATCCAGGCGGTGCTTGCATCCATAAGAGAGCAACGGTAACGCGCGGCGGGAAGCAGTCAAAGGGTGAAGCAATGGAACAGCCGGGGATCGACCGGTTGGGAGGTTGTCAACCCCGCGGCGGACCGTACACTGACGGCGATGAGCGTGATGTTTCCTCAGTTGATAGCCGGTCGATTGATTGCGCTGCTGTCGCTGGTGCTGCTGGTGCTGGGACCGGCGATGATCGGCTGCGCGGGGCGTGTGTCGCTTGCGAGTGACCCCGGCGCAGCGCCGGCGGACTTCACGATCGATCTGACGGTGTTGTCGGATGAAGAATTCTCCCGGAGAATCGGCGCGGAGTTCCATCCTGGGCGGTACGTTGTCCTTCCCGATGGAACGTTGCACGCGCACATCGGCCCGGTGGAGCGGCGAGCGGGGGAGATTCCCGCTCTGGTGCGCACGCTGGATCATCGGCAGGTGAACGCGCTGTGGCAGTTGGTGCAGGAGTTGGGCTTCACCGACCCCTCGCAGGAGGATGCAGCGGGGAACCTGGATCTCATCGAGACGCAGCCGAATCAGGTAACCTACCTGGCATCGATTGTGGCAGAGGGCACGCGCTTGAATTACGGGCGCGCGGTCTCCGCAACCGAGGCGACGGATTTGCGATTCTCGCGCTTGACGCGAGTCCTCGCCGGATTGGCGTGGGTTTCTGATGAGCCCCCAGCGGAATCAGCGCGAAGGATTCCGCGGCGATACGACTTTGGCCCCGACCCCTATGCCCGGTATCGTCAGAGTACCGGTGGAGATGAGTCATGATCGCGCGGTCCGCGTTGATCGTGCTTCGGGTGGTGATGATCGCGTGGTTCTGGTTCGCGGCAGGTAGTTTGGTCGGATGTCAGAACACGACGCTGGCAGCCGGTTCATCGACCTCCCCGACAGGCGGAATTGCATTGGAGATGTACACCCGCGGAGCCAACCACGAAGCGGTGTACTATCGAATTCACCCGGATGGGCGCCTCGGTTTCGCGGGCGGTTTTCCGGCCCATGACCGAGTTCCACAGTGGGAAGGCGATATGCGCGCAGAAGAGATTGATCGACTGCGCACCTTGCTCGAGCGCGATGGATGGTGGCGCGGTGAAATCACCGCCAGTGGTCAGCCGACGACTCGCCGGTGGGAGATTCAGGTGGTTCGCCCGGAGAATGGGCATCGGTATGTGCTGATCGGGGAAGACGCCCGGCTGGATCGGCTGCGTTCGTTTCTTGAAGAGGTCGCAGGACGTCGCCTCGAACTCTTCCTGGAAACACTCCCGAAGGCGGGTGATCCCGCGGGCGGGCCATAATGACGGAACACGCCGGCTTGTTTGCCTGTATGGTGGGGTGTGACAGGAGGTTGCTTCATGCGCCGAACCGAGTTGATCTATCGTGGCACGACGCTCATCAGTCTGCTGGTCGTGATCGTGATTATTTGTGTTCTGGTCGTCATCATGTCCTCCGCGCTGCAGGGCGTGAAAGGAACGGGCCCCGGAGGAACAGCGCCGAACTCGATGAGTAACTTCGAGGATCGCCACAATCTCAGCCAGATCTTTCAGGGCATGATGATGGACGCGACCATGGGCGGAAAGGGAATGCCCATGCCCAGCCAGGTCGCGCGCGGGCCGAAGTCACTGGATACCAGTGCGAACTTCTGGTCGCTGTTGATCGCGCAGAACACGGTGTACCCATCGATGCTGATTTCCGGCGCTGAGCAAAGTATGCTCGTCAACGAGTTCTATGAGTACAACCGAAACGCGTACGACCCGGTCAACGGTCAATACTGGGATCCGAACTTCAAAGCCGACCTTGAGCGTGAGTCGCATGTCTCGTTTGCGCATATGCCTCTGCTCGGAAACCGTGTTCGACAGTACTGGACAGTTGGTGCATCATCCATGTTTCCACTGATGGGCAACCGCGGGCCGAGAGATGGGCAGCCCAATCCTGAGTCGTGGAATTGCGATCCAGCGACCGGACAATGGAAAGGTAACATCGTGTTCGGCGATGGCCACATTGAGTATCTGGACACGATGACGCCGCCGAACGTTCAGTACCAGCGAAGCGGGCAATACATCGCGGATAATCTCTTTGCCCTGGAAGACGGTCACCGCGGAATCGATGCGATTCTTACGTTCACTCGAACGATATCCGATTCATCGTTCGAGATGCAGTTCGACTGAAGAATCACGCGAGAGTCTGCTCCTGCACGCGGCTTTCCGCCGAGCGCGACATTGCCCGAGTGTGATGGGGCGTTGCATCAGTGCATTCACCGTGGTGGCGATGCGATGGCCTAGACTTGGATCATGTCAGCGAAAAGCCCAATGCAGAAGACCGATGATGTTGTGATTGTCGGCATTGATCTGGGGACCACGAATTCACTCGTCGCGATCTGCGATCTTCGTGGCCCGCGCATTCTCTGCGATGATCAGGGGCGGGCGCTTCTTCCTTCGGTCGTGCGGCTGCGTTCGCAGGAACAACCGATCGTCGGCCACGCGGCACGCGATCAGGCCGTTGAGTTTCCGACCGAAACCATTGCAAGCATCAAGAGATTCATGGGGCGTGGGTACTCCGATTCCGACGCGGATCGCGCGCATCTGGAATACGAGATTGTCCCTGGAGCTCGCTCGCTCGCAGCCGTTCGTATTGGCGAACGTACTCACACACCGCAGGAGATCAGTGCATTCATCCTTCGCGCACTGAAAGAACGTGCTGAAATCGCGCTCGGTCAGCCGGTGCGGAGAGCCGTCATTACGGTGCCCGCCTACTTCGATGATGCACAGCGGCAGGCAACGCGCGATGCCGGTCAACTGGCCGGGCTTGAGGTGGTCCGCCTGGTCAATGAACCGACCGCAGCCGCTCTTGCCTACGGAATCGGCCTGCCGCAGGCCAAAGTCAAGGATGCGGAAACCATCGCGGTCTATGACCTCGGTGGTGGGACATTCGATGTCTCGATCCTGCAGATGATTCCGCCGGATGAAGACGGTGGCGATGCGTACTTCCAGGTCATGGCGACGGCGGGGGATACTCATCTTGGGGGCGATGATGTTGATCGAATGATCATTACGCTGGTCATGGACGAGATTCGTGCCCGGTTCGGCCAGGAGTTGTCGTTTCCACCGGCAACCCGGCAGGCGTTGCGTACGTTTGCTGAGGCAGCGAAGATTCGTCTCTCCGCTGAGGACTCTGCGATTCTGCGCGTGGACCTTGGCGAGGATCGTGTGTACGAGCGCGTACTCACTCGTGCGGAACTGGAGTCCATGATTCAGCCGTGGGTGGAGCGCACGCTCACCGCGTGTCAACGTGCACTGCGTGATGCCGGAATTGCGGCAAGTGAGATCGATCGCGTGGTGATGGTCGGCGGATCGACGCGCATTCCGCTGGTGCGCGAGTTGGTGGGGCACCTCTTCGGTCGAGAGTTGTACACTGCCCTTGACCCGGATCAGGTTGTTGCACTGGGTGCATCCGTACAGGGCGCCATCCTCGCCGGAACGACCCGCGACATGTTGCTTCTCGATGTGGTTCCACTATCACTTGGGGTCGAGACGGTCGGTGGTGCGGTCGCCAAATTGATCATGCGAAATACGACCGTACCGACTCGCGCGACGGAATTGTTCTCAACCTCGGTCGATGGTCAAACCAGTATCAAGATTCACGTTCTGCAAGGTGAGCGGGAACTGGTTGGCGATTGTCGATCGCTCGCGGAGTTTCACCTTCGCGGACTCCCGCCGATGCCTGCGGGTATTCCGCAGGTGGAAGTTGAGTTCCTGGTTGATGCGAACGGGATCCTCAGCGTTCATGCGCGAGAACGTCGGTCCGGCCGCCGATCCTCGATTCAAGTCATTCCGCGATACGGTCTGACCCGTGAGGAGGTCGATCGGTTGGAGGAAGAGGCATTCGCCCATGCAAAGGATGACATGCGTGCTCATCGCCTGATTGACCTGGCGGTGAATGCATCGCTCGATGTGAAGTGGATACGTGAAGCGATGGTTCGCCTTGGCGAACAGTTGCCGAGCGAGTTGCGCGGACCCCTTAACCACCATCTGGCCGAAGTGGAGGGATTGATTGTGCAGGCAAAGAGCTCGCCCCACTCGGTCGATCCGGATGTCTTTCAGCGGGCGAAGGAGACGCTTGATCGAGTGAGCGTTCCCTTGCATGAGAAGGCGATTGCCAAGAGTCTGCGGGAGTCAGATCGCTGAGGCATTGCGGGTACTGCCCCTAAGAATCGTGGGCCATCGAAAACCGGAAGAATTTTGAAGCTGGCGCGAAAAGGAGGCAGCGGGATGGTGCTTTTCCTTGCAGAACTCCACACGTCCCGCCTGCCCGCGGGCGTCCCAAGCTCTCTCTTTCTCTCCTTCCTCTCCAGGAACGGGCCCGACCCGGCAGCAACGCCCGGCCGGGCTTGTTTCTTGG
>CBFGRU010000162.1:0-7146 GCA_965651255.1 uncultured Phycisphaerales bacterium
CAGCACGGCAAGATCTTTCGACTTTCCGGCCATGGGCTGCCGAATCTGCGCAGCGGTCACCGCGGAGACCTGATCATTCTCGCGCAGCTCATCGTGCCGCGCAAGCTTTCGGAAAAGCAGCGCAAACTTCTGAAGGAATACGCCGAAACGGAAGAAGTGCCTGTCCGCAACGGACCGCAGTCGTGGTGGGAGAAACTCCGCGGCGCGGTGACGGGCAGTTAGTTTCACCGTTCGCTCTTTACCCCAGTCAATGACCCTTGCAGCCGACGATGATGATGAACGCCAAGGACAAACCGACCGAGACATCGCCGATTGAGCCCGAAGGCGCTCGCGATCAGTCCGACCGACCGAGCGGCGAGACCGATGCCGTAGACGAAACGGCCGCGCTCATTGACCAACTCACTCACGAGCGTGACGAGGCGGTCGCAGCACGACAGCGCGCACTTGCCGACTTCGCCAACTTCCAGCGGCGAAGTTCTGAGAACGAGCGACGCGCCCGCATCGAAGGTCGAACGCGCGTGCTGCGCGATGTGGTTGACATTCTGGATCACTTTGATCGTGCACTTGAGCAGGATGCGCAGAAAGTGACCACTGAACAATTGCTGCATGGCGTCGGTCTGGTGCGCGATGAGTTGATGAAGGCGATGGAGACACACGGCGTGATGCGCATCGCGCCGGCGCGCGGTGATGCCTTCGACCCCAACCAGCATCAGGCCATGTTGCGGCAGGCCGATGAAGAGGTCGCCCCGGGTCACATTGTAACGCTCTTCAGCCCCGGTTATGCAACTGCCGACCAGGTGATCCGACCCGCCAAAGTCGCGGTCGCGCCCGAACCGGAGTGATGAGTCGTCATCTACCGGAGGAGTTTCCCTCTCATGCCAACGTATGACTATCAGTGTGATGCCTGCGGGCACGAGTTCGAGTTGTTTCAGTCCATGACCGCGCCCGTGAAGCGCAAGTGTCCCGCATGCGGGAAGAACAAGCTGCAGCGTCTCATCGGGACCGGCGCCGGCGTCATTTTCAAAGGCAGCGGTTTCTACGAAACCGACTATCGCAGCGACAGTTACAAGAAGGCAGCGGAGTCAGACTCCAAACCCGCAGCAGATTCCACTGCCAACAAGGAGGCCGGCACCGAAAAACCCGCGACGGAGAAACCGTCGAAGAGCGATGCCGCCACCGAATCAACCAGTGCCGCGCCTTCGACTGCGCCGCCCAAGAATGCGTCAAAGTCCGCTGCCTCGAAGAAGACCAAGAAGTCCGCGTAACCGGCGACGTGATTTCGTGTTGAAATGAAAAAGAAGTACCCGCGAATCGACGGCGGGTGGATCGACTCGACGACCGACACCTTCGGTCGTCTTGTCGTTGGTGAACTCAACGTTGACCGCGATTCTCTGAAGATTGATGAGGGGATCGCTGCCGTAACAGTTCCAGGACAATGTTCATTGGCCAGCCCCAGAGAACCTTGGTCGAGTGCGGTGCGAAGACTCGGCGCGACCAGTCGCTGCCGACGACCACCAGCATGCCGTAGAAGAGAAGCCCGAACAGCATCACCGCAATGGCTCCGAAGACATGCAGTCCCGAGCGCCCATCGATGAGCGATGTAAACGCGATCCAGTCCCAGACGAAGTGCAGCCCCATCGCCACAAAGAGACATCCGGGGGCGACCCACAGGGCGCGCCGTTCGCGCATGACGGCCACACCAATTCCAAAGCCGCCGATGCCGCCCATGACCAGGTGCCCGGTGAGGCGGATCAACTCCGAGGGCGGCATGACACTGGACTTCGGTGGAATCAGGTCGAGATAGAACAGCGACTCATTCACCGCCATGCCGAGCCCCGCCATTGATCCGTAGATCAGGCCATCCATGGGGTCGTTCACCTGTCGTTTGAATACGAAGGCGAGCATGACCACCACGACGAATCGCGCCAGTTCCTCATGCGTGGCCGCCACCATCGCCAGCGTCGCGGGCGCATACATCGGCCCGCCAAGCCAGCTCAGCGTCTGGTCCTCCCACCATCCACAAAACCACATGGCCCCGGCACCGCCCAGAGCGGCGACGATGAGCATCCACCATGGCTCACGATCGTACAGGTCGTACCGATACACGAGAAGCCCGGCCAGAATCGCGCAAAGCGAAAGTGTGATATAGATCGGCACCATCGCGACAGTGTACCGCTGAGCACTGGTCCTCGCGGCCGGCATCGCAAGACGCTACGGTGTGAGCGCCCTGAACTCGACGCCAGCGTGATGAATGCGTTCACAACGCCATCTTCGACCCCGCCTTCCGAGCCGAGCGATCGGTTGCTGGTAGCGCGCGTGAACGATGGTGAATCCGCTGCCTTTGCACAACTCTACGAGCGTCACCGTGACTGGTGCCTGTCCGTGGCGATGCGCTTTGTCCATGATGCGGACCGCGCGATGGATATCACCCAGGAATCGTTTCTGTACTGGCTGCGCCGCTTTCCGCCGCACGCCCCGCCCTTTGAATTGACCGCCCAGGTGCGCACCTATCTCTACACCATCGTGCGCAGTCTCTCGTTGACACATCATCGTCGCGAGCGCACCGCACGCGCCCATGCGCCGTTCCTGGCGCCTTCACGCGGTGCGGCCCCGGCCGGGCACGAATCCACTGACCGATCGAGAATCCTTCGGGCGGCACTCGATCGCCTCAGCGCCGGGCACCGGGAAGTGCTGCTGCTCCGCATCATCGACGGCTTCACCCTCGACGAAATCGCGCTGGCCATGAACCTCCCGCTGGGCACGGTGAAATCACGTCTGCACCACGCCCTTCGGCTGCTGCGGGATGATCCGGCCGCCCGCGAACTTTTTTTCACCGATTCATGAACCATACTCGACCCCGCGCGCTCAAGGAGTGCCGGCCACGCATTGGCCGCCACGAACCCATGAAGAACGAACGCCTGACATCCATGCGACCGACCGATCTGCTTGACATCGAGCGAGATCTGAACCGCGATGCGCTGTCCGAAGCATTGCGAACGATGTACCCCATTGGACCTGGTCTGGATACCAGCACGCTGGATGCGGTTGTTCGCGCGAGCGCTGTGCGGCAACTCGACCGGCGGTCAACTCAACACCTACCAAGGCAGCTCTCGCGATGGGCCGCGCTGGCCGCTTCCATCGCGGTGGTCATGGTCCTGACATCGCGGGCCGCCCAACCGCGGGTCGTGGCAGCAGCCGACGTTGATCGCAGCGGTCGGGTTGATGTGCTGGATGCATTCGCTCTGGCACGTTCAATTGAACGCGGCAGGACGTTGCAGCCGGTCTGGGACCTCAACCGCGATGGAACGATCGATGACCGCGATGTCCAGGCGATCGCAGAGCGCGCTGTTCGCATCAACCGCCAACATCAGACTGGGCAGGCCTCTTGATGAGTCGTCGCGCGATGAACATCTTGATGATGGCCCTCCTCTCCGCAGGGATGGTCGCGACGATTCCTGTCGCCTGGGCATTGACAACAGGCGCCATCGCGCACGCGCAGTCATCGGAAAACGTTCCCGACGAGCGGGCGCAACGATTCGTGACATTTGACCTCTACATCGAGACCGCCTCGGCGCCGCTTGCTGCATGGCAGGTGGAGATCAGAGATCGCACGGGTGCAGCGACGATCGTCGGCCTGGAAGGCGGATCGGCTGGGGCGTTCAACGAGCCGCCAACGTATGACCCGGCAGCGCTCACAACCGGGCGCATCATCGTCGCGAGTTTCTCTACTGACTCTGCCGAACAACTGCCGACGGGACGTATACGCGTCGCCACCTTGCACGTGCATGTGCGGGGAAATGCTGCGCCTGAGTTTGATGTCGAACTGACCGCCGTCGCCACCGTCGACGGCCGGCCGCTGCGCGCGAGTGTTTCACTGGCACCGCACAATACAACAGATGACAATGACACCGTGAAAGAGGACGACTAACCATGAAGTTGCCTACGACCATCCGCTTTGTGCTGTTGATCGGCTTCTCGGCGCTGTTGCTGATTCTCGCGTCATGCGAAAGCAACGCCCCGATGGTGAGCGGTACACGCGAACAGTCGCCAAGGCAGCATTCTGAGCCGACGTTCGGTTCGAGTTCGCAACAATCACAGATTGATGCAAATCTGCTCACCGTTCGTGAGCTTCAAATGCAGATGCGCTATGACGAGGCGCTGCAGGTGGTTGATCAGATTCTCCTACTTGATCCTATGAACCCGCCGGCATTGGCGCTGCGAGATGCAATTCAGACGACTCAGATGTGGATGGACGTCCAGCGCATCGACCGCGACAAGGAGAATGGCTTCGCTTGGAGCATCATGAGGAATCGAGAGGCAGCGGTTGCTCCGTATCCAGACCTCGCGGGTGCAGGCCCGCGCTCCACGACTGGGCTTGTCCAATACCCGGAGGATTGGCCATCTCTAAGCACTCGCCGAACTGACGGCCCCACTATCAAGAAGAGCACGGTTCCAATCGGCGGCGCGGATGAAGTGTGGGTTATCGCGAAGCCCGCGCCCCGTACCAGTCCCGACAACACACGCGAACCGATCGATCACGCCGAACTCGATCGGCAGGTGAAGCATTACGCCACGCAGATTCTGAATCGACCCGATCTACTGCTCACCGAAATGCCATGCGGCGGCCTCATCGGCGTCGATGTCGCTCGTGAAGAACCCCTCATCATTCCCATGCCGCTCGAGCACACGGCGGTGAATGCATCCATCGCATCAACCATCGCGAGTGTGCAGGTCACACAACAGTACCGCAATCCCTACAACGGCAAGGTTGAAGCGGTCTACGTCTTTCCGCTGCCGGACGATGCGGCGGTGTACGACTTCCTCATGACAATCGGGGGCCGCACGATCCGCGGCATCATCCGTGAGCGCGAAGAGGCGGAGCAGATCTACGAAGAAGCGCGGGCGCAGGGCTATCGCGCTTCACTGCTCACGCAGGAACGCCCCAACATCTTCACGCAGAAGGTTGCCAACCTCGAGCCCGGCGCTTCCATTGATATCGACATCAAATACTTCCACACCATCACCCAGGTTGATGGGTGGTACGAGTTCATCTTTCCGATGGTGGTCGGCCCGCGGTTCAACCCGCCGGGATCGAACGACCCCATCACGGCGACCGCGCGCTCCGCGCCGGCGAGCACGAATCAATCCGGCACCGATGTCCGCTACCTCTCGCCCAACGAGCGTTCCGGCCACGACATCTCGGTGAACGTCGCGATCGAGGCGGGGATGGCGATCGAATCGCTTGCCTCGTCCACCCACGTGATTCGCACCGAGTGGGATGGCAGCGACCGGGCGCGGGTGGCGCTCGCGCCGTCGGACACTATTCCCAACAAAGACTTTGTCCTGCGGTATCGCCTCGCCGGTACGGAGACGAAGGCCGGAATGATCGTGCACCGCGCGGGCGATGATGGGTACTTCAATCTCACGATCATGCCCCCCGCCGCGCTGGAGTCGATTCAGCGACGTCCGATTGAGATGGTGTTCGTGCTGGATACATCGGGGAGCATGTCGGGCCTTCCGCTGAAGCAGGCGAGAGAGGCCGCCGAGTACGCCCTGAAACAATTGCGGCCGGAGGATTCATTCCAGATCATTCGTTTCTCCGAGAGCGCCAGCGCCCTTGGATCGCGCCCGCTCTCCGCCACGAGGGAGAACATACAACGCGGCGTGCAGCATCTTCAGACTCTGAGTTCCGGCGGCGGAACGATGATGATCGAAGGCATCAAGGCATCGCTCGACTTCCCGATGGATGAGAACCGCCAGCGCTACGTCGTCTTCCTGACCGATGGGTACATCGGGAATGAAACGGAGATTCTGCGCGAGATGCAGCACCGCTTGAACGGAGCGAGAGTCTTCTCGTTCGGTATTGGTTCTTCGGTCAATCGATATCTCATGGAGCGCATGGCAGCGCTTGGTGAAGGTGCGGTGGCGTACATCGGCGCGCACGATGATCCCATCTCAATCATGCAGGCATTCATCGATCGCGCTGCCCATCCGGCAATGGAACATCTGAAGATTGACTGGGGTGGACTCGCCGTGCGGGATGTCTATCCGAACGAACTTCCCGACCTCTTTGTGGGCCGGCCGATTTCCATCAGCGGCCGATTCGACCCGGGGTCACTCCCGCGTACCGGTCAGGCGATGATTCGTGTTCGTGGCTTTGCCGGCGAACATGAGTTGACGGTTCCGGTCGCAGTCAGTGCGGAGATGCTTGATGAGCAGGCCCATCCTGCAATCGAGAAAATCTGGGCGCGACGATCGCTGATGGAGCTGATGAACCGCGCGACCGTTGATGCAACTCTGGCCAGGCAACTTCCTGAACGTGTGAAGTCAGTTGCCTTGGCGCACGGCCTGATGAGCGCGTACACCGCATTCATCGCCGTGGATTCTTCTTCCCGCACCGAGGGCGCCTACGGAACAACCGTACCCATCGCGGTCCCCGTCCCTGACGGTGTGCGGTATGAAACCACCGTCTCACCGGGATCGCGCGGTCACGCCGGTCGCGATGATTAGGGCGTGCAGGGACCCATTTATCCGCAATCGACAGCGCTGCTCGGCTCATCGAACTGCATTACGAGACTTCATCATGTCAAGGCGCGATTCGAGTCCCTATCTGAATCAGTGTCCAACCAGCAACGTGCTGGTCGCATTCATCGCGATGCTCGGCCTGCTGAGCGGGTGCTGGCATCCGCGCAGTGGTGCGGACCCCTTCGACCTTCGTGGGGCGGGCCTGCCCCACCAGCAGGGAGGGAAGCAGTATGAGTACGCGCTGCCAGCGCAGCCAACAACCACGGTTGCGGCGACCTTGCCCGCCACGCTCGCGGTCGCGCGTATTCAGCAATCAGGAAGGCATTACATTTCGGAAGCGCGCACCCGGTACGACGATGGGGACTTTCTCTCACTCACGCAAACGCTGACGACCGACCATCGCGAAGAGTTGGGATCACTGTACGGGATTTCAGATGTCATCGTCCTCGCGCCCCCGCCCACACGACCTGAACGAGGACAACGCGGGCACGTGCTGAATGCTGTGCGCCAGGAAGCCCACCGGGTCGGTGCGGAACTGCTGTTGCTGCTGACGTTTGCCTCTGATTCGGAGACACACTCCATCCTGCCGCCACTTTCGGTACTGACCCTGGGAATGCTGCC
>CBFGRU010000163.1:0-7129 GCA_965651255.1 uncultured Phycisphaerales bacterium
CGCCGGTGCCGCCACCGTCGAGTTCCTCATGGACAAGCACGGCGACTTCTACATGCTGGAAGTCAACACGCGCGTCCAGGTGGAGCATCCGGTGACGGAGATGATCACCGGCATCGACATCGTGAAAGAGCAGATTCGCGTGGCCTCCGGCGAGCGCCTGTCCGTCACACAGGATGATGTGCGCATCAACGGCCATGCGATTGAGTGTCGAATCAATGCGGAGGATCCTGACCGCAATTTCGCGCCGCAGCCCGGGTTGGTGGAGACGTTCAACCCGCCCGGCGGTTTTGGCGTCCGGCTGGATACGCATGTCCATGCGGGGTACCGAATTCCGCCGAACTATGACTCGATGATCGGCAAGCTCATCGTCCACGCGCCGACCCGCGATGAAGCGATAACGCGAATGCGACGGGCGCTGCGCGAGTTTGAGATCGGCCCGATTCGCACGACGATTCCGCTGCATCTGAGACTGCTCGACAATCGGCAGTTCATTGATGTTGACATGGATGTCAACTACGTTGAACGTTTCCTGAAATCCAGCCGTTGACGGTCATCGGGAAAGTTCATCCCCGGATGCAAAGGACAGAATGAAAACAGGCCGGACGTTGTCGTCCGGCCTGTTCGCCAATGTGCAGGGGTTGCTTTCGGTCAGGGGTTCACGACGATGTTGCACCGCGCCACCGTCAGCTCATTCAGGCGGAAGCTTGTGAGCGTGACCCCTTCGGTCACTTCGTAGAGCAGCCACATCTTGTTGGCGTTGCTCGTCGGCAGTCGGGGCAGGTCCGCCACCGAGGTGATCGGGCTGCCCGGCTGAAGGTTGATATGCACTTCACGTTCGACGGAGAGGTCGAGAATGTACCCCTTCGGGAAGTAGCGCCGACCGAGCGAATCGATCAACACGGGCGCTGCGCCCTCTTCGCCGCCCGCGCGGTTCAGAAGGACTTCATCGAAGATGCTGCACGTTGAATCCCGACTGACGTTGACCTTGATCACCTTCGCGCCGGGCGATGAGTAGATGCCGACGATGCGGGTGTCGCGGTTACCGCGTTCCGCGCCCTTAACGAAGGCCTGGAACCCGTTGGTCAGGAACCGTTCTTCGTTTGCTTCGATGCTGCGAAGGGAGTTGATCGAGACGGCGAGTGGGAAAATCGTGTTGCTGATCTCGATATCCGTTCCGCGCACCATCGGGGCGGTCGGGTCGTCTTCCAGCGGTTCAAAGGTCTGATTGAATCCGCTCATCCGAAGGCCCGCGAGCGCGGTTGATTCCAGATCTTCCACCGCGGGCAGTCGGAACCGAAGACCCTTCACCTGCACGTACTGCGGGGTCGAGCCGCGTTCGATGAACCCGTAGCCCTGGCCGACCGGGAACTCGAAGTACACGGTCGATTCCTGCTGACCGGGAATGCTGGTGGCATAGTGGCTGGGGTCATCGAAGAGGTAGGTATTCCACCGTTCGCCCTGCACCTGTTGTGTCCAGCGGTCGGGGTGACCGACGGAAACTGGATCCGATGTGCGACCATTCCGATACGCGAGCAGCCGAACCTGCGACTTGCTGATGATCAACTGATCCGCGCGATCGAACGCGCTGACAAGAAACTTGACGCCGACGACGACGCGCTCATCGGTCCGCCACACACCGACGATGTTGACCGATTCAGGCGGCAGGGTGATGCGTGACTGTCCATCTTTGAACGTATCCCGCACGAGGTGCCAGGAGTGCTTGTCCAGGTCGGGGAAGTACTGCTTCAACGGTTCGCGGAACCCGGTGGGATACATTGATCCTGCGCTGAGGAACTCAAAGAACTGCGTGGTCCAGGTATGGACGGGTACCCAGAGTTGCACATCGTTGTCAACGCTCGCGCGCAAGTCGGTGCTGCGGGTGGTGCCGGTGAAGCCCATGATGACCGAGTGCGATTGCAGCATGCCCAGCCCGAGGAGCGTCATGCCGACCGAAAGCACCGCAGAACCGAACCCGAAGACCCCGCCGAAGAGCAGGTTCACGTTGTTCGGCATATCAACGTTGTTGGGCACGAGCTTGTCGAAGGCGACACGGAGGCCAACCAGACTCAACGCAAAGATGGCGATGAATGATGAGCCCCACGCGTAGTTGTCAAACCACGAGTTCTTGAGCAGGGCGCCGACAACCAGCGGTTCCCAGAAGGCAAAGGTGATCACACCTGCCATCACGACGCAGAGGAAGTGGAGCAGTGCACTGAACAACCCCTGGTTGGCCCACCAGTAGGTAATCAGGGCGACGGCGCCAATGACGATGACCTGAAAGACTGTTTCCATGAGAACGCTTCCTGTCTGGGAATGCGTGGGGTGGTGATGCGAGCGATGCGTCAGGACGGGGTCGATGCCGTCGGTTGCGGACGAGGCGGTGAAGACTTGGCCTGCTGCGTCGTGACGCGCACGACTTCTTCGAGCGAGGTCACGCCTTCCACCACGCGCTTGAGAGCGGCCTGCTGCATGAACAGCATGCCCTTGCCGCGACAGTGCATGTACGCGCCCTGAAGATCGTTGTTCATCAGCAGCTTGCGGGCCTGATCATCGAGCACCATCACTTCGAGGATGCCGGTCTGACCGAAGTATCCGCTCCCCTGGCAGACGGAGCAGTTCTCGATCTTGTTCTTGACCTGCACCTTTCCGCTGGCTTTGTACAACTGCTGAACGTTGGCGGGAAGGCCCAGCTTCTTGAGCTGTTCCGGACTGGGCCGGTACGCCTGTCGACAGTTCGGGCAGAGCGCGCGAACCAGACGAGCGTTCACCACCGCGCGGAGCGGTTTGATCGCCTGCTTCAGGTCCCCGACGCGCTTGACCCAGTCAACGATCTGCTCCTGCACGGAGCCAAGACGCTGCTCGACATAGATCAACGGTCCCTCGATGCCGGGGCCGGCCGCCACTTGCGCGGTTCGCCCTTCTTCGATGTCGCTGATCAGAACCACATCGGGGTCGCGGCGAAGAATCGACTGAAGATGCGTGGCGAAATCGCTCTCGCCGTTGGCGGGATCGAACACCACATGGTCCACGCCGTCGAGCTTGATCATCTGCTCGCGTTCAAAGACCTTGACGTTGGTGGTGTAGGAATCGTGCCGACCGGTGAAGGAATACCCCATTGTGGTCAGGCCATGCCCTGATGGCGCGCCGAGCAGAATCACCCCGTGGCGATTCTCCGAGGTATCGAACTGCTTGAGCGCCTCGATCTGCTGCGGCAGGAGGCCGATTGAATCGAAGGGGCGCGTGAGCTGATCCGCCCGATCGAAATCAACCCGCAGTTCCTGACCGCTGGAGCTTCCTTGGGTTGTGATCGTAACGGTCTTCTGACCGCTCGGTCCGGTCATCTTGCAGGTACCCACCTGGCGACGGCGGCGATTCTGAACATCAAGGCCGGCGATGTCTTTCAGGTAGTCAATGAGTTGATTTGCGCCGTCAGCGGGGAGCGGGTCGCGGCGGTAGCGCACGCCGTCGATGGTCTGAGCGACGACGTACCCATTCTGCGAAGGCGCCATCTCGACGCGCGTCGCCCGCGATGCGGTCGCCGGGCCCAGCAGATCTTCCGCAAGCAGATGAACGCCGAAGAGCGCGTGCTCCTTGGTCGGTACATCGCGCGGGTTTCCCTTGAAGTCGATGAAGGTAATGGCTGCATGCCGGGTGGCGGCAGCGCGCTTGCGCGCTTCGAGCTTCTGGGTAAGCGATTCGCTGGAGAGATAGAACTTCTCTTCGTCGGGGACGTTCTTGTTGCGAATCTGCCAGTAAATGAGGATGGGCGTCCAGAGGACGATGATGCCTGCGAAGATGCCGATCCAGAAGATCGGGATCAGCAGCATCACCGCCAACGCGACGGCACCCGAGGCCAGGTGGATGCCATTCCACATTCGCCGGTTCAGATGGAAGTACAGGGCGTCCTTGTCGAGCTTGCTGGAAATCAGCCACGCCCATGGCAGGAACACAAGTCCCATGAGCAGCCAGTTGAACGGGCTGGTCATGATGGCCCAATCGGCATTCGCAAGCAGATGCATGGTGTCGGTGGGTCCTCTGAATGGGTCAGGAGGTCATGATGCCCTTCAGGCGCATCTTGAGTTCTTCGGGCTTCGGAGTCGCCGTCAAAGCGACACGGTGGTGAATGTATTCCTTCTCAACCAGCTCCACAAGCGAGCTGACGAAGTCAATCATTCCTTCTTCGCGACTTTGCTTGATGACTTCGAGAAGCTCGCCCTCACGTGCTTCGAGAATGTACTTCTCGACGATCGGGGTGTTGAGCAGAATCTCGAGGGCGGGAATACGCGGAATCTCCGGCTTCAGCGTGGGCAGAAGCTTCTGGTAGATGATCGCCCGCAGGTTGTAGGCGAGCAGCTTGCGGATCTGGTCGCGCTCTTCCGGCGGGAAGAGGTCGTAGATACGACCGAACGTCTGCCACGCCGACGAGGCGTGAATCGTTCCGAAGACGAGGTGGCCGGTTTCCGCAGCACGAATCGCCGCTTCAAACGTTTCGTAGTCGCGCATTTCGCCGACCAGCACGACGTCGGGGTTTTCACGCACGAGGGCGCGCAGCGCTTCGTTGAAGTTCACGCAGTCGATGCCGACTTCGCGCTGGTGCACGATCGCCTTGTCATCCTTGAAGATGTACTCGATCGGATCTTCAATCGTGACGATGTGCACGCGCTTGCGCTCGTTCACATACTGCAGCATGGACGCGATGGAAGTGGACTTTCCCGAACCGGTGACGCCGGAGAAAAGCACCAGACCCGAGGCGCTCAATGCCACCTGGCCGAGAATCTCCGGGACGTGCAGATCGGAGAACCGCTTGATGTTGGAGGTAATCAGGCGGGCCGCGATCGATGGCTTGCCGCGGGCCATGAACAGGTTCACACGGAAGCGGTTGTCATCGTCGAACTCATACGCGAGGTCGATCGAGCCGTGCCGGTGAAAATGGCTGTACTGCCGTTCGTCGAGCGTGTCCTTGGCAATCTGGAACATGAGGTCCAGACTGGTTGCCTCGGTCTGCAGGGCCTTCAGTTCGTTGCGAAGTCGAACCCGCGGAATGTGTTCACTCTTGATGAAGATATCCGATGCGCCATATCGAATGGCTGCTTCAAGATACTTCCGCAGGGCGGTGGTTCCTTCGCCCTTGGTGGTGCCACGATCGTGGTGCACCGGGTCAGCCATCAGCTGTTCTAACGCCATCTTCGCGAATCTCCTGGAGGCAACTGGTTCAGCCGCACGGCGGTATCAACCATGCGTTCCGCAGCGGGCGGTAAGGCAATCACGGGAAAGAATGGATCGGTACGTTTCCAAGTGGGACGATTCGTCCGCTCGCAAGGGGCGGTTCCTTCCTGCTGTTCCCAACACCGACCCGCCCACAGGCGATTCGATCGCCGCGGGATGGCCGATGATCGGCTACGGACGCGTCCCCACACTGCCGTCGCCCGACCTTCGGACAGACCGGCCAGTGTAGCAGAAGTTCCCACGGCGCGAAGGGGAATCTTTCGGCGGAAACACCCTCCCCGCAGCGATTCACGTTGACAGACCACCTTACACCCGCGATCATTGTCCGATGGAGCAGAAGATCGTTCTCGATGGCATGACCTTTGATGATGTGCTGCTGATACCGCAGCGAAGCTCGGTCACGCCGGATCAGGTTGATACCTCAACCTCGCTCACCCGAAACATCCAACTGAACATTCCCCTGATTTCCGCGCCGATGGATACCGTCACCGAATCGCGGCTCGCGATCGGACTCGCCCAGGAGGGCGGAATCGGCATCGTTCACAAGAACATGCCGCCTGCTCGCCAGGCGCGGGAAGTCGCCAAGGTCAAGCGATCGGAAAACGGCGTCATTGCAGACCCCGTCACCCTCGGCCCGGAGCACACCGTCGCTGATGCCATGCGGCTCATGGATGAACACAACGTCTCCGGCTTTCCGGTGACGCTGAACGGCGAACGCCGCGGCAAAGTCGTGGGCATCCTGACCCGGCGGGATATGAAGTTCCTCGAATCGCCCACCGCGCGCATCGGCGACGTGATGACGCGGGAGAATCTCGTCACCGCACCGCCGGACACCACCCTCGAGCAGGCCGAGCGGATTCTGACCGAGCATCGCGTCGAGAAACTCCTGCTGGTCGATCACATCGGCGGACTCGCCGGGCTGATCACCATGCGCGATATCGACAACATTCAGCGGCATCCGCACGCCTGTCGCGATCCGCGCGGCCGACTTCGCGTCGGGGCTGCGGTGGGTGTCATGCAGATGGAACGGGTCGAGGCCCTCATCGAGGCGGAAGTCGATGTCATCATTGTCGATACCGCCCACGGCCACAGCGAGAACGTCATTCGTACCGTGAAGGAGATTCGCGCACGGTACGATATCGATCTGATCGCCGGCAACATCGCCACCGCCGCTGCCGCCCGCGAGTTGATTGATGCCGGTGTCGATGCGGTGAAAGTGGGCATCGGCCCCGGTTCAATCTGCACCACGCGCGTGGTCACCGGTGTCGGCGTTCCGCAACTGACCGCCATCTTTGAAGCGTGCCGCGTTGCCGCCGAAGCAGGTGTGCCGGTCATCGCCGATGGTGGGGTACGACAGTCGGGCGATATCGCCAAGGCCATCGCCGCCGGAGCCAGCAGCGTGATGATGGGCAGTCTGTTCGCGGGTCTCGATGAATCACCGGGCGAATTGGTCATTCATCGCGGCCGGCGATTCAAGAGCTATCGCGGCATGGGCAGCGAGGGGGCGATGGCCGCCGGTTCCGCCGATCGCTACGGCCAGGCATCCATCGCCGAGAGCCGCAAGTTCGTTCCCGAAGGGGTCGAAGGTCGCGTACCGTACCGCGGCCCGCTCGCGGACTTCGTCTACCAGATGGTGGGGGGCATCCGCTCGGCGATGGGCTACTGCGGCTGCCGCACCATCGATGAATTCCGTCGCGATTCCCGCTTCGTACGGGTCACCGCCGCCAGCGTCATCGAATCCCACCCGCATGACATTCAGATCACGCGCGAATCGCCCAACTACTCGATCGCGCCGGTCGCGGAATAATCCAGCACACCAAAGACGATGGCTGATGTGCCGCCAATCGCCCCGGCGACCATGGGCACCCATCAACAATGAGCTACTTTCTCTTCCTCCTGAGCC
>CBFGRU010000164.1:0-7114 GCA_965651255.1 uncultured Phycisphaerales bacterium
GGCACAAGCCACGCTTGAGCGATCTGCGCGAATCGGGAGCGATCGAACAGGATGCGGACGTCGTGCTGCTCCTGCACCGTGAAGATTACTACCACAAGGAAGATGAGCACTGGGAGCCGACGCACGTGGCGGAGGTGATCATCGCCAAGCAGCGCAACGGTCCGACGGGTCTCGTCAAGCTGCGGTGGGATTCTTCGGCCACGCGCTTTGCGAACCTGACGTACTCTGTGGACGATGGTTACGCGGGCGCGTCCTGAGCGCCCATCTCACGCAGCGCTGACCATCCGATCGTCACCGCATAGAGCAGGACGAAGATCGCACCGGCGGGGCGCGAGATGGTGTGTTTGCCGATGAGAATGAACGCGAGCAGCACGGCGGTGAGTACGGTCATCGCAACAAGGTCCCATTGACCGTGAATGGCCGGTGCCGCGACGGGGGAGATGACCGCACTTGCGCCGAGCACGAGCAGCAGGTTGAAAACGTTCGAGCCGATGACGTTGCCGATCGCGATATCCGTCTGCCCGCGGGCGGCGGCAACGATGCTGGTCGCAACTTCGGGCAGACTGGTGGCGATGGCGATGATCGTCAGTCCGATGATGGCTTCGCTCAGGCCGAATGCCCGTGCCAGCGAGACCGCGCCGATTTCGGTCGCCTTTCCGCCGACGATGAGGAGACCCAGGCCGACGATGAAGAAAATGGCGGAGATGGCGATGGATCGCCCGCCGGATGCGGGGTTCGCCATCTCGATGGCTTCCCGCGCGACCGGGTCGTTTCGGTCGGATTGGGCGACATACAGCCAGATGGCCAGAAACACCAGGAATCCCACCAGCAGGACGACGCCTTCCAGCGGGGCAAAGCCATCGACAATCGCGCCGTTCGCGGTGGCGTGCGGCGGCAGCAGGCCCATCGCAAGGACCATGAGCGTCACCAGCATCAGCATCGGTGCTTCGCGACTGAGAATTGCGCTGTGCAGTGTGAGCGGCGCGATCAGCGCGCTCAGGCCAAGAACCAGGCCGATGTTCGCGATGTTGGAGCCGATGACATTGCCGAACGTGAGATCGCTGTTGTCGTTGAGCGAGGCGATGATATTGAACGACAACTCCGGCGCGCTGGTTCCAAAGGCCACGATGGTCAGGCCGATGATGAGCGGCGATATGCCAAGCCGCCGGGCGATTCCGACCGCGCCTTCCACGAGCAACCATCCGCCGGCGAGCAG
Source organism: uncultured Phycisphaerales bacterium (assembly GCA_965651255.1). Lineage (GTDB taxonomy): Bacteria > Planctomycetota > Phycisphaerae > Phycisphaerales > SM1A02 > CBFGRU01. Next base: position 1,217 of record CBFGRU010000164.1, read on the forward strand.
GAGACCGATACCGAGAATCAGTGTCGGAATGGGCCAGGCCGTGAGTTGTTCGAAAAGGCGTTGCATGCGGTCGCGATTGTAGCGGGGCGTTCGCGGCGGGCAGGTTGGGCGGGACGTGGCGGTGGCGAGCGACGGAAATCTCTTCTCCGGGGGATGCAATCTTCAGGCGATCGAGCGTTAGACTGATTCGTGCACATCGCGCAGCAGGAATCTGCTGTGGCGAATCTGGATGGATGATGACTGGGCGTGGATCAGCCGAAGAGCGACCAATCCGAGAACCTGCTTCGCGCCGCCGCCGATGGCGATGAGGCATCGTGGCGCGAACTCGTGGAGTTGTACGCGCCGCGGGTGTTCGGTTTGCTGCGGGCGAACTGTGGCGACCCGGATCTGGCGGAAGAGATTGCCCAGTCAACCTTCTGCACCGTGGCGGGAAAGATCGGGCAGTACATAGAAGAGGGGCGGTTTGAGTCCTGGCTCTTTCGCATCGCGATGAATCGATTGCGGGATGAGATGCGCCGGCGTCGCCGGCAGGCGGTAACGACCGACCACGAGTCGCTGGCCGGCCTTGCGGGAAAGGGCCGCGGCGATGGGGCGACACCGCCTTCAACCGCGGACCTGAGCGATGACATTCTGGCGCTCCGGGCTGCCATGCAGGAGCTTCCCGATGCGGACCGGGAGATCGTCCACCTGCGCCACTTTGCGGGGCTGAGCTTCAAGGAGATTGCCGCCGTGCTCGATCAACCATTGGGAACGGTGCTGGCCCGTCAGCACCGGGCCCTGAAGAAGCTGGCGGCCATTCTCGGACCGGCCATCGGAGAACCCACCGAATCCTCTGCGGAGTCTACGCAATGAACCATGACCATTCGGCGTTTGACCACCGGAAGCCCGAAATGCATCGATACGACGCCCATTCTGACTCGACCGACTTCGCCGCGGACCTCACCCCGGAACTCTCCCGGGAGTTGCGCCGGGTGGAGGGATTGCTTGCGCAGTGGGCTGCCGAGGCCAATGCTTCAGTGCCTGCGGGTCTCTCCGAGCGGATCTTTGCATCTTCTCGATCGTCCCTGCCCTCTTCGTCGAGAGATCGGCGACTGGTAGGAAGCGGGCCGGTGGGTGGGATCGCTGTTCATCGGCGAACCTCGCGCGGTATCGCCTGGGGCCGCCTCGCGATGGCGGCGTGCATGGCGGTGGGGTTTGCGCTCGCGGGCAGCATGTTGACGACTCGACCGGCGACCCCGCCGACGATTTCGACGAATTCTTCGTTCATCTTCCTGCCCATCTCCGATCGATCGGAGATTGAGCTGCTTCTCGAGTTGGGTGATGATCAAGCCGGTGCGATTCTGACGGCCCGCGATTCAGAGTATGACGATCTCGACCGGGAGTTGCAGGCGCTGAACGTCGTTCTCAGCACACGGCGGTAACCCGGACGAGCGAGGCAAAGGTTTGAGGACAACCATGAACGCATGTTGGCGACTGATGGCAGTGGGTCTGGTGGCACTTGGTGCAGTGGCGGTGACCCCATCGAGTGCGCAGGATCAGGCCGAGACCCGCCGCGAGAAGCAGGATGATGCGCCGCCGGTGAAGGATGAGCGCTCCGAGGCGAAATCAACCGAGCGAAACGGCGATGGTGAAGAGCGACGACGATTTGACTGGCGACGCCAGCCGCCGCCGGTTTCGGCTGAGTTCCGGGCCCAGGTGATTGCGGTCATTCAGGATCTGCAGGCCCAGGCGATGTCTGAAGAGCAGCGCATCAAGCTCATGGAAATGCAGCCGGATGAATTCATGCGGGTCTTTCGCGACAACGCGGGCACGGTGCTTGCGTTTGCGCGCTTGCGCGAACGAACGCCCGACCTCTACGAACTGCGTGTGCGTGATTACCACCTGATGCGGGAGGTGCGACTCCTGGCAACGGAAGTACGCAAACTCCGCGCTGTGGGCGAAACCGAGGCGGCTGATGCAATCATCGCGAAAATGCGAGGACTGGTGAACGAGCAGTTCGAGATTGACCTCAAAGCGAGAGCGATCGAAGTGCGCTTGCTGGAAGAGCGCATCGCGCTGATGAAAAGAGAACTCGAAGAACGCAAGGTCGAGCAGTCCTCGCATGTCGATCAGCGGGTGCAGCGCGTCATCGAATCAGACTCACGACGGAATGGTGAGAGTCAAGGCGATGTGGAAGACGATCGGCATCACCGCTCCGGTGAACGGGGAGATTCCAACGACGATCGTCGCCGCTGAAATACGCGCCGAGTTGAGCGTTCATCGCATTCATGGCGTTCACCCGGTTCAGGAATCGCCATAGTGATCGTGTATCATGACGGCTGAGATGCGTCGATCGCCGTCAACATCAGCCGCAGCCGCTCCGGCCCCGCGCCGACGCGGGCGATTTCGTGGGTGGTGGGGGGCATGTGTGCTTGGGATCGTCATTCTGGCCTGTCTCGGTACCCTGCCGTGGACGACGGGCCGTTCTGGTGAAGGAACGGCGAGCGCACCGAGGTTTGAGCGGATGGACCTCGAACGGGCGCTGCTGCCTCCGATCTTCTCACCGCATCAGGACGATGAACACGCTCGACGCACGTTGACGGAGACCGATGCGACATCTGCATTCATTCTGGGTTCGGATCGGCTCGGCCGCGATGTCATGGCGCGGCTGCTGGTGGGTGGTTCGATCAGTCTGACGATCGGCATCGCCGCGGCGCTTCTGTCGGTCATCATTGGTACGCTGTACGGCATGACCGCGGGGTATCTGGGCGGCCGGGTCGATGCGGTGATGATGCGCATCGTTGATGTGCTGTACGGGTTGCCGTACATCCTGTTGGTCGTGTTGCTCGCGGTGGCGGTGGATGGACTGCTGCAGCGCGCGACCGGCGATGGCGCGTTTGTTTCCTGGGTCCGAGAGAACCAGTCGAGCGTGCGGGTCATCACCCTGCTGGTCGCCATCGGCGGGGTCAGTTGGCTCACGATGGCGCGCGTGATTCGCGGGCAGGTGCTGAGTCTCCGCGAGCAGCCGTTCATGGAAGCATGCCGGGCGATTGGTGTCCCCTGGAGACGACAGTTTGTGTTTCACCTGCTGCCGAACCTGTTGGGTCCGATCGTGGTGTACGCCACGCTGACGGTGCCGCAGGCCATTCTGCAGGAGTCGTTTCTGAGTTTTCTCGGGATCGGGGTGCAGCCGCCGCTCCCGAGTTGGGGGAATCTGGCTGCCGAAGGGTTGAATGAGCTGAATCCGGTCCGATCACGTTGGTGGCTGCTGTTGTGGCCGTGTATCCTGCTTGCTCTTACCCTGTTGTCGTTAAACTTCGTTGGAGAACGGCTTCGTGAAGAATTCGACCCACGCAGCCGTCGTCATGCCTGACGCCCGAGTCAACCAGAGGTAGCTTGGCCCATGCAGAATCGATTTACCGTCAAGGATTTCTTCTACATGCTCATCGGGGGGGTAATCTGCCTCCTGATCTTCCTGAACATGACCAAGACCGACCGGGAAGTGAGTGTGCTGGACGGGGTCGAGAAGGCCATCAATGCCCAGGGAGCGACGATCAGCGGCCTGAACGAGGCCCTCTCCGCCCAGCGGCAGTCGCTGGATGAACTGGCCAGAGCCCTGCGCGAAGGCGGCGCGGGAACCGGCCTGAATCAGGAGACGATCGAAGCGCTGACCCGCGCTCTCGCGGCGGGCGGGGCGGGCTCGACCGGCGGTTCCTCCGGTGCCGGTTCCACGGATGCGCTGGCCGATGCGTCGCGATTTCAGCCGAACTACGACCCGGCCAATCGGAACCCGGTCTGGACGACCACCCAGAACACCGAAGGTCTGCCCCAGCGATGGCAGACCGCCCCCGATGCATCACTGCCATCGGACTTTGCCTCGGGCGACACGTTGATCTATTCCTGGCTGAACGATGCGCAGATGCTGACGCCGAACATCGCGACCGATGCCTATTCACGGCGCATTCACTGGTACGTGCTGGAGTACCTGGTCAATTACGATCTGGATGCGCCGTTCCAGAAAACGCCGGGCCTCGCGCGAGCGTGGGAAGTCAGCGAAGACGGCATGACGATCACCTTCCATCTGTTCGAGAACGCAACGTTCTCCGATGGTCGCCCCGTCACCGCGGATGATGTCATCTTCACCTGGGACCTCGTCATGAACGAGCGCATGGACACCGCGCACCTGCGCGGGTACATCGACGCCAACGTCGAGAGCTGGGAGAAGATCGACGAGCACACCGTGCAGTTCAAGATGAAGCAGACGTACTTCGACTCCGTCGGCATCTGCGGCACGCTGCTGACCATCATGCCGAAGCACATCTACGGGAACTACGGCCCGGAGGCGTTGAACAACGACCTCTCCGCACTCTGCGTCGGGTCGGGTCCGTTCGTGCTTGAATCATGGAAGAAGAACGAAGAGATCGTTCTGCGCCGCAACGAAAATTACTGGGGGCCGAAGCCGCCGATCGAGCGGCAGATCATTCGCATCATCCCGAACGATCTGGCCAACCTGCAGGAGTACCGCGCGGGCAACCTCGACATGATCGAGCCCACCGCTGAGCAGTGGACGCGGAATCGTGATGCGGAGTGGTTCCGCGAAAGTGAGTCGCAGGCGTTCCGCTTCTTCTCACCGCGCGGCGGATACACGTACATCGGATACAACCTGCGTCGGCCGCACTTCGCGGATAAACGCACGCGCCAGGCGCTGACGATGCTGATCGATCGGCAGAAACTCATCGACACCGTGCTGGAAGGGATGGGCATGGTCGTCTCCGGCCCGTTCTACTTCAAGAGCGATCAGTACGCGAAGGATGTTGAGGCGTGGCCGTTTGACCCGGTGCGGGCGCGGGAACTGCTGACGGAGGTCGGCTGGGCGGATACCAATGGTGATGGCATCATCGACAAGGATCTTGATGGTGACGGGGTGCGCGATCCGTTTGAAGTGACGTACCTGCTGCCATCCGGCGGTAGCGCGGGGGAGAAGATTCAGCGCTTCATGCAGGAGGCGTTTCGACAGGCGGGCATCAAGCTGAATCTCGATCAGCTTGAGTGGTCAGTGTTTCTCGATCGGCTTGATGCGCGAAACTACGACATGGTGACACTGTCGTGGACGGGGAATCCCGAGGGCGATCCGTATCAGATCTGGCATTCCAAGAGTGAGCCGAACAAGGGCAGTAACCACGTCGGGTTCATCAACGCTGAAGCCGATCGGCTCATCGAAGAGGCGCGGCGCGAACTCGATTACGAAAAGCGCATGACGCTCTGGCATGAGTTCCATCGACTGATTCACGAGGAGCAGCCGTACACGTTCCTCTACGGTCGGCCGGAGCGGTTCTTTCTGCACCAGCGGTTCAAGAATGCTCAGCAGCACGACTATCGGTTGTACCACAGCGAGTGGTATGTCCCCGGACCGTTGCAGTTGCGCTGATCGAACAATCGATGGCCGATCTTCGGGATCGGAGACGATGAGCCGCCCAACTGCTGAAAGCGACGCGAGATGCTCAGTTACCTGGTTCGACGCCTGCTGTTGATGCCGATCACGCTGTTTGGAATCACCGTGATGGTGTTCCTGATTGCGCGATGCGCGCCGGGCAAGCCGGGGCAGATGCAGATGGGGGGCGACAACACGCTGAATGCTGAGCAGCAGCAGGCATTGCGTCAGTGGCAGGAAAAGCGCTACGGCCTCGATCAGCCGCCGTGGGTGCAGTACGGACGATGGTGGCGGGGGATGTTCTCGAAAGAGATCGATGCGATCGCCTGGACCGAAGTTCCATGGTCGAAAACCTTGGTGCCGGTCTTCACGCTGCGCGTGCCGGGGGATGAATACTACGTGCAGCTCTCCGAAGATGAGTGGGCGCTCGCCACGATCCGTCAGTGGCCGAGCGAACACCTCGTTGATGATGGTCAGTCGCTGCGCAA
>CBFGRU010000165.1:0-7106 GCA_965651255.1 uncultured Phycisphaerales bacterium
CGGCGAGCCCACTGGATACACCGAACCATCTCCCCCATCGCTGCATGAATTGATCGCCATTGCTGGCAAGATCCTGCACGGAAACGAACGACAGGCCAAGAGTAAGATCGTAGTTTGCGGGAGCAACATCGGGCAACCATTGCTCGAACGGGATTCCGTAGTTGGCAATCAGCGTCTCCGTTCCAGAGCCATCCGGGAACCTGATGTCGCTGATATCTCCGGCCACCAGCCAGCCGTTGCCCGGACGAAGAATGTTCGTCATGTGCGGCCAATGGGTGAAGAACTCCACATCGCCGAGTCCGATGGCCGGGTTATTATTGTTGCTGAGATCAAGGAAATTTGTATCCCACTGACCGCCAAGTTGATCGTTGAAACGGAAGCGGCTGCTGCCCGGCTGGAAGATACGATTCGGCTCGGTTGAACGCAGCCATCGTGTGTCATTTGTTCCGGGCTCACCGCGAAGGTCATCCGCACGACCCGCACCGCCATTCATGGCGTCGGGCCAGTTCGTCCACGGAATGACCTGATACGGGGCGCCGTGGTAGAAGGAAGAGATCGGACCTACGGCCAACTCTGTACCGTACCGCGCTGCCGCGGGATCGATCGGCCACCGTGGGAATGACGGGTTAATGTTCCCGTTCGCAAGGAATGCGTTGCCGGGGTCGCTGGTGTTGACTGGTCGCACAAACAACGCTTCGGCGATCTCCTGGGCGACCTTGTCCGCCATGGCACCGATTCGATCATCGCGCATCGTCGCCGTACGCTGCGCGAGCGCGGTCGTTCGCTCCGAATTCGTCCGGGCGAGGTAGGAACTTGCCACGATCACAAGGAGCACGAGAATGCCGGCAACCAATACCAGCACGTTTCCGCGCCGAGTGCGCCGTTTCACTCGCAGGTTTCCAGTCGAACTGTTCTGTTGCATCTTCATGGGCTACTCCAGGGAGCCATCCGCACCCGTCCAAACCGGAAATTCAATCAACGCACGCGCTCTGGTAAGTTCACAACAAACTGCACTTCACGACCATCCACCAGGCGCTGATTCGCATCATGCAGGCGCATTGTGATGCGCAACGATGCCGGCCACGGAGTTCGCAGGCGATCGAATCCAAACACCGCAGTGTAAATGTGCCGCTTCGGGTCGATGACCTGATATGACTCGATATCGGTCGCCGGTGCGGAGTTCCCGATCCAGTTGTTGAATGTCTGCGTACCGCGCACATCGTTCATCACATCCGGCATTCCGAACCACGGAAGCTGGTCGTTTACCTGTGGCTGCCCGTTGCCATCGAGCGGGAACAGCGTGAACTGCCCGGCAGTCGAACCATCGTTGTAATTGATGAATTCCTGGCCGCCGTACGCCCACTCGATCGCAAATTCGCTGCATGCGGTGCCAATGGACGTTGTTGTCAGCGCATGTTCACGCCGATCCGATGTTGCGGACAGTCGTTCCGCCCGTGGGAAGAACACGTAGCCGAGAATCGTCGCACGCTGAGCTGGCCACGTCCAACTGGGGTCGTTGAACTGAGTGACGGTGTTGCGCACTTCATTCATTTGCTCGGCGACGATATCAGTGCGACTGTTACGCACCAGGCGGTCGAAGAGCGATTGCGATGACAGCCCCTGCGAAAGATAGACCTGGTTACTCCCACCGTCATCAGCCATCAGCACGGACTGTCGTGCCAGAATCCATTCAAGCGCGCCGGGCTGGGTGCCGTTGATCGCAGATACACCCGCTCCCGTCAGGGTATTGACCATCTGAGTGTTTGCACCGGAATCCACATACCAGGGTGGGAAGAATGTTTGCGGTGCAGTCACCGCAAGATCAGTTCCCGGAACAGCATTGATCAACTGAAAGGCATGTCCATAGTAAAGACGAGCGATGTTGCTGCTTGCCTGCCGGTTCACCGTTGACTGCAGGTAGTAGTTGTGCGTCGTCTGCTTACGATTGGCGAAGAAAACCAGTTGATCGCTGCGCAGCCATGCGTCGCCGGGACGGTTGGGGTCCAGCCACAAGGTCGAGTCGATACCCGAAGCATCGTGGTAGTCATTTCGCACGCGATGGGAGACGATTGCAAGAAACCCGTCTGCGGCCATCGCTTCAATGTCGGCACGCAACTGTCGCTCAAACGCAGCGACTTCCTGCAGCGTGTCGGCATTGGCCTGTCCCTGTGAGGCCACTGCACTGGCGCTCGAGAAGATCCTCGCGACCGCCAGCAGAATCACGAGCAAGACCGCGACTGCGACCAGAATCTCAACCAGCGTGAAGGCCGCGCGGTGAACTGAATGGTTCCTTCGCGTGCGCATGAATCAAAGCTCCTTCACGGTGACATACACCGGTGTGAGCGTCCAGCCGTTGTCATCAAACGGGGGGATGTACCAGAGACGCTTGACAACGTTGTCGCGACCGATTGGCTGCACATTCGTTGGACCGAAGTCGTACACCGGCAACGGGGTGATCTCAGGGATCCGTTCCACCAACTCAACCGGGCCATCGGCATACGTGCGACGACCGGCAAGAATCCGGTGAATATTGTTATTCTGATCAAGTAACCATTGGCCGGGGAATTGCCACCCCTGGTTGGAATTGACATCGAGAAAGCGATTGAGATGAGTTGACGTAAAGTCAAGCGGTTGAAACGGCGTTGTTCCGCGATCCGTATTCGGAATCAAGCGGTCATCCGCCGTTCCATCGGTATTGTCCGCGCCCCACGCATCCCACGCATCGGCGGCATTCGTCTGCGTCAGATCGATCGCGACTGGGAGCGGCGGAATCGAACCGGCCCCTGGTGCTACGGTGTAGGCCGCGGCCTGCCCACCCGGCGCTTCCACTCGATACACGAAGATTGCAACCTGCACGCGCCCGCCAAACCGGCGAAAAGCGCACTCCCAGACATACTGCGGACGATCGTTGTTCAAAAACTCGGCCGGGCTCGTAGGATTGACCGTTGCGGCGGGGAAGTACCGTTCACCTTGTGTAATCACAATCGTCGGTGCGGTGTTTGGATACTTGACCGCGTTGTAAGGAATCTCCGTGTTTGTATCGGCATTCAGGAAGAGCGAAATGCCTGACTGCGCGGGCGTCGCGCCGAAAATGAAGGCCGGTCGTCGCCAGGTGTAATCGCCCGGCTGTAACGGTGCTTCAACATCCCAGCCAAAGTCACTCGCACTGACCTTGGACCGAATCACCTGGAATGCGTTCTCGGCGATCACCGGACCGATGAGGTCATCGGTCGAACGTCGCTGCTGCGTCAACCCGACAGGAAACAATGCGGCGATCGAGATGATCCCAATGCCCAGAATGAACACTGCGAGCAACATCTCCGGCAGTGAGAAAGCGCGACGAGACGCTGGGGATGGCTGTGATCGAGTGATCATTTGGTCATCACCCCCGTATAGCGGTTGAACTGAATAATGTCCGCCCGATCATTGATGTACGCACTCAAATCATCCGTCATCGTCTGCCAGTCATTCCAGAACGATGTGTCGAAGAACTCTCGCGCATTGCGGTAATCAAAGACCGCAAGGATCGGAGCGGGATTCACAAACGGCTCGTACTCCGGCCGCCGGTACTCGTAGAACTTCGTGTTTCCGCCGGCACCGGTATAGAAATCGTCTATCTCCGGCACACCGTCGTTATTGAAATCAACCCAGGCAACACTGCTCGGAATCGTGGGTATGAATGATGGTGAGACGAATCCCCCTTCACGGGTCGACAATGAACCATCTGGTGCGAAAAAAACACCGATGAGCCGACCAACCGCCATATTCGGGTCCGCGAAATCAGATTGGGTAATCCACTCATCGTCGTTGGTCGTTCCGTAGAACGGCGCTGCAACACGAACGTCACTGGAGATAACCGTCCGGGGCGTGTCCGGCAACAACGTGTATCGCCACGCGATGACCCGACGCGAATCTCCGGGGTCCGGAAAGTAGTGTTGCTGAGCATCTACGACGATGACGAGTTCACTCTCGCCTGATTCGAGCGGACGCACAACCATCCCCACGTGACGATTCAATCGCATCGCCTCCGCACGGGCGGTACCAAGGGCGGCCTTGATCGAATTCACAGCGCGGGTCTGTCTCGCATCCTGAGCGATGGCACGCACCGCGACCAGCGTAACCACCGCGAGCACGATGATGACGGCCATCACAACGAGCAACTCGATCAGCGTGAAGCCGCGGCGTAACCCGCTCATTGTCTCACGGATGGTTCTCATGGTTTCTCAACCTCCGTGCTGTAGATATTGTCTTCGGCCTGGGTTCGGGCGGCGGTATCTGCACTCGCAAACACATTGCCGAACACCTGATCCGGACCAGCGGAAACGAAAAATCCACTGCGATTCGATGCAGCACCAAGGACCTGCTCCGCCTCGTGACGGACGGTACCATCGGTATCTCGAAGAGCCGGATCATCAACACCGTTCACCCATGCGCGCCCCGGCGGCACGAACAGGATCGGTCGATCCCATGAGTCAAGCACATCAAGGTACTGCGGCGTCAGTTGATTACTGTCGTGATCAAACTGTTTAATTTGATCATCTGACAACTGAGCCAGAATCTCCTGCACCTGCGATGACCGCGCCAGAATGAACAGAACCTCTCGGGTCACGTTAAGCTGAGTATTCTCCGACCAGACATCGGGATCCTGTACGTCGTACCGAGCGGTCCCGCCGGGGATACCGTCGATCCCGAATGTAATGTCGCGTCCGGAGAGTCGTTTCCACTCGGTATAGGCACTGTTCAGAATTTCGAGTGAATTCTGCGTTTGCGAAACGCTCTGCTGCTTGACTACGCCAACACCAGCCGCGACGACAAGGCCAACGAGCAGCAGGATGATGCCGATCACCACGGTCAACTCGATGAGCGTGAAGCCGCGTCGGCGATGAATTGAACTGAATCGTGGTCGCTGGATCATCGTCCGATCTCCACGAGATTGTCTTCGTTCGACCAAGCCGTCCCGGCGGCATTGTTCGGATCATCCGGGTCGTCAAATCGCAGGAACCGATTGGCGGTCTTGTCGGGGCCGGCGGAGAAGAGGGCAAACTTAGCCGTCCGAAGCTCTGGAGCTGTTACCCGCGCCCCAGAGGCATCTGCAACCGGACTGATGACTTCAGCGCCCGCCCGCACATCTGTCGGGCGCAACACGATGACTTCAGCAAGCGATACTTCCGCATGTGGGTGATCGGGGTAATACAAAATCGGCAGTCCCCAGTAATCCACGATGGCAAGCGGGTTCAGCACATCGTCGGCATCGTCGTTGTAGCCAGGATCACCGGGTAATCGCACCGCGTAATCACCGAGCTGAGTATCCCATTCGATTCGGCCAAGCAAGGTATTGTCATCGAGCTCAAGGTACGGCCCGCGAACAGGTCCGCGCTGGTTCGGTTGTCGAGCATCGACATGCCCACCGCCGGCTAACCCATTCCAGTACCGATCGCGTCCGGGATCGCGAATGCCGTTTCCAGCAACGCCATCCGCTGCCGCGCCGTCGTAGCCGATGAGGTACTCCGCCAGCGTGGTCATCGATGTGTAATCCTGCAACTGCGCAACCCAGCCGGCATTGCTGAAGACCGATGAATCGGTGTACAGCGGCGGGGAGAGGAACGGACGCCGATTCCCAGGATCATCCGACCCCTCGGGCCCAAGCGGAGGCGGCAAGTAATTGAAATCTCGCTCAAAGGTTGCCAACGCCTGCGAGATGCTGGTCATTAGCGCCTGCGTCTTGGCCGCCTGCGCGCGGCTCGATGCCGCTGCCAGAGCAACGATGAGCAGAGCAACCAGCGTGGCAATCACGCCCACGACCACAAGCAACTCTACTACGGTGAAGCCACTCCGTCGGACTCGCATTCGAGATGTGGCGCGTTTGATCATGGACAGATCTCCAGGAACTCGACTGCCGCGACAATGCGAGATTACTTTGCTCCGGTCAGCGACTCGATCATCGCCACCAGCGGCAGGAAGAGCGCGAGCACGATCGTGCCGATGATGCCACCAAGAACAACGACCAGCAGTGGCTCGAGCAGACGCACCATGGATTGCACGGCAACGTCCACCTCTTCATCGTAGTTGTCAGCAATCTTCAACAACATGACGTCGAGGTCACCGGTCTCTTCACCGACGTCGATCATGTTCACGACAATCGCATCACAGACCTTCGCTTCGCGCAATGGCCCGGCAAACGTCTCACCCTCACGAATGGAATCGTGCACGCGCGTCAACGCCTTCTCGTACACATAGTTGCCGGAGGTATCGCGGGTAATCATGATCGCTTCAAGAATCGGAACACCCGCGGAGATCAACGTGCCCAAGGTCCGCGTAAAACGCGCGATCGAGGTCTTCTTGATCAGATTCCCGACGATCGGCATCTTGATGCGAACAATGTCAGTGACCGCTCGCCCAGGATTCGTGCGCCTGATCAATTTCAGGAAGAAGAACAGTATGAAAGGCGCGGCAAGGATCCAGACGGCTCCAGGCACGGTCTGATCCGGATAGTACTCTCCTGCCACCCAGAGACTGGCGCCAATGAGCCAGACTGTCAGAGCGGGGAGCTTGACGCCGAACTCTTCGAAGATCGACTGGAACTTCGGGATGACGTAGATCATGATGCCCGTGAGGATGAGCACGGCGATCGAGATCACGACGGCGGGATAAATCATGGCACCGATGATGCGACGGCGAAGCCGCTGCGACTTCTCCATGAACTCAGCCAACCGCTGGAGGATCACATCCAACACACCGCCGATCTCACCGGCATTGACCATCTTCGTATAGAGACGATCAAAGACGCGCGGATGCTTTGCCATCGCATCAGAGAGTGTGGTACCACCTTCCACATCTTCCGCAATTGCACCGAGAACGCTCTTGAGTTTGCCGGGCTTTTGCTGCCCCTCGAGAATCTGGATCGACCGAAGCAGCGGCAATCCCGCATCCTGCAGGGTCGAGAGCTGACGAGTAAATGTCGTCAATTGCTTTTGGCTGACGCCGCCGATGGCGATTGAGAATTCACCCTTCTTCTTTTTCTTCTTGAGTGTTCCAGCTCCTTCGCCGGTCTCAGCATTCGCGCCTTTTACTTTCTGTTCGCGTACCGAGGTCGGGAAGTATCCCTG
>CBFGRU010000166.1:0-7074 GCA_965651255.1 uncultured Phycisphaerales bacterium
ACGGAACTGCCCGCGGTAACGTCCGGGCCCAACCTGCTGCAGTGAGAGTGGATCGGCCTCGCCGTTCGGGTCGATCACGACCGCGCCGATGTTCAGGAAGTTCAGAAATGCGGCATTCGTATCAACGGCTTCAAGCTCGACGATCGCGGAGTCACCTTCAACGCGCGTATTGACGATCATGTTGGGCGGACTGGCCGGACGCATGACCCAACGCATGGATTGATCCCAGAATCCTTTGAATCCGTTCCAGGACACCCAGTTCACACCCCACCGACCGGTCAGATCGCCCGTGAAGGCAATGGATTTTCCGAGGCCATAGTTCCAGTGTGCATAGAGCGGGTCATTATGAGCATCACTGACGAAGGCAACCTCGGCGACTCCTTCTTTCGGTGCGGTCAGAACATAGCCGCGCAGCCCGGGCAGTGCGCTGTACCCGCGGGTCGGTTCGGACAACAGGGCAGTTTTCTCCGGGGTGTACGTCGTCCCTTCTTCAACGATCAGTGATCGCGCGACGATTCTTGCTTCCTCGATGAAAATCTGCGGCAGGTCGCGAGGATCAGTAATGTCATAGAAGTTGCCGCCGGTAAAGTTGGAGATGGCGCGCATGGTTGCCGCCATGCCGTGGCTTCCGATGAGGACCGTCGTAATTGTGATGTTGTTGTCCAGGTACCCCTGCAATGTCGCTTGAGTCGGTGGACTGGGATCACCATCGGAGATGATGATCACGTGCTTGTTCGCGTTGACCTGTCTCATGCCGTTGAGCATGAGGACCATGGCGCCTTCGAAATCAGGCATATCACCGACCGGCATCGCCTTGGCTGCGGCGATCGGTGCGGACTTGTCACCGGCCAGCGCGAGGCCGCCGATGTTCTTGTCAAACTCCCACACGCTTCCGCCCGCTGCCCAGTCGAAATCGACGATCCCCACGTAATCCTGTGCGGAAAGCGCTTCGATCGCGCTGATGGCGACCTTCTCTCCCCAGAAGTTGGCCTGCGGTATCTCGCAGGAATGCATGATCAAACCCAGCGCGCCGCGCTGCCGTTGAATCTGCTGCGGTGGGTCCAGGTTCACCGGAAGCGCTTTGGCGACCTGCTGGTCGATCCACCCGCCCGCGCCAAACGAACGATCACCGCCGATCATGACCAGTCCGCCCCCGAGATCATGCACATACGCATGCAGCCACGCATCCTGCGCTTCAGAGAAACTCCAGCGCGGCTGATTCACCAGCACAATCGCGTCGTATCCGGCAAGCATCACCATGGAATCGATGGCAGAAGGCGAAAGCACTTCGACCGTCAGATCACTGTCGCGCAGGGCGCTCGCCAGCGCTTCACTTTCCGTCACTGAATCATCAACGATGAGAATCTTGCCATCACCCGAAACGAAGGTCACCGCCACCGCTGAATTGTTATCGATGATGAAGTCGCTATCGGGTTCGTCTGGTTCAAAGATCGCCTCGAACTGCTGCGGGCCGGGCGAGTCAAAGAGCATCGGAACACTCTGCGTATTCAGGCCCGGCTGTAACTCCACGCGAATCGAGCTGCCAGGGGCACCCGGATCAAGATCCACCGGCTGTCCATTCTGAAGCAGTGTGAGCGTTCCCGTCGCCACCGACTGACTTCGCAGCAGCATCTTCAGGTTCGTGACCTGCCCTTCCCGCGCACGAGCCGGCGCGACCAGGCGATCAAAGATCACCTCGCGCTCATGCGTGTATCGCAATTCAAGAATGTCGATCGGAATGTTGTTCGCTTTCGCTGCTTCAGCCGCGGTCATGACCGAATCGACCGTTTCGTTCCCATCGGAAACCAGAACCAGGCGACTCGCGGTATCTTTCGGGAGGACGGCCAGCGCCAGACGAACGGCTTCCGCGAGATTCGTCCCGGAGAGTTCCCCCAGCTCTCCACTGACTTCGAGCCGCCCGGTTCGCTCCGGAAGCTGCGTAATCGTGGCATTGTTTGCGAAGGTGATGACGCCAAGTCGATCCTGTGGATCACGTTCCACTTCGACGGCGGCCTGCAGGTACTCTTCCGCAGCCCGCTGCAGTTGCAAAGGAATCGAACGGCTGCGATCGACCAACAGAATGACGGACAATCCTTCCCCGCGTTGCTGCCACGCCGGTCGTGCCAAAGCCATCGCCAGCAGCGTGATCACGATCGCGCGCAATGCAAAGGTGATGTGGGTCTTCAACGGAGACAGCCCGCCGATCGATCGACGCGCCATCAGATAGGCCGGGAGAACAAGCAGAATCAGAATGAGCCAGCCCGGTCGTTCAAATTCGATGGATAGCAAATCCGCCATGGCTGCTCTCTCTAGAAACCCTCGATGACCTGCACCCGATTATTCCGGGAATCGAGGATGAAGATTCTGTTCCCTGCCTGCGCCGTCGTCCAGGGCGAGTACATTTGCGCCAACCCGTTGCCGGGTCCGCCCCAGGTGTCGAGCGACTCGCCGGCGATTGAGAGTCGCTGGACACGATTGTTCCCGAATTCCGCCACCAGCAGTGTGTCGTCCTCCAGCAACGTCACGCCATAAGGATACCGAAACTCGCCCGGCTTCGTGCCGGCAGATCCAATCGTGCGCAGAAACTCTCCCTCCGGTGAAAAGACGACCAGCCGATGATTCACCGCATCCGCGACAATCAACTCTGATCGGTCACGGGTAAAAGTCATGCTCTGCGGTCGATTGAATTGGCCATCACCATCGCCAAACGAACCGAAGGCAAAGAGAAACTCCCCCTTGGCATCGAACACCTGGATGCGGTCATTTTCGCCGTACTCTGATACGTACAGTCGATCGTCCGGACCGAACGCAATGTCGGTCGGAAAGATGAACTCACCCGGACCATGTCCTAATCGACCGAACTGCATGAGCTCACGCCCTTCGGAGTCGAAGACCATCACGCGGTGTTCATGAGTGTCGGCAACGAACACCCGGCCATCGGGATGAACCGTCATGCCCGTTGGGAAGCCCTCATCGAACTCCGGCATGTACCACGCGCGATGAAACTCCCCGTTCAAATCGAAGCACTGCACGCGCGCGGTGCGATCGATGATGTAGATCTCACCTCGTTCGGTGTCGATATCCATCGCACGGGGATAGTCAAACCGTCCATCGATGCGGCCGCCCTGGCCAAAGGTGAATTCCAGTCGATCAAGATCGCTTCTCGGGCGTGTTGGTCGATCACTGCACGAAGGGATCAGTACGACTGCGGAAAGAACGATCAACGTTGTACCACCTCGCACTGCGCGGAGTGTCCAGGCGCGTTGCAGGGCAATGACCGTTGCGAGAACGGCCGCGCTCAAGAGTCCGACGCTGAGCAGCAGAAGTGAGATCACGCTGATGAATTCCTCCCGCTGGTAGTGCAGCGCGTTCAGGACCGCGCGGGCGATTGGATCATACCCGGGCGGTGCGAGCCGCACGACCGTGTGCACCTCACTGAACGCTAGAGCCGTCATGATGACCGTCACCGCCGCTCCCAGACGAATCCAGAGCGGTCGCAATGCCTGCCAGAGTCCGCGGGCGGTTCCTGCGCCGTCGATCTCACGGAGCATGGTTCGTTCGTGCGCCTCGGTCATGACGATCCAGCGCGATGCGAGAACCGCGAGAAACCCGAATCGCGCAAGGCGGCCGAGAACGACAATTCCCGATTCGAGGTACACGAGTTCATCAAGTGACAACGTTGTGCGGTTGTATGCCGCCGTCAATGAAGTCGAAGCAATGGTTGCGGGAACAAGGGCACTGATGAGCCACCCGAAGGCCATGATCGTGGCCATCGAGCGCACCCATCTCCGCCGATCCAGCCAGGCCGTTGTCTGTCCGAAGAGAATGAGCAGAGCAATTGCTCCCGTCACCGCAGAGTTCAGCAAATCGCTGAGAATGGCCTGCCCGTACGCATCGCGCACTCGACCGATCGCCGTCAATTCCGGCGGGCTGTGCAGGAGCAGCATCATCGGAATACCCGCGAGGAGTCCCGCACCAAGCACGAGAGCCACCCGTGTGCATCGGGCTGACTTCTCGACGTTGGACACTTCGCTCACATGATGCGTCCGGCTCAAAGCCCCCCTCCAGAGTGTGAGCGTCGTGAGGATCGCGACAGCCATTCCCGGAAGTCCGAGAAGAAAGAGTTCGCGACGGGGCGCGCCGAGATCATCGAGCGCACGCAATTCGTATCCGAGCGTTCGAACCTGCGCAATATCGAAGCTCGTCGTGTTGTTGAAGACGAACAGAAAGACGACGAGTGCGCCGACAACCGCTGCGGGCCAATCCTGTCGGCGACGAATCCACCAAGCACGCCATCGGCTCGGCCCATCGAGTTGCAGGAGATCGTCAACGACGCCGCCTCTGAGAATGGTTGAAACCGCAACGAACCAAGCCACGATCGGCCAGGACCAGAGGACAAGTGCCACCGCCAACGTCACAGCCCGCAACGTCGCCGTGACGCCGTTAGACGCTGCCCACATTGAGATTGCCGAAGATGGCGGCCAGGTCTGCTCCCACGCGTAGAACATCAGATACGGCGGTAGACAGAGCGGAACCGAGCAGAGTGCCGCCGCGAGTATCCACACCTTGCTCATCGCGACGCGACCGAGGAGCGCGCCGATCGGAACGCCGATGAGAATCGCCCCCGCCGCAACGCCACCTGCCCAGCACACGGTCGTCCAGAGGTACGACCAGGGATATGACTTGAGAACGCCCGAGGCAGCCGATGTCTCAACCACAAGAAGCGCCCATAGGACTGCGACCGCCGGCCAACCGACTACGGCAAGCCAGATCAGCGCAGCCGCGACGAGCAGCACCCAGGCGCTTCCGCGCATCGACCTATTCGCCTTCCATCCCCGAGTCGCTCTCGCCGCTGAGTACGCTCATGGCCTCTCGAACGGCTTCGTCCATCGTGCGCGCTACCAGGTTGTAGTCAATTTCAAGGGTATCGGCGATGGCATACTGCATGTACTGGCGTGCGAGCTCAGGACGCACCGGCACATTGTGAGAATCACTTTCAGCGAGAATCCGTTCGACTTCCTCGCTCAGGAGAAAATCAATCAGGATGCGCGCCCGGTCCGGGTTCGGACCACCCTTGATTCGTGCGACGGTGTTCGGAATGAGCAGCGTTCCCGTTCCTCGCTCTCCTTCG
This sequence comes from uncultured Phycisphaerales bacterium, assembly GCA_965651255.1. Taxonomy (GTDB): domain Bacteria; phylum Planctomycetota; class Phycisphaerae; order Phycisphaerales; family SM1A02; genus CBFGRU01. Next base: position 5,132 of record CBFGRU010000166.1, read on the forward strand.
AGTGCGTGCCCCGGGTACACCAGATCAACCTTTGCACCAGTGCGCTGAGCGGCCCACACATCGTCGGTATCGGTCATGCCGATATCGACCTCGCCGCTGGCCACCGCGCGCACGACGCCGGCGTTGCCGGAAGGCAACACGAGGATGTCGTTCGCCGCCAGTCCTTCCAGCCACGCGCGGTAGAACCCGGGGCTGACCGAACGGTCCCAGTATGCCTTCATCGCGCCAAGATGACCCAGCGTTGTTCCAAAACGCGGATCAGCCATGGCGATGCGCCCCTTCCAACGATCCTGGGCCAACTCCATCCAGGTCCGGGGAAGATCCTCGGGCTTCAGTCGATCAGTGGGATAGACAATGACCCGCGCGCGAGATGCAAAGCCATACCAACGATTCTCAGTATCCTGCGGACCCGGCCAGTCCGTCGTCATCTCCGATGAATACGGCTCCAGCAAGCCGCCTTCAGCGAGTTGAATCATCAGGAACACTTCACTCGACCAGAACACATCGGCTTGCGGGTTTGACGCCTCATCGCGAAGGCGCTGGGCAAGGCCGGTGGATTTCGTCGCTTCGGTATCGCCGACGACCTTCACCTGAATCCCAGTCTTCTTCTCGAAAGCGCTGACTACATCACGGACGACATAGTCATCCGCAGAGACATACAGGACGACCTCTTCCCCTCCCCCGCATCCGCCTGTCAACAAGAGAGCCGTAGCAGCGAGCAGCCAACCAGCGAAACCGTTTCTGAGATTCAGCATCGATCTTTCTTCCTTCATGCAACCGAAAAGAAAACGCCGCAGTCATTGTCGCTGACCGCGGCGCCGAGTGCAATCCATGACGATGGGATTGATCAGTCGCCTGAACCCTGATTGCTGCTTTCGTTTGACGAAGATGATGACGATGATGAACCGCTCGAACTCGATTCGGTGCTGCCTGCTTCGTTGGTCGACGATGTCGATGAAGAATTTGACTTCGCCTTTCCGCCCAGGCCCTTCTCGCCGTAGAAGTGCTTGATCGGATCGTGGTACTGACGAGGAACCTGATTCTCTTCAACGTTCTCTGCGTAACTCTGCTCGGCGCTGCGGACGGCATCCTGAAAGGCGGCCTGAGATTCGCCCTTGATCTGCGGGCCATCGAACAGCATCGACGCAATGACATCCGCGTTGTCCTGCTTGGTCTTGGCGTGCTCAAGCTTCGTGCGCGTCGGCGTGGCTGCCTTCGGCGCCTGACCACCCTGACCTCGGCCCGGACCTCCGAAGGCCCCCTGCCCTTGGGCAAACTGCTGTCCGAGACCTTGACCAAGACCCTGGCCCAGCCCCTGACACATGCCGCCGAGCGCATCAGCCATCGCCTGTGCTTCGCGCATCATTTGCTGCATGGCTTCCATCTGGTTCAGCATGTCCTGAGCCATCTGGCCGCCGCCTTGCTGCCCCTCGCCTCCTTGGCCGCCGGCCTGCGCCATCTGTTGCGCCATCTGGCCGAGCGCCTGACCAAGCCCTTCACACATGCCGTTGGCCATCTGCTGAGCTTCGGCCATCTGCTGGAGTTGCTGCTTCTGCTGCTGGGTCAGGTTCTGATTATTTTCGAGCGCCTGCTGCAAAGCTTGAGGGTTTTGCGCCAGGTTCTTGTCCATCCCGGCCTGCTGCAACGCCTTCTCAAGCTCACGCTGCTGATCAGCCATCTGTTGCAACTGTTCGGAGAGTTTATCCAGTTGTTCCTGCAACTGCTGTTGCTGCTCAGGACTCAGCTCGCCGGAGTTCATCTCCTTCTGCAACTCTTCAAGCGCTTCCTTGGCGGCCTGAAAATCACCGTTCTTGAGCGCTTCAGAAAGTTCCTTGGCCGGACCTTCATCGAATGATTCGAGTTGCTTCAATTGCTTCTGCAGAATGTCTGTCTGCTTCGCTTCCGGCTTCTCCAGCATCTCCTGCATTCGGTCCTGCAGTGAT
>CBFGRU010000167.1:0-6985 GCA_965651255.1 uncultured Phycisphaerales bacterium
GTGCAAGGATGGAACTCTTTGCGAGCTCTTCGATTTCATCTTCGTCGAGGTCGGGATGATCGAGCGAGAACGTCGTCGAGCCGGTGTACTGAATCTTGTTGCGTACATGCGTGTACTGTTCGGGAGTGTCGGTTACAACCGAACCGAAGAACTGACAGTCATGAAAGCGAATGTTGTTGGAGTAGAGGCGAGTGTCCGAGACCGGGTTCCCATCCACATCGGCAACGAGTCCCGGGAATTTCGATTCGAAAACGCCGGTGCTCGGATTGCGATCCACCATGCCGACGTAGTTCCAGTTCACATCGGTGTTCGCCGTATGCACGCGAACATAGGTTGATCCGATGAAGATACAGTTGATGAAGAGGCCGTTGTTTCCAGCCGGGATCTCCACGTTCTCGAAGATCATGTTCTCATACACCGGCCTGCGATACCAGTCGTAGTAGCCCTTCGCGCCATAGGGCACGGTCTCCCACTCGTTGTCATCGGGGGCGGTATAGGCAGGGGGTGGAGCACTCGGAATACCGGGATTGCCTGAAACCTGACTGTCGAAGGGCTGTCCTGCCAGGGCAGTGTTCTTCAACCAGTTCGATGTGTTGAGGAAATCCGCGGTCCCGATGTCGAGCAGTTCGTCCTCACCGACTTCAAAGGTCACAGCCGGCTGCTCAATCTCGGGGCGAATCGGGCCCTGAACGAAACTCTGGTAGCTGTCTCCATCCTGGGCGGCCTCCCAGTCACTGCGGGCCACCGCGAAAGAGAGTCGTCCCGCAACCTTTGCGTACTGATCGCGCGCATCAATGATTCCGTCGTCATATCCAAGCGCGGTGTCCATGGCGTTGATAACGCCGTCACCGTTCCGGTCCGGGTTGGCGCGATCGATCAGAAGCGCGAGCTGATCATCAATGCCGGCGAACTCTTCACTCAACATGCCGTTGCCAGCGGCCTGTGCCTTGTCGGAGTCATAGCAGATCATCGCATCGTCGTTGTCATCAAAGAACGAGAGGAACAGGTCAAAGTCATCGATGTACTCATCCCCATCGGCGTCTTCAAAGTCGAATCCGTTGAGGCCCTGCGCTTCAATAGGGTGGTTCGGGCGCAACCGGCCGTCACCATCCACATCAAACTCGGCGACTCGCGACATGAACGTGTCGATTTCCGCGGTCAGCGCGTCGTCAAGATGTCGGAAGTCGGACCGCATGACCAGCGGATGCCCGTTTGCAGAATCAAGCTCTTCGGGCATGATTCCATAGCGCGTTCCGAGTGGTCCTTCGATACGCACATTCTTCCCGATCATCACTCGGTTCGGACTGATGACAGCAAACTCGATTTTCTTCGTGATGCGAAAGTCCATTTGCAGTGTTCGTTGGACCTCGCCATCCGTTCCCTGGCTGGTGACGCGAACGAAGCGTCCATCGGCCAGCAATTCGTACTTCAGTCGGAAGTACGGGGTGTTCTCGGTTTCATACAGCGCAATCGGTCGAACGCGCAGAGTGCCGAATTCATCAATGTCAGGGAGAAGCGCATCGCTGGGGGTGACTTCGATGGAATGTTCATCAGCCAGGTGCGCATTGCGAATGGCTTCTGCCAGCCCCAGGGGAAGCGCGCCTTCACTGAAACCAGTGGGGGGAAGAACCTCCACGGTGCCATCACTCGGCCCGTATGTGCCGAGCCAGAGCTTACTGCCGAAATCTTCATCGACCACGCCCTTGGTAACAACGAAGCGGCGGGCGGACTCGGCGAGCCGACGTTTGGCGAAAATCAATCCGGTTTCCGCTGCACCGGTCGCTCGTGAAACCTTGAGGAAACTGTCTGCCGTGCGCAGGTTCCCCTGAGCGACGACTGCCATCACAGCGCACAGCGAGGCAAAGATGACAAGGAACATCATCGCAAGAACACTTGCAACGCCTCGACGTCGCGATCGGTGCGTGGTACGGATGGATCGGACTGCTTGTGTCATCGTGGTTGCTCCACGCCTCACATACTGCGGCGATTCATTGGCCGAATGCACCCCGGGGGTCGGCATGTGTCATCAATTCGGTGAGATCCAGGTCACGCGAACAACCTCCATCGGTTCAGCATCCGTGGGTCCCTGGTAGGAGACGATCACTTCAACGCGCATCATCGATGTTTGACCATCCAGATCCGGGTCCGGATCGGCAGCAATGTTCTGCGGGTCCACGTTGTACACGAGGACCGTTTGCGACCACCCCTGCATGTTGGGAATGATCTCGCGCCGTGCATTGACCGGACCATTTCCAAGTGCGGCAGAGAAGACAACTCCTTCGCCATCTTCGCCATCGAAATCATCCAGGTCATCGAAGTCATCGATGGAGACTTCGGTCGGTTCCGGTCCCCAGAAACTCTTTCCCGTCACCGGGTCATGCTTCGGCAGCGACAGTGTCATCTCGCGGATTTCATTGGCGAGCCACGTCGCGGTCGAGGCGTGGGTTGACCAACGGTTCTTCCGGTGGAACGCCTGCTGGGCGGACATCATGGCCAGCACGCCCACCCCGACGATGACAATCGCCAGCGCCGTTTCGATCAGCGTGAAACCAGCCCGACGTCGCGAACCGTTGAGAATGCGTCGAGTTGTGCGTGCTTGGGTGGATCGCATTGAGTCAGACCTTCCCGCCTCCGACAATTCAGTTCACCCTGACACAATCGAGGACATCTTGAAGATCGGCAGGATGATCGACATGGCGATGAAGCCGACGATGCCGCCCATGACCACGATCATGATCGGCTCGATCATGCTGGTGACGGCCTTGATGGCGTTGCGCAGCGCTCGCTGATAAAACTCCGAAACCTCGTTGAGCACTTCGCCGAGCTTGCCGGACTCCTCGCCCGCCGCGACCATCTGAACCACGGATTTCGGCAGCAGCTTGCTCTTACCCAGTTGGGTGGCAATCTTCTTGCCCTGCTTGACGGCAGCGTACACGCTGCGCCACATTTTCTTGTAGAGCAGGTTCCCGGAAATGTCACCGGTGATGGCCAACGAATCGAGCATCGGAACGCCCGCATTCAGCAACTCGTCCATCGTGCTGAGCGATCGACTGATGTAAAGCGCGCGAAACATTCTTCGGAACAGGGGCATCGTCAGTTTGGTCTTGTCAAACCACAACCGACCGATATCAGTCTTGATGAACAGGAAGAAGCCGACGACGATGATCGCCAGTGCGCCAAGCAGCAGATACCAGTAACTGACCATGAAGTTCGAGAGTGTCATCAGGAACTTCGTGGGCTTGGGCAGCGCGTCTTCCTTGCCCTTGAAGACTTGGGCAAATCGGGGCAGCACGAACGTCAGCAGGAAGACCGTGACGCCGATGGCCATGGTGCCGATGATTCCGGGATAGATCATCGCTCCCACAACCATCTTGCGCGTCTCAATCTGTTGAGTGAGATACGCAGCGATGCGATCGAGCATCTTCGCGAACGAGCCCGACATTTCCGATGCCCGCACCATGTTCACATACAGCGGGCTGAAGAGCTTCGGATACTTCACGATCGCTTCCGAGAACTGCTTGCCTGCTTCTACATCCATCTTGATGGAGAGAAGGATGCGTTTGAATTTCGGATTCGGTACCTGATCCGCAATGCCTTCCAGAGCAGCGCGGATGGAGATACCGGCGCGAATCATGACGGCGAGCTGCGTCGTAAAGTCGAGCACATCGCTCTGCGAAGGACCTGATGAATAGTTCAGAATGCCCTTGAAGCGGTTCGCCGTCGCGGATGTGCCCTGCATGGGGACCAGTTGCAGGACCTGGTGTCCCTGGGTGCGCAGAATGCTTGCAGCGGCGGCCGCACTTTCGGCGGCGAGAACACCGGCCTGAACCTGGCCGGATGAGTGTCGAGCTTGGTAGCGGTACTGTGGCATGGTCGTTTCACTTCAGCAACCGACGGGGGCAATCGCCTCCCCCGCCGTCGGGCCGGGGGTGTTTATGCCGCCAACTGTCGTTCGAGCTTGTCGGGGTACGCGGCCTGAGCGATCGCATCTTCCCGACTAATCATGCCGTTGAAGTAGAGCTGCGCGATGGCGTTGTCCAGCGAGATCATGCCGAGCTGTCGATTGGTGTCGATCACGTTCGGAATCTCAAACGTGCGCGATTCGCGAATCAGGTTGCGCACCGCCGGCGTACACAGCAGGATTTCGATTGCCGGCACCATGCCCGGGTTGTCGATTCGGGAGAACAGAGTCTGCGATACGACTGCCTGCAACGTGTTGGCGAGCATCGAGCGAATCTGATTCTGCTGACCTGCCGGGTACATATCGATGATTCGTTCCACCGTCTGCGAGGCATTGACGGTGTGCAGGGTAGAAAGCACGAGGTGACCGGTTTCCGCAGCACTGATGGCCAGAGCCGTGGTGTCCAGATCGCGCATTTCGCCGACGAGGATGATGTCCGGATCCTGACGCAATGCGTGCTTGAGGCCGGAAGCGAACGATGGCATGTCGTGCCCGAGTTCGCGCTGCTCGATCAGACTCTTGTTCGATTCAAAGGTGTATTCGATCGGGTCCTCAAGCGTGATGATGTGCTTGCGGTAGCGATCGTTCATCGCCTGGATCATGGCCGCGAGGGTTGTCGATTTACCTGAACCCGTGTCTCCGGTGACCAGGACGAGGCCGCGCGGCAAGTACGTCAGACGACTGATGACCTCGGGCAGATTCAACTTCTCCAGCGGAGGAACCTTGGTCTTGATTGCGCGCAATGCCATTCCGATGCCGTTGCGCTGCTGGTGCGCATTGACACGGAAGCGGCACATGCCGGGTACTTCATGCGAAAAGTCGAGATCCTTGTTCGCATCAAACACCGCGCGCTGCTCTTCGGTGGTCATGTGCTCGAGGATTCGCCGCATGCTGTCTGCGGTCAGCACCGGATAGTCCATCGGCGTCATCACGGTGTGAACGCGGATCATCGGAGGATGCCCCGCGATCAAGTGAATATCAGAGGCGTCGTGTTCGTGCGCCGTCTTGAAAATGTCGCTGAGTTGCATGCGCGATGGTTCCCGATTCAAAACAGACGGAGTGCGGGTGCGTTGGTACGACGTCTGCTGTATCGGTCGCTTCGGCGCGCGGAATCAGCGCGAGCTTACGGGAACATGTCTGTGCGTGAAACTATGCGGGTTGCGCCGACAGATTCATCGGGGCCCGGCCCGTCTTATCGGTCGTTTTCCGGTGATCGAGCGGCACTTCGGCCGGAGAGTTCGAGGTCCCCCTGAGTCCCGAAACCGACGCTCGGGCGGTGCAGGCCCGAGTCAAAGAGGATGTCCGCGAGTTCACCCGGCGAGCGGTACCACAAGCGTCCGCTGAGTTGATACCCAATGCTTGATCCCGCATCGCTCAGCGACGATCGAGGTACGACTGCGGGGATCACAATGACCTTGCCACCCCGGGCAGTAAGTGTCGCCTCGGCGCTCCGACGACCGGAGTACACGGTCTGACCGTTGATCATCAGTGTGTAGTGAAACTCATGGAGTTCGAGCGGCTCGCGGTTCTCGTTCTCCAGTCGCAGCGCAAAGTCGAGAACCTGCGCATCGTCGCTGCTGGCGCCGAATGAAGCACCCTCGATGGCAACGCCCGGCCGTGTAACTGAGGAACAGCCGGTTGTCGCTGAGAGCAACGTCAGGAGCATGAGCGGGATTGAAAGTAGACGCAGCGAACGCATTTCTGTCATGCGGACACTGTACCGTCAGTCGGTCTGTCCTGCGAGCATCATCCACTGATCGGGCTTCGCATCCGGATGGGATGCAAGAAGTTGCTCCGCATGGACGATCTGCTCGGTGTAGACACCCCAGTAGCAAAGCAACAACACCAGGATTCCCACGCTGAACCAGGCAGCCACTTCGCCCTGCACTCGGTCGCGGACCTTGTAGAGCAGAACGACACAGATCAGCACCGAAAGGCCCTTGAATGCTGCCAGGGACCACGCCGAGCCGGTTGATTGAATGATGAAGGCCGCGATCGGGTTTGCCTCGATCATGCCAATGGTCTGCAGGTGAGTCGTCGTGGCGATCAGATCCGCGAGACTGAGCAGGATGACCATCGCCAGCAAGCAGAGAACTCGGCGCCGGCGGAGTTCTGCGGCTCCCGGGACGTTCGCGGTCCAAGTTGAAACGGCGGTGGCGTTCACAGCCGCAAACCCTTTCTGCGTTCACCGAGTGCACAGGTGCATCGGGCTCCTGGGACATCGGTCGCTTCTTCGCACCTCTTGAGGCACTTGGCCGTACCATGTAGAAGATTCTCTGCGAACCGGAGCCCCGCATGGCGATGCGCCACTTGATCTTGTCATTGTTGGTTCTGTCGGGACTGACGATCTCTGCCCGCGATGCTTTCAGCCAGCGCATCGAAGAAAACCCGGTGTACGTTGATGACAGTCCGCAGGCGTGGGAACTCTATCGGCGGGCGCAGGATCAGGTAAGCGAGAATCCGAGTGAGGCCGCACGTCTTTATCAGCAACTGCTGGATCAATATGCCTACCGGCTGATTCCCCGCGCCGAGGGAAGTGATGATCAGATGCTCTCGGTTCGATCTCGCGTGCACGATGCATTGCGAAACCAACCGGTGGTGCTCGGGCGGTATCGACTGCTCCAGACCGCCGAAGCGGAGCGACTGCGCAATGCCGGCGAACTTGAAGCCGTTGTTCGCACGCGATTCTTCACGGCTCCGGCGCTCGATGCATTGCTGCAGCTCGTGCAGAATGATCTGGAGGCATCTCATTTCCATCGGGCATTCGATCGTTTGCGCCATGCGGAAGGGCATCCTGATCTTGAAGGCCGGGCCCATGCGTTCTACTGGTTCATGCGCGCGTTAGCGGCTCATCACACCGGCGATGCACTTGCCGCTCATGATGCACGACAGCAACTGGCGCGCGTGGATGCCATCGCTGCCCGTACGCTTCGACCGGAACTCGATCGGTTGCTTGATTTGGTGGCGAACCCCGTTCTCGAGCCGGTGTATTCGCCCGGAGCCCCGACACCGCTTCCTGAATTC
>CBFGRU010000168.1:0-6935 GCA_965651255.1 uncultured Phycisphaerales bacterium
GAATGTTGAGCGCAGAACTCAGAAGGCCAGCAGCGCCTTGATGATCTGCACATCCTCGAACAACTGATCCTGCGCCGGTGAATCGTTGATCCAGTCCGGCGGAGGTGACTGACCATCGAAGAACTGCTCCGCGACGGTGAGCAGCACATAGCCGATGGCGGTGTTTCCAATATCAATCTGGTTCGCCGCCAGAGAAATCATGCCGGCCAGAACCACCCGCCGGGCCGCTCGAGCGAAGCCGTTGCCGGCGAAGTTACTCAGCGGCAGATCGCGAACATCATCCGACACATCCCGCGTCCAGTCGGCGAGGAAGTCATTTGTCGCACCGGGAACCAGCGGGGTCGGATCGACATCATCCGTCAGGCCGTCGCCGTCGGTATCCGCGTTGCACGGATCGGTGCCGTTGCTCACTTCAAAGCCGTCCGACAAACCGTCTCCGTCTGAATCGGCAACGAGTGGGTCGGGGCATCCGCTCCCCGCGGCCGCATCGACTTCCGCACCGTCCGTCAGTCCATCACCATCGGTATCCGGGTTGAACGGATCGGTTCCGAAGGTGATTTCGCCACCATCGTTCAGGCCGTCTCCATCGGTGTCCGCGTTGAGAGGATCGGTCCCGAGCAGAACCTCATCGCCATCGTTCAGGCCGTCCGCATCGGTGTCTGCATTCAGCGGGTTCGTTCCCAGCGCGACTTCCTGTCCGTCGGTGATGCCATCACCATCGGTATCGGGGTTGAATGGATCGGTGCCGAGCAACAGTTCATCGCTGTCGAGCAATCCATCGCCGTCGGAATCGACCGGCGGCGGGGCGGCAGAGATCGTGAACTGATACGCCGCGCCCGCAGCGCTGCCGAGATCATCACGTCCCGGGACGCCCGCGAGCACCGTGTTGCCATCAATCGCCACCGATGAACCGAGTTGATCACCAGCAACGGGGGCCGATGCCGTGAACTTGCCCGCATCGTCCCAGACGCCCAGCGCACGCTGGAAGGCGTACACCGAACCGGCCTGAGACTCGAACAGAATCTCATCGTTGAACGCGCCGACGACCGCCTTGTCACCCTGAATGGCCACGGCGTTGCCGAAGCTCGAGCTCGGCAGTCCATCGAACGCCAGCAGTTTCTGTTCCAGTACCCAGTTCAAACCGTCGAACACGTACACATACGCGCTGCCGGATGAGCTGCCCGAATCATCATCAAACGGTGAACCGACGATGACCGAGTTTCCGCTCACGCCGACGCTCGTACCGAACTGATCGTTTCCTGCCGCATCCGGCGCAACGAGCTTGGCTTCTTCCACCCAGCCCGATCCCGTATAGGTAAAGATGTAGGCGCTGCCGGATGAGATGCCCGTGTCATCATCGAACCGCGCGCCGACCACCATCGTTCCGCCCGAGAGGGCGACCGAGCCGCCGAAGCTGTCGCTCAGGGCGCCATCGCTCGCGCCATACTCGCCATCGAGCAGCCAGTCAGATCCATCGAAGCGATACACATACACCGAGCCGGAGTTTGCCACCGCGGCATCGCCCAGTTCAGCGCCGATGGCCACCACGTTGCCATCAATCGCCACGCTCACGCCAAACCGGTCGCCCAGGGCGCCATCGCCCGCGGTGAGCTTTTCTTCAAAGTTCCACGCGCTGCCGTCGTAGCGGTAGATGTACGCCGACCCGAAACTGCTGTTGTCTAGCCACGAGCCGACGATGGCAACATCGCCGCTGATACCGACACTGACACCGAAGTCATCGTTCAGCCCGGCATCGAACGCCTTGATCTTCGCTTCCTGCACCCAGTTCGTGCCGTCAAAGCGATAGATGTACACCGCTCCGGAGCTGGTGGGCGGGGCTTCTTCGCGGGCGCCGACGATGGCCACATTGCCATCGATCGCGACCGAGCCGCCGAACAGGTCACCCGCTACGCCATCGCTGGGGAACAGCACCGCATCTTCATTCTGCGCCGTGGCGCTGCCTGCCAGAGCGACTCCCGTCGCGCAGGCAATGATCGCCGCCCACGTTCGACCGCGCGGTTTCTTCCACAACATGTTGCACTCCTCTTTCCTCTGACGACTTCCATCGCGAAGGTCGTTCGTCAATGCCCATCCGGGGGCACAGACTGAAACTACCTGACCGCCACTCCCATCGGCAAGCGCGAAGTTTCCGAATGAGAAAGGAATCGTGCGCAGGAGAACCGTTTGCTTTCCCAGTTTCACACGCCATCGCCTATCCTCCGGTCCGATGACCAGCCAGACTCCGGAACGAATCTCCGCCCGCGATGCAAGGCGACTGCTGCTCAGCGCCCAGGGCCTGCTGCATGATCCGGCCCGACCCGCCACCATCGCCACCCTCAACCGGCTCATTCGTCAGATGGGCTTCGTTCAGCTCGACACCATTTCCGCCGTCGATCGAGCCCATCACCTCATGCTCTTCAGTCGGCTCGATGACTTTCAACCCAACCAGCTCGATCACCTGCTGGAAAACAAACGTCAGCTCTTTGAGCATTGGACGCACGATGCCAGCATGATCGACATCGCGTGGTACCCGCATTGGAAGCATCGCTTCGAGTTGTACCGCCAGACGACTGCACGCAACACGTGGTGGCAACAGCGCATCGGCAGGAATCCGCAGCCGGTGATCGACCATGTGATCGAGCGCATCACGAATGAAGGGCCGCTCCGATCCATCGACTTCGAGCACGATCGTCAGGGCGAAAGCGGCGCGTGGTGGGGGTGGAAGCCGCAGAAGTGTGCGCTCGAGTTTCTCTGGCGAGCGGGCGTGTTGGCCGTTACGCGCCGCGAGAAGTTTCAGAAGGTGTACGACCTCTCCTGCCGTGTTCATCCCGAATGGCACGATCAACCCGCGCCGCCGCGCGCCGAGACCGTCGATGCCTTGTGCATCGCGGCGATGGAACGGCTCATCATCGCCACCCATTCGGAAGTCATGCACTACTGGCGCGGCGTCACCCCCGCCGAAGCCCGGTCGTGGTGCACCGTCGCCGAGCGCGAAGGCCGACTCGTGCGCATCAACGTCGAAGATGCGAACCGCGACAACACCCGTCCCGCCTATGCTCTCGCGGACTGGCGAAAGCGACTGGCAACGCTGCCCGCTGCGCCGAACCGGATGCGACTGCTCAGCCCGTTCGATCCGGTCATTCGCGATCGTGATCGCGCGCTGCGCCGCTTCGGATTCGACTATCGCTTCGAGGCGTTCGTCCCTGCGCCGAAACGGAAGTTCGGCTACTACATCATGCCAGTGCTCGACGGCGATGAACTGATCGCGCGCACCGATCCGAAAACCCACCGCGATCAGGATGTGCTCGAGGTTCGACGCATCTGGTGGGAGCCGGGCATTACACCCACGAAGGCGCGCCGCGCTCGGCTGGAAGAGGCAATCGCGCTCCTCGCCGCCCAGATCGGCGTCGGACATTATCAGATCAGCGCCGCATGAGTGTTGCCAATTCACTCCGGTGATCGGGAGCCATGCGCACCGGTCTGCCGCGGCCGCGACTGTTCGATCGGAGCGGTGTGGCCCTGCAGCACGCGGAGTTGCGCTTCACTCAGCGTGGACTGAATGTGCTGAAACAACTCACGCTCCTCCCAGCGAATGTGATCATCGAACGCCTGACCGATCTGGCGCACACGCTCCGGATCGGGATCAACCTGATGGCGCAACTGCCGCGCCTGGTCAGCCAGTTCACGCAAGGTGCGGTGTTCCGCGATGAGACGCTTCCGATGGGCTGCATCAAGCAGATCAATCAACAGGCGCTCTTCATCATCAAAGTGGTCTGCAATTTCATGATCGAAGCCGTCGATGAACTCCGCGATCGCCTTGCGGCGCGCGACCGCATCGGCATCGGCGGATTTGATCAGATGATGCGCGCGCACCAGACCGATGTAATGATCGCGACTGAATGGAGCCAGCGCTTCGTGCCGCGTGAGCGGGGGGTGTACATACCGTGGCATGGTCAATGTTCCTGCGGGCCGAAACCGTTGGGGGTGGAGCATGTCGAACAATCGATCAGCGCGGTGCACGCCGCCGTGGTTGATTCTCGCGGTTCACTCAGAACCTGCTCGATCGTGATGTTCGCGAACGTCTCCTCGATCAGCGCAAGTGCCTGGTCAATCTGCCGGTGCATCGGGCAGAGCGATGTTCCGTGGGAAGCGATTCCCAACGGACACGTGGTGATGCGCTCAACCGGGTCGACCGCGCTGATGATGTCCAGTACGGTCAGTTCAGCGGGCCGGCGGGCAAGCTGAAACCCGCCCCGACTGCCGCGCTGAGCGGTCAGAATCCCGGCCCGAGCCAGGTCCTGAAGCACCTTGATGAGGTACCCCGGTGCTGACTGGGTGGCATCGGCGATCTCACGCACCTTTCCGGGCTGGTCCGCTGGACGCTGGGCCAGCCACACCGTTGCCCGCAGGGCGTACTCCGAAGCGTCTGAAAGCAGTTTCATGGTCAGATTCCCTTTGTGGTCAGTTGACCGATCGTAGGCGCTGGTCTAAAACAATGTAAGTGTGCATGAAAGCACGAATACATTCAATGGTGGTGCGGCCCTCCACCGATATCCCATCCAGCAGCGGCGAATCGAGCCGCATGAAAGGACCACGATGACCACCCTCAGTCCCAGCACCACCGTGGGCGAGCTGGTTCGAGACCAGCCCGGCCGTTCGCGGGTCTTCGAGGCCCTGCAGATCGACTACTGCTGCGGCGGCAAGCAACCCCTGGAGGTGGCCTGCCGGAAGCGTGGCCTCAATGTCCAATTGGTCGTGGCGCAGCTCCAGAAAGCCGATGCCGTTGCGTCCGGCGCCTCGCGCCCGGTTGCTCCCGATGCGATGTCGCTTACCGAGTTGGCCGATCACATCGAGCGCGAACATCACGATTACCTCCGCAGCGAACTGCCGCGCCTGGATGTGATCACCGAGAAAGTCGACCGTGTCCACCGCGAATCCGATCCGCGCCTTGCGCGCGTCCGCAGCGCCTTCTGCGCGCTGCGCGAAGAACTCACTTCGCACATGATGAAAGAAGAACGCATCCTCTTCCCGATGATTCGCGCTCTGGAACTGGGCGACCTCGCGGCCTCGCGCGCGGTCGGCACCATCGCCAACCCCATTCAGCAGATGGAGGCCGAGCACGACCACGCCGGAAGCGCCCTGACCATGATGCGCGAGGCAACCGATGCCTACACCCCACCTGATTGGGCGTGCAACACCTACCGCGCGATGCTCGATGGCCTCGCCCACCTGGAACGTGATATGCACCAGCACGTTCACAAGGAGAACAACATTCTCTTTCCCAAGACCCTTCAACTCGAATCCACTTTGCTCAAGGGCGGTGCAGTCTGATGCCGGTTCAACTCGGTTCACAGGGACAGCCCGGCTTCGATGAGCCCTTTGCGCTGATGATGGACTGTCATCGCCGAATCGAGCACTTCCTCGGAGTGTTCGAGCGCGTCGTCGAGCGATCGGCCGGCCAGACAATCGATGAAGATGCAGCCGCAGCACTGCGCACCGCGCTGCATTACTTCAAAGCCGCGGCCCCGAAGCACACCGCCGATGAAGAAGACTCCCTCCTCCCGGAGCTGCGCGAACTGAATCGGCGCGATCTGGCCCCGCTCCTCAAGCAGGCCGAGGTGCTCGAAGCGCAGCACCGTCAGGCCGAACAACTGCATGATCGCCTGCATCGGCAGCTCACGCACTGGCTTCAAGCGGGGACGCTCGATCCGCCTGCGCTCGATGAACTTCACAACGATCTGGCCGCTCTGCGCGTGCTCTACCGCGAACACATCGCCTTCGAAGACTCCACCCTCTTTCCCGCTGCGCAACGGGCGCTGGATCAGGCGGCTGTGCAGCGCATCGGATCCGAAATGGCCGCGCGCCGCGGCATCGACACCACACCTTCGCTGGCACCAGATCATCCGCCGTCAGCAATCGATCGGGACCATGCATCATGATCCTCACCACTTCCGACCCGCACCGGTCGCCGCGACACTACGCCATCATCGGCGCCGGCGCGATGGGCCTCTCACTCGCTGCGATGCTTGCGCAGCGCCATCGCGTCACCCTCATCGCCCGCGATGGCGAACAGCGCGCGCAGATTCACCGTCACGGCGTCTGCGTGCGCGGCCTCATCAACGCTTCGGCCCGCCCCGACACGGTCGATGCCATTGCCCGCCTCGCCGATGTGACGACGCTCGATGGCATCTTCATCGCCACCAAGACCACCGCCATCGACGCCGTTGCCCGTGACCTCCATCCCGTGCTGAACCTGCTCCGCCGTCGATCGCTCTACCCGCTGCTCATCAGTTTCCAGAACGGCATCGAGCCCGGGCGCTCGCTGAAACAGCACCTCCAGAACGCCGAGGTGCTGCGCATGGTGCTGAACTACGGCGCAACGAAGGTGAGTCATCACACCGCCGAGGTCAACCTCAGTGCGCCGCCACACATCATCGGCGGGCCGGATGAAACCCACTTCGCCCACGCCACCGCACTCGCGGCCATTCTCTCGGACTGCGGCCTGCCGACCGAGCCGGTGAAGAACATCGAACCCGCAGTCTGGACGAAAGGGCTGCTCAACGCCGCCATGAACCCCGTCGCCGCACTCCTGAACGCCACCGTCGGCGATGTGCTCGATTCACCCGCCTGCCTCATCGTCGAACGTCTGCTCGATGAAGGCCTCGCCGTCGCTTCGGCCGAGGGCATCCCGCTCCCGGCCACCATTCGCGATCAACTCTGGCGCACCTTCGAGCACGCGCGACCGCATACGCCAAGCATGGTCAGCGATGTCCGCAACGGCCAGCCCAGCGAAGTCAGCCAGTTGAATCGACAGGTCATCGCACATGCCAGCCGACTCAACGTGCCGGTACCCAGCCATGAACTCATCACCGCCCTCATCGAAGCGTTCGATTGGCGAATCTTTCATGGAACAGCCCGCCACGCGCTGACGGGCA
>CBFGRU010000169.1:0-6882 GCA_965651255.1 uncultured Phycisphaerales bacterium
AAGGGTGGGCTCACCATCGGCAATCGTCGCGGGTGGAAAGGCCGCCATAGCCAGCGCTATAACCAGCAGGCCTGCGGCGGTGATCGCTGTCACTCCAGACAGGAGCCCATCCAATCCATCGATCAGGTTTGCTGCGTTGCATCCGCCCAGAACAAAGATGGCGATGATGGCTGTTCCCGCCCAGTAATACACATCGCCGCTGACGATTGCCAGATCACCCAACACGATCAGTGTCGATTCCGAAGGCCCCATGAACGGCCGAAGCAACCCCTCGGCTACACGCACTCCGACGTCCTCAACCGCCAGCGCCGCGGCAGCAACCAGTTGACCCGCAATCTTCAGTCGTGGGTCCCACTTCCAGATGTCATCAGCCAAGCCCGCGAACGCAATGACGATGATGCCGAGCAAGACCGACACCGGAACGGGCTTGAATTCATCCGTCGCCCCACCCCATGTGAAGTAACTGACAATGATCCCAGCCAGAATGGCAAGGAGGATCGCTACTCCGCCCATATAGGCGATCGGCGCCGAATGCTTCTTGCGCACAAGATCGGGGTGATCAATAACGTTGTGCGCGACCGCAATTCTACGAATGATCGGCGTGGAAAAGAGCGCTACCGCAAATGCGACAATGAACGTCACCGTGTGCGTGTTCAACAGGGAGACCGCCAGATCAATCGCGCTTTCTCCTCCGTCGATGGGGAGCGCTTCTACATCGCCGACCGGCGGGTCAACCTGTATCGGACTGAGAATCATGCGTTCGCGCGCTCCGGTCTGCACCCGTTTCGATCACGAAGTTCAACGGCTAGATCGCGAATCGTCTGGTCAAGTGGTATGGAAGGCGTAAACCCCGTTGCTTCACGAATCCTCTGCAGGTGTGGCTGTCGATGACGAAGGTCGTCGAACCCTTCGCCAAATGCTTCGGCATACGGAACCAATGAGATCGTCGAACTGCTCTTCAGAGTCTCAATGACCAGGCGCGCAAGATCGTAGATACTGATTGGCTGGTCATGACCGACATTGAAGACTCTTCCAAAACATCGGTCATTCATCATTCGCGGAAGCAATTCAACGACATCACGAACGTCGCAGAAGCATCGTGTTTGCTGCCCATCTCCATGGACCTGCAGTTCCAGCCCGGACATGGCGGCTTCGACAAACCGCGGTACGACCATCCCGTAGCGGCCGATTTGTCGCGGCCCAACGGTATTGAAGAATCGAGCGATTACCACTGGCAACTGCTGTTGGCGCGAATACGCAAGCGCAAGGTATTCATCAATCGCCTTTGAACAGGCATATGACCACCGACTGTAGATCGTCGGTCCGTACATCACATCATCATCCTCGGCGAACGGCATCTTGGCACTCTTGCCGTAGACCTCGCTTGTTGATGCGATGAGAATCGGCGTGCCAGCAGCGGCGGCATGATCGAGCACCAGCACTGTGTCAAGGACGTTTGTTCGAATCGTCTCGACGGGGCGTTCGATCACCAGCCGAACTCCCACGGCTGCGGCCAGATGATAAATCTCATCGAACTCGCCCGGCGCAAATGTCGGAACAACATCTTCGACCGCACCCACGAGAAGGCGAAGACGAGACGAGGTGATTACAGAAGCCAGGTTGGTCTGACGCCCCGTTGAGTAGTTGTCCACCACAACCACCTCATCGCCGCGCGCGAGCAGGTGCTCAACGAGGTGCGAGCCGATAAAGCCCGCCCCCCCTGTCACCAATGATCGCCGGGCCACGTGGCTGCCTGTGGTCATGCCGTTTACTCAGTGCAACATGCCGCTCATGACTTCGACTTCGCGGTGTAATCCGCCATGGTGGCAAAGTTCTTCTTGAAGTAACCGCCCGCAGTCTCACGGGGTCGATTCAGCACAACGCCAAGCAATTCTCCCTTGGCCTCGTTGAACTGACTGATGAGGCGTGCAACCAGTCCACGCTGTTCTTGATTCGCCCGAATGACGAGCAGCGTTGCATCGGCGTGATTGGCAACGACCAATGCATCGCCTGCGACAACCGCCGGGGGTGCATCAATCAGGACATAGTCATACTTCGGCCTGACATCCGCCAACAACCGATCGAACTCACCATTTGCCAGACGTTCAAACAATCGATTGCCAGGCGTCCCAGCGGTAACAAGACTGACGCCGTCGCATTCCACAATGGAGTTCTCAAGCGACGCCGAACCGACGAGTACATCGCCCAGTCCAGACCGATCGTTACTCTCTCCAAACACTGTGGCAATCGATGGGCGCCGGAAGTTGGCATCAATCACCAGCACACGGCGACCTCCCGCAGCGATTGTCGCCGCGAGATTCGATACGACCGTTGTCGCTCCTGCGCCCGGCATGCCGGCGGTAACCACCAGCGTCTGATGGCCCGCGCGATCCATCCGCTTCAATACCGGTGTTGCAACCTGTCGATAGCTCTCGGCAATCACACTGCGCGGACTGGTGCGAACCACCAGTTCCGCTCGTCCCACTTTCGTGGGATCATCACTGATATCCGGAATCACACCCATCACCTGGGCTCCCGGAACTACTGCCAGATCGCTGGCGGACTTCACCCGCGTATCCGTCAGTTCGCGCAGGAAGATAAACCCGACCGTGAGACCTACGACCAGCAGGAAGCCGAGCGGGATGATGATTTCCGGCCTGGGGAACGACTTTTCCCGCGGAGTCTCAGCGTTGTTCGCGATGCGAATACGCGTTGACGATTGACGAATGCGGAGTCGTTCGGCATCGAGCAGAAGCGCTTCAACATCCATCAACTGCGTCTGCAGATTGTCCCGTTGAATAAGCTTGGTCTGGTATTCCGAGACTTTCGCAGCCAGCTCATTGAATGCTTCATCCTTGGTTGCCAACTGCGCTTCCAGTTCACGAATCATATTCATATACGATTCGATCTGATAGCCGAGGTTTCGAAGCTGGGCGGTCAGGTTTCGTTCAATAATCCGGCGTCGATGCGACTCAAATTCTTCCTCCACCGCGCGAACTCGCCGCTCAATGTCCTGCATGGCGCGATGGTCCGCATTCAGCGTCTCACTCATTGCGCGCCGCTCGGATCGCAAATCAACGAGCCGTTGCGCGCTGATCAGCAGGGTACGGTCCTCTTCGGCAATGAGAATGTCTGACGCCTCCGGTTCGATCTCCCCCATCAGCTTGGCGTTCGTCTGATCATATGACGAGCGCAGCAAGCTTGACGCCTTTCGCGCTTCGGCAAGGGACACATTGATCTCTTCAATCTCGCGCGCCAGTGGGTGATAACGAATGTCCTCAAGCGTGAAGATATTGTGCGTGCGAATAAACGAATCGATATCACGCTGTAGTGAATCGATTCGGGTTTGCAACTCCTGCCTTTGGGTTGTAAACGCCCGATTGTCTTCGTTCCATGTCGCCTGATCAATCTCACGACGGAGATTGAGGTACGTTGACGCCAGCGTATCCAGCACCGGCTTCAGATCCGTGTCTTTGGCAGTTGCCCAACGAATCTCAAAGAGGTTCGTGTCATTCAGGTAGCTTGGCCGAAGATCTTCCAGCAACTCATCGATGGCATCACCGATCTGATAGCCACCGCTCTCATCAACAAACCCGCCCGCCCACTGAGTGCCGTTTCGAATCTGCGGATTATTGACAACCAACCGTAGTACCTGCTCGGACATGATGAGCGCGAGTTCGGTTCGAGCAATTCTCTCGACGGTGTCCGTCTTGTAATCGGTGGTGGAGAGAATGTCACTCGGCGAATCCATCGCTCCGAGCACCTCGAATCGTACCGTCGCAGAATACTGAGGCAGGAACATGTTGAATGCAACATGCGACCCGACACCCACGAGTATGCCCAGGATGCCCGCCGCAGTAATCGCGACCCAATGTCGCCGGAGTACGCGGAACGGGTCAATGCTGGCCGTTGGTGACCCACCACTCCGAGGGGGTGTGGGCATTGGTCGGTGGGGTGTCGGTCGTGATGGAGTGGCCGTGCTCATGTCTTCGTCCTGTAACTACGTGATCGGCGGCAGTAGGGTACGCCGAGTCAGCTTCCGGTCCTGCTGATATCGTCCAACAACTGACGGATCTCTCTTTCAGTTTTCGGATCGGGGTTCAGTTTCATTGCCTGGTCAAGCGCCTGGCGTGCCTGATTGATTCGATTCGTCCGGGCGTACACCTCGGCGAGGTGCAAGAGATTACCGGACTCAGTCCGAATCTGAACACTTCGGAGCAAGTGTCGCTCTGCCTCTTCGAAGTTCTGCAAAGCGATGCAGACCGCTCCCATTGTGTCAAGGATGTTGTAATTCTCAGGCGCAAGCTCCAACGCGCGCCGGGCGAGGGGCTCGGCTTTCGCTGGCTGCCCCATGTTGTCGGCATAGATAAAGGCCAGGTTGTTCAACGTCGCCGCATGATTCGGCCAGATCTCGCGGATCTGTTCGTACAGGTCCACCGCTTCCTGGTACTGCCCATAGGACTGGTGCACCGAGCCAACGCGGAACATCAGTTGCGCTTTTCGATTCGTATCATCGCCGTCAGCGAGTTCGATCGCGCGCGTCAAGAGGTCGAGGGCTCGGCTCGAACCGCGCCGGAAGTGCTGCTCCGCGAGCGCCTCATACTCGTGACTCGTGAGGTCACCACCGATGATCTCACGGATGATTGATTCCACATCACTGATTGGCAGCGATGCGAATGCCTGCCCGATGAGACTGAACCATTCCGTGATCACACCTGCCGGCGCGTTCCGTTGATCGATGGCCGCTCGATACTGTTGATAGGCCGACTTGAATTCGGCTTCGGCCTGCCGACGGCCTTCGGGAATCATGGCATACGCCATCCCTCGATAGCACCGAAGGATTGGAGTTGCGTTGACCATGTCGGCATGGCCATCCGTCAGGCGAATCACGCGCGCGGGATCGCGCTGCGGCAAATTGAGCAATGCACGACTCTGTTTTGCCAGGAGGTCGCGGGTCGGCCGAATTCGGAATGCTTCCTCATACGACCGCAGCGCCATCGCCA
This sequence comes from uncultured Phycisphaerales bacterium, assembly GCA_965651255.1. GTDB lineage: Bacteria > Planctomycetota > Phycisphaerae > Phycisphaerales > SM1A02 > CBFGRU01. The sequence goes on from CBFGRU010000169.1 coordinate 5,004, forward strand.
TCCCGCGTTCGATGGGCGGGTTCGCATTGGCGTACAGGTCTCCGAGCGTCTCATGCCATCGCGATTCGGTCGGGAACTGGCTGATCGCCTCTTGTGCCACTCGCACGGCCTGATTCAGTTGGTTCGACCCGACAAGCAATGTGATCAGCGATTGCCGTATGTCATGCTCGCGTGGCGACATCGCCAGGACACCCCGAAGCGTCTCGATCGCCGAGGCCGTATCCGATGGCGTTCGGGTCATGTAGACTTCTGCCTTTGCCACATGGGCGGGCAGGAAGTTGGCCTGAATGGAAATCGCTTTGTTCAGATCAAGGATTGCAGAATCAAGCAGCGTCTGTCCGGTTCGCTGCTCGCGGATGTGTTGGCGACGCTTGGCCTGAGCCCGCTGGAGTAACGGAACGGTTGCAGAAGGCGCGAGCTCAACTGCTCGGTCCAGTTTCTTCATCTCTTCATTGAACCGCAGGTTCGCCTGACTGGTCTGCCCCGCCGCAACCAGGTCGGCTGCCGCTCCACGATCGATCGCTGCACCAAGGAGGAGACCTTCAGTTGGCGCACGACCCGCAGCATCGTCGGCCGCCATGAGCTTGTCCAGCCGTGACTGTGCTTCGGCAAAGTTCCGAAGATTGATGTCGCATTCAATTAACCGAATCTCGGTTGCACGAGATGGGCTCACCTCATTGAGCGCTGTCCAATGGCGTTTGGCTCGCTCGAACTGGTTCTGGCTGAAATACAGTCTCGCCAGCGCTGCATCCGCTTCACGTGCCTTGGGATCCTGGAGCGCGAGCGCCGCTTCCATCGTGGCAATCGCCTGATCGATGCGTCCGATGCTCCCCTGATAATCAGCCAACCGTAGCATTGCATCGACCGACGGAGGTCGCTGCGATTCCGCAAACGACTGCAGGACTTGTTCACCCTCTCTGGCCTGGCCACGGTCGCGAAGGAAGAAGGCGCGGGCGACGGCCAATTGCAGATTGTTCTGGCCGTGTTTCTCTGCAAGCGTATTCAGAATCTGACGACCTTCCTGAACCCACCGGTCCTGGACCTCTTTCAGAAGCGCTTCACGCTGCTCAACAGCCAGCGCACCCCAAAGAGAATCGCTGTACCTCGGGTTCCCCGTACTTCGATCAACAACATCATTTCGTTGCGGCTGCGCTGAACCGAGAAGCAAGGCAAGCCGAATGGCATTGCCGAGGTCATCCGGATTCTCTTCGTATGCCTGCCTTCGTTCCTGAATCGCTTCTGAGGAGTTTCCGAACTGTGCTTCCAACGTCAATCGCGCATCGCGCAGCTCTGCATCGCCCGCAAGTACACTCTTGGCAGCGCGAAGGATGACCAATGCTTCCTGGTTGCGTCCGGTCTGGAGGAGGAGATTGGCATACATTCGGACCGTCTGCGCATCAGTCGGATCACGTTCGTACGAACTGGCGTAGGCACGGGCCGCATCGGCGGTGTTGCCGACCAACTCGTAGCTCCGGCCGAGCAGCCGCCATGTATCGGAGTCGTGCGGCTGCAGGCGCGTTGCCTCTACCAACGCAGTCGCGGCATCGACGAATCGATTGCGAGCCATCGCCAGCCGGCCCTCATACATGTAGCCATTCGCGCGATCGAGGTTCTTCGACCGTGCTTCGGCAACGAGTCGTTCCGCTGCCGCCCAGTTACTTGCAAGCAGTGCTTCACGGAACCGATACTCAACGAGTGCCGGATGGTCCGGTGATGCACGCTCCGCTTCCGCCCGAGCCGACTCGGCGGCCTGGCTGAATCGCTCCGCCATCCGTCGTGCTTCTTCAGCACCTTCACGATTACCTTGCGCAGCCATTGCATCTGCACGACGCTCTTCGGCCTGCGCCATGTCTGCGTAGGAGGCATACAAGCGAATCGG
>CBFGRU010000170.1:0-6855 GCA_965651255.1 uncultured Phycisphaerales bacterium
AGTCGCTGACGGACATGATCAAGGGCAAGCAGGGCCGCTTCCGCGAGAACCTGCTCGGTAAGCGCGTGGATTACTCCGCGCGGTCGGTCATTGTCGTCGGTCCGCAGTTGAAACTTCACCAGTGCGGCTTGCCGAAGAAGATCGCGCTTGAGTTGTATCAGCCGTTCATCATCCGAAAGCTCAAGGAGCACGGACTCGCTGACACGATCAAGAGCGCGAAGCGCATGATCGAGCGTCGCGCCCCTGCCGTGTGGGATATTCTCGAGCAGGTGATCTACCAGCACCCGGTGCTGCTCAATCGCGCACCGACGCTGCACCGCATGGGAATCCAGGCGTTTGAGCCGGTGCTTGTGGAAGGCAATGCGATTCGCATTCATCCGCTTGTCTGTACGGGTTACAACGCGGACTTTGACGGCGACCAGATGGCTGTCCACCTGCCCCTCTCCGTTGAGGCACAGGCAGAAGCGCATACGCTGATGCTCTCGACGCACAACATCTTCTCACCGGCGAACGGCCGCCCGATCATTTCGCCATCACAGGACATTGTGCTGGGCGTTTACTTCCTCACGCTGATGAAACGTGATGAGACGCCCGATGAGAAACTGCCGTACTACAAGGACATGGTCGAAGCGATCATGGCCCACGACCACGGCAAGATCGACCTGCATGATCCGATCATGGTGCGCATTATGCGCTATGACGAACAAGTCACAGAGCAGCGAGGTCCGGTCGAGCCGCTGCCCAAGCATCGGCGTGTCCGCACAACGGTTGGCCGCCTTCTGTTCAGTGACATTCTCGCCAAGGGCATGCCGTTCTATAACTGCTCGCTCGGCCAGAAGGGCTGCGCAAGGGTCATCGACGATACCTATCAGCGCATGGGACGCCCGGCAACGATCGATCTGCTGGACTCGATGAAGGACATCGGGTTCGGGACATCAACTCGCTCCGGACTTTCCTTCGGTATCACCGACATCCGCATTCCATCGAAGAAACAGGAACTCATTTCCGAGACGCAGAAAAAGGTTGATCGGGTCGAAAAGGCGTTCCAGGCCGGTGCCATTACCGAGCGTGAACGGCACAACCAGTTGCTTGACCTCTGGGCGCACTGCCGCGAAACGATTTCGAAGGAACTGCTGAACACACTGAAGAACGATCGACGCGAGCCGGACACCGGCCGCGAACTCCCGGTCGATTCTGCCGAAGGCGAGCATTACTTCAACCCGGTGTACCTGATGGCAGACTCCGGCGCCCGCGGCAACGTCAGCCAGATGCAGCAGCTCGCGGGTATGCGCGGCCTGATGGCAAAACCCTCGGGTGAAATCATCGAGACGCCGATTCGCGCGAACTTCCGCGAAGGCCTGAACGTGCTCGAGTACTTCTCCTCAACGCACGGCGCCCGCAAGGGTCTGGCCGATACGGCTCTGAAGACCGCCGACTCCGGTTACCTCACGCGCAAACTCTGCGATGTTGCGCAATCCGTCGTGGTCACTGAAGATGATTGCGGTACGCGCAACGGTGTTCGCAAACGCGCCATCTACAAGGGTGAAGAGATCGATGTCCCCCTGCGCGAAGCCATCATCGGCCGGACGGCGCGGCAGACGATTTTCGATCCTCTGCGCGATGAAGTCGTCGTCGAAGAGAACAGACTCATCACCCCCGAGATCGCCTTGCGTATCGAATCGCTGGGTATTGATTCGGTGATGGTGCGCAGCACGCTCACCTGCGAAACCGGAACCGGTGTCTGCGCCCGCTGCTACGGCATGGACATGTCCACTGGTCAGCTCGTGGAAGAGGGGCTTGCGATCGGCATTATTGCTGCCCAGTCGATCGGTGAACCGGGCACGCAGCTTACGATGCGTACCTTCCACACCGGTGGTGTGGCATCGCGCGGTTTGACCGAGACCAGTTACAAGGCCGCTTCATCCGGTATCGTTGAGATTCGCGAATGTAACCAGGTGGAAGTGGAGACCGAGGACGGAACGGTTCTCGTCGCGCTGAAGCGCAACGGTGATGTCGCGATCATCGATGAGAAGGGTCGCGAAATCGAGAAGCACAAGGTGCCCTACGGTGCGATCCTGCGCATCGGCCCCGGCGAAAAGGTCAAGAAAGGCCAGATTCTCGTCGAATGGGATCCACACCGAACGCCGATTCTCGCAGAGAAGAGCGGCATTGTCCGTTTCAAGGACATCATCGAAGGCGAAACCGTGCGCGTCGAAGCGGCCAAGGGTGGCGGCGACAAGCAGGAGCGCATCATCATCGAGCATACGGGTGAGAAGCACCCGCAGATCATCGTCGAAGATGAAACGGGTCAGATTCTCGACTTCCACCACTTGCCCGCGAAGGCGCGCATCGAAGTGGAAGACGGCCAGACCATCAAGATTGGCCAGATGCTTGCTCGTCAGCCGAAGGGCGTTGCCGGTTCAGCGGATATCGTCGGCGGTCTGCCGCGCGTGACCGAAATCTTCGAGGCGCGCATTCCGAAAGATCCGGCAGTTATGGCTGAGATCGGCGGAAAGGTCGAGCTGTATTCCGACAAGCGGAAGGGCAAGATGACCGTGCGCGTGGTCAGCGATGCGGGGATCGAGCACGATCACCATGTACCGCAAGGAAAGCACCTGCTCGTCCATACCGGTGACAAAGTCGATGCGGGCGATGCGCTGACCGAAGGGCCGTTGATCCCCGCGGACATTCTGCGCATCAAGGGTGAGGATGCGTTGTATCTGTACATGCTCGATGAAGTGCAGAACGTCTATCGAGCGCAGGGCGTACCGATCTCGGACAAGCACATCGAAGTCATTCTGCGGCAAATGCTCAGCAAGGTTCGCATCGCTTCGCCCGGCGACACCGTGTTGTTGCCGAACGAAGTCGTGGACAAGTTCAAGTTCCGCGAGCACAACCAGAACACCGAAGCGATGATGAAGATCGTCGATCCCGGCGACACTGGTTTGCCGGTCAATGCGCTGCTTCCGAAGGACGAAGTGCGCGAGGCGAACGCCGCAGCGGAAGCTGCAGGGAAAGCTCCCGCAAAGACTCGCAAGGGCAAGCCCGCAACTGGTCGAACGCTGTTGCTCGGCATCACGAAGGCATCGTTGCAGGCCGAGTCGTTCCTTTCGGGTGCATCGTTCCAGGAAACGACCAAGGTTCTCACCGAGGCGGCCTTGGCGGGGAAGGTGGATACGTTGCAGGGCCTGAAGGAGAACGTCCTTCTCGGGCACTTGATCCCCGCCGGGACGGGCTTCCCGAATTATGTGAACTACCGCGTCAAGAAGCTGGTTGAGGACCCTTACGCGGATGAAGATGATCTGGATGCCATGATCGAGGAGGCGGCAGCAACGGCTGAGGCCTATGGTGCAGACCGTGAGCCGGGCGTTGTGGAAGTGATCGCCGGTGGCGATTCACCGGAGGAAGCGAACGTCTAAGGCCTTCCCCCTGTCGGACGACAGAAGTATCTTCAAGGGGCTCATCCAGTGGGATGGGCCCCTTTCTTGTTGCCTGATCTGGAAGATGTCCGATGCTTTTGGACGGATTATCCGAACGGGTGTATCCGGTACTGCATGTCCCTCCTGCCTGAAGCGGTGAGTTTCCCCAGATTTGGGGGTTGAAATGATGGCCGCATCCCTTGCGAGCGCAATGGTTTGGCGGTACCGTAATGGTGGGAAGGACGCGAGAGAACGCGCGGCCACTCTGTGTCGTGCTCGGAGAGAAACCTTCGCCACGGAACTGTCTGGAGACTTTCGATGAACATCAGACTCGTCGCACTGGCCGGACTCATTGCCGTTGCCCCGGCTGCATTGGCGCAGCTCGGTATCGCGCGGCCGGACGCTCCCAAGCAAGTGCCACAGGCACCGCTGGAAGTAAAGCCGATCGGAACCACCAATCGTCTCGTCGTGAAGTTCAAAGACGATGCGTCGGTCAACGTGAATCCGAACGGCCAGGTCAGCGCTGTCGGCACTCACGAACTCACTCAGTTCCAGCAGGTCACGCAGAACTATGGCCTGTCAGTTTCGGCCTTCTGGAAGATCGACCGTTCCAAACTCGATGCGCTCCGCGCCAAGGCCGAGCTGCATAGCGGCAAGCCCCAGCCGGACCTGACGCGCATCGTGTACATCGATGTCACGAACCCTGATCAGATCGCACAAGCCAAGCGCGATCTCGCTCAGTTGCCGGATGTTCAATGGGTTGAGTGGGACTATGAAATCAAGCCGCACTCCACCAGTTCATCCAAGCCGCTTGCGAAGGAGTTCGGCCCGGCCCTGCCCGCAATGATGGGTGGCGGGACGGCGGACTTCACGGCGGCGCAGACGTGGTACAGCGTGATGAACGGCGGGTACGATGTGCCGAATCTGCACGATCGAGGCCAGTTCATTCTCGACAACAACCTTCAGCGGCCCGAATGGCCCGGCGGAAACGGCGCTCGTGGAGCGAACGTCCGGGTCGGTGTCATTGACTTTGCGGCCTGGAACGAACATGAAGATCTTCAGCCGGTGAACATGGAGCCGGGCGTTCCGATGCTCCCCCCCGGCATCGATCCGGAGATTTTCGGCGGATACAACCATGGCGCGGCGTGCCTCGGCATCATCGGTGCCCGTGACAACGGCTTCGGCATGACGGGAATCGCGCCGGAAGCAGAATTGTGGTTCTTCCCCTCGATCAGCTTCACCGGCGGTCGTCTGCCGGAAGCGTTCGTCGGCGCGTACACGATTCTTGAGCGAGGAGATATTCTCTCGGTCTCGCTCGGTCTGGGTGATCGCCCCCTGTACTTTGAAGCCCTCAACGCCACGTTGATGCAGATCGGTGAGTCGATCGGCATCACGACGTTCATCTCAGCCGGAAACGATGCGAATGACCTGACCGAATTGGCGGTCCCGGAAGTGATTGACGAAGCGGGGTCCTTGCCTTGCGTGGTCGTTGGGGCCGGCTTCCCCGAGTTCCGACCTGACACTCCGACGGGCGGTGGTACTTCGCCGTTCGTACCGTTCAGTCGTCTCGGCTTTACCAACCACCACTTCAACCTCGATCCGGCAGTGGATTCCGTCGAGGCGCTCGTGCACTCACAGTCGTGGGGCATCGAAGTCGCAACGCTTGGCTACGGTGATCTCTTCATCCCGGCAGGGAACGATTTCTCCGTCTTCAATCGCTCGTACACGTCCGATTTCGGTGGAACGAGCGCGGCCTGTCCGCTTCAGGCGGGCATCGCGGCCGGCGTTCAGGGATTGGCCAAGATGTTCTATGGCGCCCCCTTGCTTCCCAGCCAGATCCGAAGTCTCGTGGCTGGTGATGTGTTCCGCCAGGAGTTGACGCCCAGCGATATCTGGGTCAGCCACTCACCCGGCCCGAACGATACTCCCCCCGGTGACGGCATGGCCATCACCGTGAACGACAACGTGCAGATCGATCCGCAGACCGGCGCCCCGTTTGATGATTCGGAAGTCATCGGCGGCATGACGCGGGTCGACAACATGCTCTCGACGTTCTTCACCTCCAACTGGTGGAGCACGGAAACCGAAGTCTCGCACTTCGGTGTCATCACCGGCACCTATATCAGCGGTGGTCTGGTCGAGTTGGGCAACGTTGATGGTGCCGGCATTATCGTCGGATCCCAGCCATCCAGCCCGCGAAAGCACCCCGAAGTTCCGCCCTTCCCGCGTGCTCAATACGTGGTCTACGGGCAGATGACCGACCTGGGCATCGAGATTACGCCAACCACCAGCAATCCGCAGATCTTCACGTTCAACATCGCCTACGCCAGCGGCATCCGCATTGGCGCCCCGTTCGGTGGCCTGCGAGGTGTTGAAGTGTACAACTGGCAAACCGAGCGTTGGGATTTCCTCGCGATTGATCAGCTCGCTGGCCAAGGTGTGACGACGGGACAGGCAGGGGTTCAGGTTGCCAACGGGTATCTCAGCCCAGAGCGGAAGATTTACTTCCGTCATTGGATCATGGGCTACTCGTTCTCGGCGAATAATCGCTACTTCGAGTCCCTCTACGATCAGTTCCAGTTCGCCTCGACCTCGGGTGGCCCCGGTGGTGGTGGCGATGACCCCAGCTGATGCAATCTGAGTCACATCAGACCTCGCATCGCGACAAAAGCCCTCTTGCATGCCTCCGCAGCCCCGCCAATGTGCGGGGCTGCTTTTCTTACTTCACGCAATACGGCTCGGTACGACCGAGGCGGATGACCCCCGCTCATGTTTGCGATCATCGAATCATTCCTTCATTCCATTGAATGAACGTCTCAAACCGTTAACGAGCGTCTTCAACCCGTTCAATAGCAGATGGACCGGCAAGAATCGCATCCTGCAGCAAGCGGATAGAACTTTCATCCGAGCGAATGAACAACTCTTTCACCGGTTTGGAGTGCCGATTTGGTTCACCCAACCGGGTAGGATCGTTGCCATCGAGGAATGTCAACCGCCGCGGTAACCCGACTTGTCCGCGCAGAATCAATTACCAGACGCGGCATCGCGCGCATTGAGGTTTCCCGATACTCATGGAACTGCGCATGAATCCCAAATGGTCGGAACTGCGAGCGGCTGCCCTGGACGGACCGCCGGTCATGCGCCGCGTGGCGAGGTTCTACTTCATTGGGATGATTCTGCCTCTTGCGGGAGCCATTGGCGTGATCTTTCTCCGGGAATGGCTTCATGTTCATGATGCCATCTGGGCGCGATTCGGACCTCTCATCCTCGGTGTACTGCCACTCGCGGTGGTGACCCCCATCGCCTGGTGGAAAATGCGGCGCATTCGCCGGGCGTTTGATGAAGCGGAAGGACGAATCTGTACGTTCTGTGCCTACAACTTGACGGGACTGCCCGAGGGAGCCGCAACATGCCCCGAGTGCGGCCGGCGAGCCAG
>CBFGRU010000171.1:0-6840 GCA_965651255.1 uncultured Phycisphaerales bacterium
TGATCGCCGAAGCGATCACCCGTGCAGCGGTTGGTACCGAATTGTCGCCCGGTGACGGGCACCCCGGTCCCCCGGCCCCCCGGTCGTCAGATCTGCGGGGGAATCAGGTCGCGTTCGACCCGATCAATCCCACGCCACCTCGGCGACGAGATTGTTGTTGTTCACGCGACGGGAGAAGGTCAGCCAGATGTCACGGCCGCTACCGATGCCGCCGGAGCCCTGACTGTCCGTCGTGTCTTCGGCGAACAGGTTATCCGCGTTCGTGCCGCCGGAGTCGATGTAGTTGATGCCTTCCTTGATGAAGGAATCTTCCACCGAGACGTGACCATCCGCCCAGCAGACGTTGCCGACCCACTGCTTGCGACCGCCGTGGAGGCCGAGCGTCAGCGATGTCTCATAATCGCCTGGGTTCAGCGAGCCGTCCCGGACGCCGCGGTTCGAGATGATCGCGAAGTCGGAATCGAGGGTGTCCTTCCACTGCTCACGGCCGCGCTGACCGGTCAGCGTGCTGTGCGCGTAGGAGGTGTGGCTCACCGCGGCAGCGCCGGTGGCGGTGGGGTTGATGTTGTCGTTGAACTCGGTGCCCGAAGCGCCATCATCCGGGCCGGAGTTGTCACCATCCCAGTAGACGTCATCCAGCGGACGATACTCTTCCTGGTTGTAGTCATTCTTGGAAATGACGCGGCCGTTGGTTTCGGTCGGGCCGACGACGAGCTGCGGCGTGAAGAAGTTCTGCGCGATGCAGAGCGAATACAGGTGCCGCGTCGTGTTCTTGGTGACGTCTTCTGCGCCAATTCCAGGTGCGTTGCCCTCAGTGGGGTGGGGCTGGCGGTTGACCAGGCCGGGCTTGGGCAGAGTGCCATCAAACTGGCGGGAGAAGGTGATGAACGCCTTGTGAATCTGAGACAGCTGGGTCGCATCTTTGACCTGCTGGGCAGCCGCGCGGGCCTTCGCCAACGCCGGGAGAAGGATGCCCATGAGCAGGGTGATGATCGCGATGACCACCAGCAGCTCGATCAGGGTGAAGCCTCGCTTCTTCATAGTGATCAGCTCCATGGTTGAAAGGGACTCGAAACGGGTGAAACTCGGGTTGTGTACGAAACCGTCGTTTGATTTCCGGCACGCTGCCGGGGCTGAATGCGGGGTCGGCCGGTCAGGACCGACCCCACGTGGTTGACCGTTCCTGCGAATCGATCAGAGGGAGAAACCCGAACTCAGTTCAGGTTTTCCGGATCCCAGATCGGGGTCGTGGCAAACTCGCTGTGCGGAGCGATGCAGACCACGAGCCAGTTGTCCGACTGGTTCTGACCGCCGAACTCGCAGGAGAAGATGTTGTCGCGCTTCTTGCCGACGCCGTTGCCCGGGTCATGGGAGACGAGGTCGGGGAAGAAGGTGGTGAGCAGTTCGGTGTGGTTATCCTGGAAGCAGACGTTGCCGTTCCATTCACGGGTCGGGCCGTGCAGCTCGAGCGTGGGGCTGAGTGAATAGGGGTTGCCCTGGATGGAACCACCCTGGCCGCTGAGACCGGTCGGGCCCGTGAAGTTGCCGCCCGTGCCGCGGGTGCCGATCGCGGTGACGGTGGCATCACCGGTGTTGCGCCACTTCACCGACTTGCGGGGGTTGACGAGCGCGGTGTGCGCGTAGGAGACGTTGGAGCCGGGGCTGTTCGTCCGCATATCCGCGGTGAACGAGGGATCCCAGTAGACGTCGTTCGCGGGCTGATAGAGGGACTTGTCGTAGTCCAGCTTCTCGTTGATATTCGCATTGACCTCGGTCGGGCCGATGACGATATCGGTGTTGAAGTAGTCCTGCGCGATCAGCACGGAGAAGAGACTCGCGGTGTGATTCCGCGTGTGGTCTTCATCGCCCTGACCGGGGAGCTGCTGACCGTTGACGGCCAGACGATTGATGAGGCCCGGGGTGGGCATACGGCCGCCGTTGGCATCGGCGAAGATGAGGAACGCCTGGTGCATTTCCTTGATCTGGGCGCCATCGCGCATGGTCTTGGCATTGCGCTGCGCCTTGGAGATCGCGGGGAGCAGCAGGCCGACGAGCAGCGCGATGATCGCAATGACCACGAGCAGCTCGATCAGGGTGAACCCCTTTCGATTCGTTGACATGATGCGGTACTCCTGTACGGGAATGAAGAATGAATGAAACCGACTCGAAACACTGACTGAAGAACTGTGCGCCCTCGCGGGAAGCGACGGACGCACAGGCTCAGAAACGGTCTGGCCCACGATTCGTCCTACCAGCCTCGGCTCGCGATCGGCCCTGAATCTGCGGTTCAGAATCGACCCTTGCCGCGTGCCGGCGACCGAGCGAAACCACTGCTCTGCACTGGCGGCGATCACTCGATCGCGTGCTGCCGAGGCAACACCTGGCCCGTGCTTCTGCTGGATTGTCGAGGGTGAGACGCTTCCTTCAAGAAGCATCCGCTCTTCGATCATCCCGCTCGTTCGCCGTCACAAGCCCACTCAATCCGTTCGCAACGACTCTGCGCGTCCGCCAACCATCTGCGGTTCGATTCGTTCGTTTCGGGTGAGGAGCGATTCTGCGTTCGCGCCGCACACGATTCGACCACCGAACCCTACGGGTGGGTCGCCTGCCTGCGTTTCAGCGTTCGCGCGACACCGCACGGACCTGAACGCCCTGGCAATCCTTTGCTGTGGCTTGTGACATCAGCCGCTTTCCACACCAACAGTCAATCTGCTGGCGGGAGAGACGAGTTGTCGACTGCGGCGGCTGGAATGATCTGCCCGAGGACCGGGCGAATGAGAGCATGTACTTCGGCGACGCTCGCTTCGTCGCGTATGATGCCGCTTTCAGTCATGGTGGCTGCGAGTCAACCACCATCACCAATCTACTTCGCGGACCTTGTCTGTCAAGTTCCTTGTTTCAAGAAAACTCTACAATTTCATCGGAAACTCTTCATGACCAAACAAACGGCAACCACCATCCACGATCGCCTCAGCGAACTCGGAATCACCCTTCCCGCGGCGCCGAAGCCCGTTGCCTCCTACATTCCCTGCGTGCGCACCGGCAACCTCATCGTCGTCTCCGGCCAGCTTCCGATGCAGGATGGCAAGCTCATCGCGACCGGCACCGTGCCCGCCCACTGTTCGCTGGAGAGCGCCCAGGCCGCAGCCCGGCAGTGTGCGATCAACGCGCTCGCGGTCATCGCGGATGCGCTCGAAGGCGATCTCGATCGCGTGCAGCGCATCGTGCGGCTCGGCGTCTTCGTGGCCAGCGAGGCCGGCTTCACCGATCAGCCGAAAGTCGCCAACGGCGCCAGCGAGCTGATGCAGCAGATCTTCGGCGAGCGCGGCCGGCACGCACGGGCGGCCGTCGGATCCATCGCGCTGCCCCTCGGCGCAAGCGTCGAAGTCGAGATGATGGTCGAAGTCGCCTGAAGTCGCCGCAAGTCCGCCGCAGTCGCTGACCGTCACTGGTCCGGCGGCGAACGGCCGACTACGATCCCGGCCCTGATCAACGACCAATCGCCCCGCCTTCTGCGCGGGGTTTGGACTCTGGAGTGATTGCCATGGATATCGCGCCCGGACAGACCGTGACCTTTACCGTCAAGCGTGTGCCCGATCGAGAAGCATCGCGCAAGACGATCCGCCGCCTGATGCGGATGCAGCCGCACATTCAGAAGGGGCTGCGCCAACTCGCGCGACGACGCGCCACCACCGACAATCGCGACACCAATCGCGGCGGCCGCATCTGGGTTGATCGCGCGAAGACCACCAAGCTCACCTATGTCAAGGCGGGTGAATCATTCACCCTGCGCATCACGCCGCAGATCATTCCCGACCTCAAGAGCGTCGCCGACTGCCTCGATGCCGCGAAGGCCTGACCGCCCGCAACGCTTCAACTTGCTGAATATTCCCGCGAGCCGATGAAGTTCCTGCTTCATCGGCTTTCTTTGTGCGCTCATGAAACCGCGGGAATGCCGCATCGCCGGGGAGGGTCATGCAATCGGTTGACGAACAACGCAACCGCGTGCCGCTCCGCAGAACGCTCTGGTGCGGCCTGAATCGGAAGACCTCTCTCCCCCTGAACACTTGATAAGGAGTTCATCCATGCGTCTGAAGAAGACCAGCGGCGGTCTCCGCGCGCTCACCGCGATGGCGATCTTTTCCGGAGGCGTGTTCATCGCCTCACTGCCTGCACTCCCGGCCAGCGCCGATCCGCCCGCCCACGCGAAGGCGCGCGGCCACGATCGGGACCGTGATCGAGACCGTGATCACCGCGATGTGCGCGATCGGCGCGACCGCGATGACCGCGATGATCGCGGCCGAGACTGGCGGCGAGATCGCGATCGTGACCACGACCGCGTGCGCATCATCATCAATCGCGATCATCATCGCGGCCCCAGCTACGCGGAGATCGAGTTCAACCGCGGCCAGCGCGAGGGCTACCGCACCGGCTACGACCAGGGCTACGCCGACGGTCTGCGCGGTGGAGCCATGAGCATCATCTGCGGAACGGACTTCCGTCGGCACAGCTCCCATTACAGCGCCGGGTTCCGGGCCGCGTTCGACGATGGATACCGCGCGGGCTATGCCGCCGGCAAGCGTGAATGCGACCGATTGCGCGAGATCGAACGGCTTCGCCGCGAGCGGGAATGGCGTCACTCCCGCGATCGCTTCCGCATTCTGGATGGGATTCGCATCGACTGGCGAATTCGTCTCTAAGGCGGTCCGAAGCCCATTTCGACCCCGCCCGGTGTGGGCCGCGTGGTCCGCACCCGAGCGCAGCGTCCGTCTCCACCGAGGCGGACGCTGCCTTTGCACCATCCGGTGGTAGGATTGTTTCATGATGATGACGATGCAAGGGTCCGCGCCCCTGCCGCCGGATCGGGGCCACCTGTCGACCGAGCAGCAACACGCCGGCAGCATCGATCTGGATGCGCAGAACACGCGCGAGTGCATCACCCTGTTTGCCGATGATCACCGCCGGGTGGTGGAAGCGATTCACGCGGCGCGCGATTCACTCGCGATGTTCATCGATGAACTCGTTCCGCGATTGCGCCGGGGTGGACGCCTGATGTATCTCGGCGCGGGCACTTCCGGTCGGCTTGGCGTGCTCGATGCGAGTGAGTGCCCGCCGACGTTTCAATCTCCTCCGGGGCAGATTGTCGGCCTCATTGCCGGCGGGGATGCTGCGCTGCGCCGATCGAGCGAAGGTATGGAGGATGATGCTGATGGAGCGCGGTCGGCCCTCGAAGAGTTGAAACTCAACGAGCGCGACACCGTGCTCGGCATCGCCGCGGGCGGCACGACGCCGTACGTTCTGGGCGGGCTGCGCATCGCCAAGGTATTCGGCGCGATGACCGGGTTTCTGACGAATGTTCACCGCGATCTGCCGGAGCGATGCGATCATCTCATCGTGCTTGATACCGGGGCGGAGCTGCTGACCGGGTCTACCCGGCTCAAGGCAGGCAGCGCGACCAAGCTTGCGCTCAACATCATCACGACGACCGCGTTCATCCAACTCGGGAAGAGCTACGGCAACCTGATGGTGGATCTTCGCGCGACCAACGACAAGCTCACCGATCGGGCGCTCCGCATCCTGCGCGCGATCTCACCCGAGCTGAATCGCGAGAGCGCGCTGCACCTGCTGCGCGATGCCGGCGGTGAGGTCAAGACCGCGGCGGTCATGGAACGACTCGGCGTTGATGCGGTCACGGCGAGACGGGTGCTGGCCGAACACGATGGGCATCTGCGCGCGGTGATCGGCCCCCCGCGCGAATCGACCGCACGGTGAGCCGTATGCCCACACGTTCATGCGGCAGGGTTACTCTCCGGGAATGTAGGAGATCGTCCCTTCCCACGGGCTCGAGGCGGATGCGTAGAGCTTCTTGGCGATACGCCCCGCGCGGGCGCCGAGGTAACCCGCTTCGCAGGCCGCGCGCATCGCGCGGGCCATCTGCACCGGGTCTCTCGCGTGCGCGATGCCGGTGTTCAGCAGCACACCGTCGGAGCCGAGTTCCATCGCGATTGTGACATCGCTGGGCGTTCCGACACCCGCATCGACGATCACGGGGTAATCCTGACCATCCTTCAGCAGTTCGAGGATGATGCGGATCGCCGCGGGGTTGGCGACGCCGCGGCCGGTGCCGATCGGTGAGCCGGCGGGCATGACGCTGGTTGCGCCGGCATCGCGCAGCCGCACCGCCATGATCGGGTCATCGCTGGTGTAGCAGAGCACCGCGAAACCATCCTTGACCAGTTCCCGGCACGCTTCGAGCGTTCCGACGGGATCGGGCAACAGGGTTTTCTTATCGCCGAGCACTTCGAGTTTCACCCAGTGCTGACCTGGGTTGTCGAGTTGTTCAAGGATTTCGCGTCCCAGCCGCGCAACGCGCACTGCATCTTCCGCACTGAAGCAGCCGGCGGTGTTGGGCAGAATCGTGTACCGATCGAGGTCGAGGAAATCAAGCAGCGAGCGACCATCTTTGTCCACCAGCCGCTCGCGCCGGACGGCGACGGTGACAACATCCGCGCCGCTTGCATCGAGCGCGTTCTGCATGAGTTCGTAATGCTCGTACTTCCCCGTGCCGACGATCAGGCGATTCTTCAGCGTGATCGGGCCGAGCGTCAGCGGCGGATAGATGATCTCTTGCGCGCGGTCAGATTCCTGATTGGTACTCATCTCAAGCATGGCGGTGTGTGCATCCGTAGATAAATGAACTGAGCGGGCTCATCCCCCACCGACAAGGGTGACGATTTCGACTGCATCACCCGTCGTGAGACTGGTCGCGGGGTGTTCCCGTCGGGGAACCAGGGCGCGATTGACTTCCACGGCGTAGGCGCGGTGAGGGATGGGCAGGTT
>CBFGRU010000172.1:0-6834 GCA_965651255.1 uncultured Phycisphaerales bacterium
AACGTCATGTCGTAGCCGGTGAGCCAGTGGCCCCAGATGACGCCGATGATGCCGAAGGGGATCGCGAGCATGACCGCGAGCGGCTGAATGTAGCTGGAGAAGAGCCACGCGAGAATGACGTAGATCATGAGGAGTGCGGCGGCAAAGCCGTAGGGCAGCGAGGCAAAGGCGTCGGCGAGGTTCTCCTGGCGGCCGCCGGCATCGATGCGCACCGTGGGATGATCGCGCTGGAGTGTCGCGAGCGTGGGTGCGAACTCGGTCATCACCTGTTCGGGGCTGCGGTCGGGCGCGGTCTCGGCGGTGACGGTGACCGCGCGGCGACGATTGATGCGTTTGATCGTGGCGTAGCTGGTGGCTTCGCGAATCTCCGCGATTTCGCTGAGGGGAACGGGTTCACCGGCGGGGGAGATGACCCAGAGGTTCTCCATCTCATAGAGATTGCGGCGAACGGCCTCGGCCAGGCGCACGCGGACTTTGATATCTTCGCGCTGGGCGGCGAAGACGTGCGCTTCGAGGCCGAAGAGCGCGCCGCGCACCTGTGTGGCGACGTTTTCGTTGGTCAGGCCAAGGGCCGCGGCGTGAGGCAGCAGGGTGATGCGAACTTCGCGCTGGCCTTCGTAGTTGTCATCGGCCACTTCGAAGACGCCTTCGATTTTCGCGAGGGCAGCGCAGAGGTCGGCCGAGGCGCGTTCGACGGCGTCTGCGTTCTGGCCGGTGATTTCGAGGGTGATGTCGGCCCCGCCGGGGCCGCCGGAGATCTCGGAGTATTTCACACTGTCGGCGGCGGCGATGCGATCCTGCGTCGAGCGGCGCATGGCGTCGATGATTTCAACGGATTCGCGCAGGCCGCGGGCGCCGCGCTCTTCGACGGGAAGCAGTTCGATGAAGAGCTGGGCGAGGTGCGTGGATGATGCATCGGCGATGCCCATGTCCACGTTCTGCCGCGCGCCGATGATGGCGGCGACGTTCTGCACTTCGGGCAGGGCGGTGGCGGCCTCTTCGAGCACGCTGACGACCTTCTCGGTCTCGGTGATGGAGACGCCGATGGGCATGCGGACATCGACGATGATGGTTTCCGAATCGCTCTCACCGAGGAAGGTGAAGGTGAGCCGGCCGCCGGCGACGAGGCCGAGCGTGGCGATCAGCGTGGCGATGGCGATGGCGGCGCTGACGTAACGGAACTTGAAGGAGACGTTCAGAATGGTTCCGAACGCGGGAACGATGCGATCGAAGATGATGGCATCGCGCGCTGCTTCGTACCTTGCGATGAGGCGCGCGAAGCCGCCCGGCGCTTTCTTGTCGCGATGCTTGAGCGAATGGCCCATGTGACTGGGAAGGATGAGGACACTTTCGATGAGACTCATGATCAGCGCGCAGGCGACGACCATGGGAAGTGCGCCGAGAAGATCACCGATGCGGCCTTCGATGAAACTGAGGGGCATGAACGCGACGATGGTGGTGGTGACGGTGGCGACGACCGGCCAGAACACCTGCTCGGTGCCGACAATGGCGGCGGAGAGCGCGGGTTCGTTTTCATCATGCCGGTGCTGAATGTTCTCGGCGACGACGATGGCGTCATCCACCAGCAGGCCGAGTACAACAATGAGGCCGAACATCGTCAGCAGGTTCAGCGTGGTGCCGGTGTAGTTCATGAGGATGAGCGTGCCGCAGAGACTGATGATGAGTCCGATGCCGACCCAGAATGCGACGCGCCAGTTGAGGAAGATGAGCAGGACGAGGAAGACAAGGGCCGCGCCCCAGATCGCATTGCGCGAAAGAAGTTCGAGTCGGCCTTCGATGAATCGCGCGAGATCTGAGTGCGTTTCGATCGTGCCCGGCATGGTGGCGAGACTGGTGGCGCCGAGTTCCCACGCCTGCCGCTGGACGGGCGCGTTAAGGAGGTCGATCGCGCTCGCTTCAAACGGCTGCTTCATTCGACCCGCGGCGTAGGCGCGTACGGTCTTCGCCATGCTGACCGCATCCTGATCGCCAACCTTGTACACCGTGAGCGAAACCGCGGGCTTGCCGTTGAACCGCCAGGCGAGTTGCACATCGGCGAAGTCTTCCTGGATGGTGGCGATCTGATGCAGACGAATCACATCACCCGCGGCCGTCGCGCGAATCACGATGTCGCGGATGGATTGCGCCGACTCGGGAACGCCCATCGTGCGCATGGTGATGTCGCCGCCATCGGTGCGCACGGTTCCGCCGGGCACTTCGCGCATCCACGCGGCGATGGCGCGGTTGACCTCCACCAGACTGATGCCGTGCTTGAGCAGGTCCGGGTAGGAAACATCGATGCGCACTTCGTACGGCCGCGTTCCTCCGACAACGATTTCACCCATGCCGGGCAGCGACTTGAGTTCATCGCGAATGCGCTCGATGCCTTCTTTCAGCGCGCGCTCGCCCGCATCGCCGTAGAGCGTGAGCATGATGACGGGCAGGCGCGGCTCGAACTCGACGACGGTGATGTTGTCGGAATCTTCGGGCAGATCCTGCAAGCCGTCGACCACACGCTCGACTTCATCCACCGCTTTGCGCAACTCGACGCCGCTGCGGAATTCGACCATGATTCCGCCGCCGCCTTCGCTGAGCGTGGTGGTGATTTCCTTGACTTCATCGAGGTCGGCGATGGCATCTTCGACCTTGATCGCGAGCGCTTCTTCGACTTCTTCGGGCGTCGCGCCGGGGTAGGGCAGCGAGATGCGCGCCATGTCGGGCGTGGTTTCGGGAAAGAACTCGCGCGTCACCGTCAGGGCGGCGACGATTCCAGCCGCGATGATCGCGATCATCAGCAGGTTCACCGGCACCGGCTTCGTCACGCCGAACCGTGCAAGACTCATCGCCGGCGCTCCGGTCCATCCTGTGCGATCGGGGCGGGCTGATCGGATTCCACAATCTCCACCTCGACCTCGACGCCGATCGGGATATCCACCCCCGAACTGAGCGCCACGAGCGTGCCGACCGGCAGCGGATCTTCCAGCACCGCCCAGTAATCTTCACCGTTCACGCCGAGCTGGGGGTAGCGTCGGTTGATGTAAAATTGAACCGTGACCGTTCGCCGCTGCAGGCGACCATCTTCAACGGTGAGCAGGCGATCATCCGAAAGCGCCCGCCGGGGAACGACCATCGCCATCGACTCGCTCGACGATGTGATGCGCCCTTCGAGGTACAGGCCGGGCGTCAGCGGATTCTCCGCCTCGTCATCCTGCATCACTTCGATGTACACCTCGAACGTGCGGCTGCTCGTCTCATCAATCGGCGCGATGCGCTGGATGCGCCCCGTCCACTGGCGAGACCGATCGCCCGCCGGCTGCAACGTGACATGGTCTTCCCGCTGAATGCGCGGCCGCGCGGATGCGGGCAGACGCAGCGGAAGTTCGATGATGGAAAGATCAACCAACCGCGCCACCTGCCGGCCGGAATTGACCTGTTCACCTAATGCGACATCGCGCGAGACGATGACCCCGTCGAACGGCGCGCGAATCGTGCTGCGATCGACATTCATCTGCGCCATCTTCTGCTGCGCTGCGGCGGCTGCCTGCTGCGATTCGAGCGCCAGGCGACGCAGCGGAATCTTGTTGAACTCCTCGCGCGCATTGTTCAGCATGCGCTCAGCCGCCTGCAGCGCGAGCATCGCCCGATCAAGCTCCGGCTGTCGGGCCGCGCCTTCATCCACCAGCGTCTCGACCCGCGCGAGATCCCGCTGGGCGATCTCGAACTCGCGCTCGGCGATCGCGATGCGGTTCTGCGCGGCCTCGCTCTCAACATCCAGTTGCGTCAGCAGCGCATCAAGCTCCGTCATCCGTTGCACCGCGGTTTCGAGTTGATGCTGGAAGTCCGTATCGTCCAGCCGCACGAGCGGGGCATCCTTCTGCACGCGATTACCCGCTTCGAGTTCCGGCGAGACCCATTCGACGATGGCGGTCACTTCCGCGGGAATCGCGGCGGTGCGCTTGGCGCGGGCGGTGCCGAAGCCCACGGCCTGTCGCTGCACCGGAACCATCTTTGTGCGGAAGACCCGGACCGCGGGCTTGGGCAGATCCGTCCGCTCCGGCGGAGCTTCCGGCCGGCTGACCACAAGCGCCATCAAAACCGCGATGCCAATGCCCAGCACCACGATGCTCAGCGCCGCTCGCGTCAGAATGGCGAGAAGCAGATTGCGACGCTCGGCCATACGGGTCCTTTCCGATCCACCACACCATCTGACATGAACACCGGCCATCATCTACTACGACGGCGGTGATGTCACGGAGGCAAGAGATCGTGATCTTTCTCACAATCTTTTCGTCCGTCCACCTCGAGGGCGCGAAGGCGCATCCACAGAAGTGGTCAGAGAGGAGAGATTTGGTGGAGAGTTGCCTCGTTGTCGCACGAGATGGCATCCGGTCATTCGGATGGCCGCGGTCACGGTGAACGCCGGCTGCCCGGCTCACCGCGCGTGATTCGTGATGTATCCCTCAGCACGCTTCCTGATCGTTGGGCTGGCCGGCCTTCAGCAGTCGTTCACCCTGTTCGGGCGTCATCGACCCTTCCGCGATGTAGGCCGCGATTTCACGACGAGAACGCTCGGTCGAGCCGGACTTGATGATCGATTCGATCGTCGCCGCGATGATCCAGACGATGATGATCACGCCGCCTACGGTCCAGAACCAGTTCTCAGCGGCAACTTCCCAGATGTTGTCCACGCTTCACCTCCGCGCTCTCGAGCGATCGCACCTGTTCCAGGGGGAAATCGGCAGCGGCGTCGCCCGATGCCATCCTCCATGACATTCGGAAACGCCGCCGCCGAGTTTCATCAACGCGGCCCGGTTATTCCTTCACCCGTCGATAGGTGATCTCGATGACCTTGTAACCGGATGAGGCGTGCAGGTCGTAGATGGCGAAGGTGCGCGTATCGTCATCCTGCCAGGTGGTTTCGTACTTCACCATTCTGCCGAATACGCCCATCATCGGTTCATCCATCTCGCCGTAAAGTGTGATCGTGTTCTCATCGGTGCGCGAGCCCTTGAGGAGCATCGTCTGCGTCGAGATCGAATCCGCCCAGACCGAGGTGTAGAGATTGCGCACGCGGTCGTAGCCGTTGAGCCCGATGCCCGTGAACTCGATCGGCTCCATCTGCCCCTGTTCGTTTGGCATCATGGTCTGACCCGTGAAGTCTTCCTGAAGATATCGTCCGCCCAGCACCATGCGGCACTCGGAACGGGCTTCCATCTCGATCGGGTCTAAACCGGGGCCGCCCCACCACATCTTCATCGTGGCATCCCAAGTGCCAACAGCGCGCGTGAGGAACTCATGCTCCGGCCCGGGATTGATCGTCGAGAGCCAGGCCTCCATGCCTTCATTCATGGCGGCATCATCCATCGGATCCTGTGCCGGCTCGACCGTCGGGCCCTGATTCAGCGCAAGCCCCGCTGTCACCGCAGTAATCGTGCCGAGTGCGAAACCTGCGAACGTGTTTCTGAATGACATTGACCAGTCCTTTCTTCTCGATGCAGTCGTGTCCTGTCCTGAGATCACCCCGTGGTTGGGGTGAATGGGCGTGTAGATGTCGCCACCGTGCAAGCGGCAACACCCAACAGAATCGCATGCTGAGTGCCGTTGGACAAGGGCATCTCCCCAGTCCGCGCGCGTCGTGTTGCATGAGCATCCCAGGCCACCACAGAACGTAACCTCCTGCCATTCAACAAGTTCCATGACTCTGACCCCGGCCGGGCCGTTCCCCCAGAACCATCCCGCAGCAGATTTCCGGGCCAAGGCGGTTGACAGCGGCCCGTCGATCGTTCATCTTGATTGATCAATCAACCAAGGCGGCGGATCATCGTCCACGCAGGAGGACCGGCCCATGAGCGAGGAATCATCATCAACCCGCGAGCGCCTCATCGAGAGCGCCAGAAATCTCTTCATGAAGCAGGGCTACGCCTCAACGGGCGTTGCACAGATTCTTCGCGAAGCCGGCGCGAACAGCGGTTCGCTGTATCACTACTTTCCCACCAAGGAAGATCTGCTGCTCGCTGTTCTTGAGTGGTACATCGAAAACCTCTGGAACGCGGTACTCAACCCCGTCTGGCAACGGGTGAGCGACCCCATCGAGCGCACCTTCGGCGTGCTGGATGGCTACCGCCAGATGCTGCACTTCACAGAATGCGGCATGGGCTGCCCGATTGGAAACCTCGCGCTCGAAGTCAGCGACACCCTGCCCGCAGCACGGGACCTCATCGCGCGCAATTTCACCAACTGGCGCGATGCACTGCGCTTCTCGCTCGAAGATGCACGCGACCGCTTCCCCGAGGATGTGGACTTCAACCAACTCGCCACCTTTGTGCTGACGACCATGGAAGGCGGCGTCATGCTTTCCCGCGCCTATCGATCGGTTGAGCCGTTTGATGCTGCCGTCACACAATTGCGCGACTATTTCGATCGCCTGCTCGCTGACGGGACGAACTGGTCGGAACCGCCGGCAACGAGCACCGCGAAGGCGAAACCAGCACCTCGGGCGCCGCGCGCTGCAACTCGACCCCGTCGCACACATTGAACAGGATCGCACCCTTCGTCGAATCAGGAGGTTTTCATGCCGTCGATTGATTTCGGATCGTTGAACTATCTCGCCATCGCCGTCGCCGCGATCGGCACCTTCTTCATCGGCGGCGGATGGTACACCGCACTTTTCGGCAGCGCGTACCAGAAGGCCGCGCGACTCTCCGATGAACAGATGAAGACCTTGCATACCGAGCGCCCGCCAGCCGTCTTCTTCGGCTCGCTCATCGTCTGTTACTTCCTGATTGCCTTCGGCATCGCGCTGCTGCAGCAGGTCGCCGGCATCAGTGGCGCCGG
>CBFGRU010000173.1:0-6823 GCA_965651255.1 uncultured Phycisphaerales bacterium
GGATACCAACTTCATTCCTGCGTGTTTCTCGATCACCGGCAGCCCGACGCTGCGCGAGGCGTTGAGAGACCTGGCCAACGCGCTCGAAGCCAGTCGGCGGGAAACCGTGGTTCAGATGACCCGCGCTGGGTTCAGTGCCGACACGATGCGGGGCACGCAGTTTCAACAGATGCTGCGACTCAAGACGCTGAACAGGTTTGCCGGGCGTCTGCCGAGTCTGGTCGTTGCCCCGGGCATTTCCCCGTTCGACATGTATCTTGAGCTGCGCGAGCTGCTGGGCGAGTTGACCTCGCTCCAGCCGGATCGTGATGCGTTTGATGTGCCGGCATACGACCACGACAGCCCGGCGGTACCGTTCATGGACCTGCTGCAGAAGGTTCGCTCGCTGCTGAAGCCGATGAAGGGCGATCTCTTCCGCAAGGTCCCGTTCAACCGCGACGGGCCGACGCTGCTTGCCAAACTGTCGGATCAGGACCTTGTCGCGGGGAACGAATACTTCCTCGGCATCAAGACGCGACAGGATCCGCGAGCGGTGGCTTCGCTGGTTGAAGATGAAGACAAGTTCAAGATGATGGCCAAGAGTATGTGGCAGGCGCGCATCCGTGGAATCAAACTCACGGAAGAACGCCATCCACCGGTGATCCTCCCCGCGGAAACCGGATTGCACTATTACCGCCTGAATCGCACGGAGAGCGCTCGCATGTGGGACCGCATCGTCCAGGAGCGGGAAGTCGCGATCTGGTGGCCGGAAATTGATGCCGCGGATTTCAAGGTGACGCTGTACATGACCGTCCCGGACGCGAAGGCGTGAACGCATGACATTGCTTGAAGTGTGCGAACCCTGGTTTCAGTACATCTGCCGGCTCAGCCGCTCAGCGCGGAAGGGCGGCCAATTCGACGCCATGACCGTGCGCGGCGACTTGAAGTCGCTGATGGAAGAGATGAAGAACAGAGCCGCGTCATCGGGCGAACTGGCTACACAGTTCGAGAAGGTGCGTCTGCCGCTCATCTTCTTCGCGGACTTCATGATCAAGGAAAGTGATCTCCCCTTCGCGCGGGAATGGACGGAACTCGCGCGGGAGGATGGCGAACACGCCGGCGATGAGAAGTTCTTCGACATGCTCGATGAAACACTCGCCGACAAGAGCACGCAGGCCAGCGAACGGCTGGCCATCTATTACTCCTGCATCGGTCTGGGTTTCACCGGCTTCTACACGGGTCAGCCGGAGTACCTGCGGAAGACGATGACGGAAATGTCCAGTCGAATCCGCGACAAGATCGACCTCAGTGACTCTTCACGCATCTGCCCGGAAGCGTACGAACATGTGAACACGGCCGACCTGATCCAGCCGCCCGGCGCGAAACTCGTGGGCATCGTGATCGGGTTCGTCGGACTGATCATCGTGCTCTTCATTGCCAACATCATGCTGTTCCAGCAGAGCCGGAGCGATCTGGGCAATGCACTGGAAGCCATTCAACAGGAAGCGGTCTCACCCGCATCCAGCGGCAGCCGTGAGATGGGGGCAGATTCATGAGATCATCGATTGATGCACTGGTCAACCTTCCCGCACCGCTGAAGGCGGTGTTCGCCATCATGGCCTGCACGACACTGCTCGGCGCGGTCTACATTGTGGCTGGGCTCAGCCCGGCCGTACTGGCGGTGCTGGCGGTGGGCGTGGTCCTCGTCGCGCTTCTGATCGTCGGGTACACGATGATTCTGAAGCTGCGCGCCAAGCGCAAGGCCAAGCCCTTCGAGAGTGATCTGGCGGGCAACACCGGCGCGGTGCCGCAGGGCGTATCCGAAGCAGCAAGCCGCGCACGATTGGATGAGCTGCGCAAGAAGTTTGAACAGGGTGTTGAGATCTTCCGCCAGCACGGGAAAGACCTCTACTCTCTGCCGTGGTACATGATCGTCGGTGAACCGGGCTCGGGAAAGACCGAAGCGCTGCGTCACTCAAACGTTGGTTTCCCCCCGGGTTTGCAGGATGAACTGCAGGGCTCGGGCGGCACGATCAACATGGACTGGTGGTTCACGAACAACGCGGTCATCCTGGATACCGCCGGCCGTCTCATGTTCGAAGAGGCCGCTTCCAAGTCCAATACCGAGTGGAAAGAGTTTCTGACGCTCCTTCGCAAGCACCGGCCGAGTTGCCCGGTGAACGGGCTGATGCTGGTCATTCCGGCTGACAGTCTCATTCGCGATTCTGCGGATGAAATCGCGAACAAGGGAGGACGCATCGCGCGACAGCTCGACCTGATTCAGCGCACCTTGGGCGTTCGCTTTCCGGTCTTCGTCCTTGTTACCAAGGCCGACCTCATCCTTGGTTTCCGCGAATTCTTTGATGAACTGAACGATCCCCAGCTTCAGCACCAGATTCTCGGCTGGTCCAATCCATCGGACCTGGATGAGCCGTTCCGACCGGAGATGGTCGAACAGCACCTGCAGATCGTGCGCAAACGATTGGAGCGACGGCGTCTGGGGCTGCTCATCGACCCGGTAAGCAAGGAAGGCGCGATGGCCCGGCGCGCCGACGAAGTCGATGCGCTCTTTGCCTTCCCCGACAGTCTGCTTTCAATCGCTCCGCGCCTTCGCCGGTACCTCGAACTCATCTTCACCGGCGGCGAATGGTCAACCAAACCGCTCTTTCTGCGCGGAATGTACTTTGTCTCGTCGATGCGCGAAGGGTCGGCGATGGATGCGGGGCTGGCTGAAGCGCTCGGCATGTCGGTTGATCAACTTCCCGAAGGCAAAGTCTGGGAGCGCGATCGCAGTTACTTCCTGCGCGACCTCTTCCTTGAGAAGATGTTCCGTGAACGTGGCTTGGTGACACGAACATCCAACACTTCGCAGCTTCGTCGGCGAAGACGGTTGGCGCTCATGGGCACCGGGTCCGTCGCAGCGGTGGTTCTGATCGCGCTGACCTGGTTCGGTTCGCAGCAGTTGAGCTCTTCCATCGGCGAGCCGGCGAACTTCTGGAAGAGTGCAGCAACCATTGTCCAGCACCGACAGTCCGAGCCCCCCTACCCGCAGGTGGTGGCAGGTGAACTGGGACGCGATGCTGACGATCGGCTGCTTTACACGGGGCGACAGTCGCTTTCATCCATTGCCAGCTTCTCCGCGCTGAACGAGACCAACATCGTTGCCATCGAGGAAGGCCTTGCCGCGCAGGTCAAACGGCAGATTGATGTTCCATGGATCTTCAAACCCGTTGCCTGGATTGCGCCGGGCGACAGCAGCAACCTCTACAGTGAAGCGCGACTGGAGGCGGGTCGCGATGTGTATGAGTTGACCGTATTGCGACCGCTGCTTTCGCGCGCTCTCCGGTCGTTGCCCGCAAGCGGCGAACCATGGTCCGGCGATGCGACACGCGCGCTCGCGCAGATACTGAACCTCGCTTCGCGCAACGCAGGACACACTCCGAGCGCAACATTGGAAGTAGAGCCGCTCTTCCGTTATGTCCTTCGGCCGGAAGTGACCGTCTCGACCGGTCAGGACGAGAATCGCACTGGCGATGAGTCGGCGCAGTTCATCATGGCGCGAGAAGACCTGCCCACGTACCAGGAAGTGTTGACCGAACTAGAGCGGCCGAACACACCCTGGCCGGGCAACGTGCTCCTTGATGTGCATCGTCAACCTTCGGTCGCAATTCGCACCGCGGTGGCGAGATTCCTTGAGTCCCGGCAGGCGATTGCGACGGGTGATGACGGTTCGAGCGCGCTGGGACGTGCCAGACGATTCGTACGCGCCCTGCAACAGTATCGCTCGCTCGAAGATGAACTGCACGAAACATACGCACCGTTGCAGAACGTTGTTCCGCCGCGTGACACCAGCGCATGGACGCAGCGGTACGATGCGCTGATTGCCTCGTTCGACCAGATCGAAGCCGGCATCGATGCGCTCGGCGACCAATCGCTGGCGGACTGGTATGAAGCGCAGGCCGCAACATCGCTTCGAACACTTGAAGAAGAATTCACACGCATTCTCGCGTCGCTCCCGCCCGCGACCAATGAAGCCGATGGTGGAGCGGATGCGACCGGCCAGGGCGCCCGGGAAGAGCTTGTCGCCATACGCCGCGATGTGACCGCAGCGCTCGGAACGATTCGCGACACCATGAACGCCGGTGATTCGCTGCGGGCGGAGTTGGCTGCCCTGCAGGAATCGATGCTGAATCGGCGCGGCAGCGACACGCGCCCTTACCAGCAGCGCATCGTGTGCTATCGGGAAACCGATGCCCTGCTCAAAGCATCCCGGTCCGTGCGCGAGTTCATCGAACTGCCCATCGAGCTCGAAACCCTGACCACCGACATTCGAGACCAGCAGACCGAACTGACGCGACTGAAAACCGGCAACGCTCCGGCGCGGATCGATCGGACGGTCACGGCGTGCAACTGGGTGCTGGACCTCGTGCTCGATCAGCAGCGAACGGCGATTGTCACGTCGGTGTTCGATAGTCCATCCCTTCCGCGCTCGGCGAACGACATCGAACGAGCCGTCAGCGAGCTGGCCGAGCGACGATTCGAGCCCGCACCGCATCTCACCATTCCGATGACCGTGCTTCGCGGAGATGGCCACTTCAATCAGTCGTATCACGCAGCGGCAGCGCCGATGATGCTGCGCGCGATTGCCGCGGTGGAGGAAGTGCAGCGCAATCGTCGCATGGAGAACCAGGCCGCCACACTTTCGCTCGCCCGGCAGGAGTACGGCCGCTGGTACATCGAATACTGGCGAGATGTAATTGAGAAGGAAGGCGGGCTGAGGCGATTCGATTCATGGTCATCGTTCCATCAGGCGCTCACGGTCATTCGCGCTGCGGATGTAAACACCACCCTCGATCAACTGGCCGGTATTCGTATCGAGGCGATCACCGCACTTCCGAACCAGCCCGAGTTGTGGAACACTGACATCATCAACGCCCGCGAGACAGCGCTCAATCGCGTCCGCCAGGAACAGTTGAAGATTCGCAACAAGAATGAATACGAGCGTGCCTGCGTCCGGTGGCTGACCAACTGGAGCGAACTCGGCGCAAGCGCCGGTGCTGCGAGTCGCCGCCTGCTGGAGTTCGAGTTGGTCAGCTTCAACAACGACTACGTGCACCTCGCCGTCGAATCGGCCGGCAGCCCACCGGTCGATTACTGGCGTGCCATGTCGATCGCGGCGGTCACGACCCTCGCGGCCGATGTCAACCAGTCGTTCGACAGTGCATTCGCCTCGCTGCGAAATCTGCAGCGATTTCCCGTCGCGCCGCTGCCGCGCGGAGTTGACCTGAGCCAGCTTGAAACGTCCAGCGCCGGAGCCGCGACGCGCGTGCTCTCGGTCGAAGAACTCTCAACCGTGCGGAATGCGGTCGAGATTCTGCGTCCCGCGGCTAGTCGTCAGGGCACTCAAGGAGGTGGGTCAAGCAGCTCACTGGCCCAATCACCATCGCTGACGGGAATCGATCCGATCGATACCGCGATCCGTCAGCTTCGCGGCGGGTCGCTGGCCCAGGCGGACCGAGAAACGATCGACGCCATCGCCCGGGTGCTGCAGACGTTGCCGATGGATGCACGTCGCCCATCGACCGTGTCGCTGACGGTACTCGGCTCGAAGCCGTCGGCGGGTACGGATACGCCAGCGAGCATCCGTTTCCCTTATCTGCAGGTGGTGGAAAGCCGTCCATCGGGCGAAGTGCGCCACGAGGAACGACGAATCACCAGCACGCAGGCGATCGGCGATCTCGAGTCGCCCGGCGGATTGGCCCTGCACTTCTACCGCGATCAGAGCAGCGGTCGCCAGGCGCACATCATGCGCATCAACGGCCCGTGGGCGGTGCTCGCGCTGCTGCATCATTTCGATGGCCGACCTTCTCGCGAGGATCCGCGCATCTGGGAGGTTGAAATCATCGTCAACGAAGGCGGCACCAATTACCCGCTCTGGCTTCAGTTCCGTTTCGATGTACCTCCGCCGCCGCTCGATGAGTGGCCACGATAACCACGGGAGTTTGATGGCCTCATGCTGCGCAAGTGGATCAACCGCATGATCGACGGTCCCGAGACCAAGCCCTCGCGCGGGGCGAGGTTGGCGGCCTTTGGCAAGCACCCCGGGTGGCTCGATCACATGGATGAGATCGGGCTCGATTCCGATCGACTCGTCGGACTGCGTCGCGTGCTGTACACCGAAGGCATCAACGGCAACATCGATCGCGGTGCGTGGAAGCCCCGCGAAGGCGGCGACGAGCCGATCCCTTTCGGCCATTCGTTTCTCTGGCGACTCGGCCGCGACGGAATGCTCGGTCGCCTTCGCGCCTCAACGGACGGGCGCGGCCGCTCGCTTTACCCCATCGTGCTGGCAGTCGATGTCGTTGACCTGCCGGTTCTCCCTGCGGCCGAAGCGATGCTTCCCATCCTGCGCGAAACGGAAGAAGCGCTCGCGGCGACCAGTTCGGCTGATGAGGCGCGGCGATTGATTCACGAGGCAGCAGGGCGCATCCGATCCCTCGGATCGAGCGCTTCGTTCAGCGATCATGGGTCGCGCGGGGGATTCGCCGCCATTGCCGATCATCCTGATCTCGGGCCAGCTCGTGCGGGCCTTCACCGGGTGCTTTACCAGATCGAGCGCGAAGTCGGTCCGTTGAGCGGCGAAGCACCAGCCGGCGGACGAGCCCACCACATCCGCGTACCTCGATGTGCGGAGACCCCTGAGGAGGGGCTTTTCAACTGGTTGAGCGCTGCCAACCGGCTCTTCCCACCCGGATGGATGGTCATGCTCATTGCCCCGGACCAGGCGCCTTGGATCGATGTGATCGTCGGCCCGCCCACGGCGAGCCAGTTCTTCTGTCTTCGC
>CBFGRU010000174.1:0-6723 GCA_965651255.1 uncultured Phycisphaerales bacterium
CACCTCCACTCTTTCCCTACACGACGCTCTTCCGATCTACTCTCTTCTCTTCATCTCAGAGGACCACCGCGATCACCCCCGCTGCCCGTCGGTTCTCGATGGGCTTTTCCACACCATTTGGGAGTAATCTGTGGACAACTTCATCCAGCGGTTTCAGTCCCGTCTTGGCACCGGGGACACCACGTGGTCGATCGCTGGCTGATGGTCGTTCCTTCCAGAATCGAACCGCACGTGAGGCAGGGCTCGCCCGCCCGCCCATACACCTGATGAAGTGCAACGCCCTGCCCGCGGCGCCCTTCGGCATCGACGTAGTCTCGAAGGGTTGATCCGCCTGCATGGATCGCCGCGGTCAGAACGGCGCGGATCGCAGTGACCAGTTGGTCGATGGACTTCGTCAATCCAGCGAGTCGTCCGCCCGGCGTGGCGGGGTGAATTCTTGCGCGATGGCACACTTCATCGGCATAGATGTTCCCGATGCCCGCGATGACCTGTTGGTCGAGCAGGATGGATTTGATTGGCCGGCGCGATTCACTCAATCTTTCTTGCAGCGTGCACCGGAGCGTCTCTAGTGATGCGGTCATGGCATCGGGACCGAGCGCGTTCCATTGCAGCGCGTGCAGGTCTTCAAGGGTGGCGAACGACCGCAGACCACCAAATCGACGCGGATCACGAAACGTCAGTATGCCGGTCACCGAAGGGGAATTCACCGACTCCAGCAACCAACGCGCGTGGATGTGATCCTGGGGCGATATTGCCTGCGATGAATCAAAGTGCTGTACACGGCCGGACATGCCGAGTTGAACACACAACGTTCGCCCGTCGCCGGCAACGATCGCGAGCTGCTTGCCGTGACGCATGAGCCGCTGAATCACCGCACCTTCGAGCATGGCGGTTCGGGTACGGCAGTCGCGTCGCGTGATAACTGAGAGAACATCACGCCGCGAGAGGACTGCGCGGCAAACGCTCGAACCGAGAATGATCGGTTCGAGCGATCGACGCAGGTGTTCAACTTCAGGCAGCTCCGGCACTCCGCAGCGTAGGGTGAATCCATGCAGAAAGCAGTGCCCGAATCGCACCGGCTGACAACAGGCCGGGTATATACTCGCAGAGCCAGAGCGCTGGCTGGAGACGGAGAAGAAACCCGCCGGAGGAGATTCGTTCCATGACCGATCCGCTCGCTGCGAAACCCGCTGTACAGACGACCGACCCCGCTGGGGCAGCAAAGGAAATCTCCGCCGCCTATGAGAAGCTGCGCGCGGAGGTGCACAAGGTGATCGTCGGTCAGGACGATGTGATCGATCAGTTGCTGGTGTCACTGTTCTGCGGCGGTCACGCGCTCGTAGAGGGTGTGCCGGGCCTGGCGAAGACACTGCTCATCTCGACGATTGCCAAGACGTTGAGTCTTGGTTTTTCGCGCATTCAGTTCACGCCCGATCTCATGCCCAGCGACATGACGGGAACGGAAGTGATTGAGGAAGATCGATCAACCGGTTCGCGCGAGATGCGATTCGTCAAGGGTCCGATCTTCTCGAACGTCATTCTTGCCGATGAGATCAACCGAACGCCTCCGAAGACACAGGCCGCGCTGCTCGAAGCGATGCAGGAACGCCAGGTGACCGCCGGCGGCGTGCGCCACCCGCTGCCTCAGCCGTTTTTCGTCCTTGCGACGCAGAACCCGATTGAACAGGAAGGAACCTATCCGCTGCCCGAAGCGCAGCTCGATCGCTTCATGTTCAACATCAGGATTCAGTACCCCTCCGAAGAACAGGAACTGCAGATCGTGCAGCAGACCACCGCGGCGGGCGAAGCATCGGTGAATGCGGTGCTCACGGGCGAGGATGTCCTGCGGATTCAGAACCTCGTGCGGCAGGTCCCGGTGGCTGACCACGTGGTGAGGTATGCGCTGCGACTCGTTCGCGCAACGCGCATTCGCGAGGAGTCGAAGAAACCCGCCGTTGTCGAGAACTATCTGAGTTGGGGCGCCGGACCGCGCGCCAGTCAGTTTCTTGTTCTGGCTGCGAAAGCGCGGGCGATTCTCGCCGGCGCCACGCACGTCATGCCTCAACACATTCGAGAAGTCGCGCTTCCAGTCATGCGCCATCGCATCATCACCAACTTCAATGCCGAGGCCGACGGAGTCACCACGGATGATGTCATCTCGACGATCATCAAGGAGATACCCGTTGAAGGCAGTGATGAGAAGACTGCAAAGACGATGGATGCGGTGATGCATTGACGCGATCGTTCACCTGGTTACGCGCATCACCGGACCATCATGTTGAAGGGCGGTCAGTTACTGACCGCGCGGCCGAAGGTCTGTCCATGACCGATGCGCAACGCCGGCGCTGATGAACGCCGGTGCGATGAGCGCCAGCCACGGCCCGTTCATCGCCACCCCCACCACCAGGAACAGCCACGCAAGAAGCGCTGCGAACGCAAGCGTCAGCCAGATAACCGGCCGCAGCATCGGGGAAGTTGCGCTGGTTCGCTCATTGAGCTTCATGCATTCATCCTACCAGATTGACCCCGACGTTCGGAAGGGGTGACGGCCCCGACTTCAGTCTTGATTCGCGTCAGCGTGAATGGCACCTGGGCGCGCATGGCCTTCTGTACCCCGCCGCGAAGGGCGCGATCGAGCTCATAGGCGACCCCGGGGTTCTCGACGATAACCGTCAATACGCCGCGGGAGTAGGTTTTCAGTCGCGTCTGACGGACCAGGTCATCCGGCAGTAGCGCCCGCCACGCGGTTATGCATGCCGACAGTCGCGCATCTATTTTCGAGAGCATTCGCTCCAGTGCGGCCAGGTCATTCCCGATCGATGGGTCGCGCTGCCGCTTTTCGGAAGCACCTTGACGATTCTGGAGTTGCTGGAGGCGGAGCGGGGGCTTCATCGTGTGAAGATCGTACCACGCCGCCCGCAGGAAGCGATCGAGCGGCTATCCTTGCCCTCGCATGACTGCCATTCGTTTGCAGGGCATCCGCAAGACGTTCGGTTCAACCGTGGCGGTTGATCGAATCGACCTTGAGATCCCGTCCAAATCGTTGACGTTTCTGCTCGGCCCCTCCGGCTGCGGCAAGACCACGCTGCTGCGCATGATCGCAGGGTTCATTGAACCCACGGCCGGTCGCATCTTCTTCGATGCGCGCGAGGTCACCCGCGTCCCGCCGAATCGGCGCAATACCGGCATGGTCTTTCAGAGTTACGCGCTCTGGCCCCACATGACGGTGTTTGACAACGTTGCATTCGGCCTGGGTGTGCGAAAGGTGTCGCGCAGCGAACAGGCCGCCCGCGTCGAAAAGGCGCTGCGACTGGTCCAGATGCAGGACTACGCCCAGCGAAAGCCGAATGAACTTTCCGGCGGACAGCAGCAACGCGCAGCCCTGGCGCGGGCGCTCGTCATCGAGCCCACTGTGCTGTTGTTGGATGAGCCGCTCTCGAACCTCGATGCCAAACTTCGGCTGGAAATGCGAATCCAGATTCGACGCATCTGCGATGAAGTCGGCGTCACCGCGGTCTATGTCACCCATGACCAGAAGGAAGCCCTGTCGATGGCCGATGAGGTCGCAGTACTGCGGGGCGGGAACGTCGTGCAGTTCGGCGATCCGCGCACGCTGTACGAGCGACCCAAGTCTCGATTTGTGGCCGATTTCCTCGGAGAGACAAACTTTCTCCACGGCGAAGTCACCGATGCCTCTGCGGGTGAGGTGACGATCAGCACCTCGACCGCGACCCTTCGGTCATCCGCGTTTGATGAATCAACTCCCCGGGCTGGGAATGTTACCTGCTCGATCCGGCCGGAAGCCCTCACAATCGTGAACGATGCCGACAAGAACGCACCAAACATCCTGTATGGTCGCCGAGTTCAGAGCATTTTCCTGGGTGAAATCGCCCAGCACATCGTCGAGCTTTCCGATGGTGTACTGCTGAAAGTGCTGGAGTTGAACCCACGGCCGGTGAACGAATTGAGTGAAGAACTGATCCTGCGCGTGAAGCCGCACGATGTCGTCATTTTGCCGGATTGATCGCGTATGATGACCGCAAGTTGTTCAAAAATCACCTAATTGCGTTGATCTCGCCCGTATCTGTGTTGATCAACCCGCTTTTGGGAGCGAAGCGGCGACCGCGGGGAGCTGGATGGCGGCGGTGGTTCCGGGATTTGGGGCGTTGCTACGGAACGAAAGTGAGCCGCCTGCCTGTTCGATGAGCCGCTTGCAGATCATCAGGCCAAGCCCCCTGCCCTTTTCGTTTGAGCCGCGTTGGAAAGGTTGAAAGAGTCGGCGGCGAACTTCGGGTGCCAGGCCGGGGCCGGTGTCTTCCACCCAGAGCGCCCACCCCCCTGCCGATGGTCCGACTGAGAACCGGAGCGTTCCGCCATGCTGATTGCGCATGGCCTCAACGGCATTCAGGGAGAGGTTCAAAAGCACCTGGACCAGTGCGGTTGGCCGCATGTGGACCGAGCGTCCGGAAGGAACGCGGATATCGACTTCGACCCCATCTTTCGCGGGGGGTCGAATGAGCCCCTGGAGCGCGCGATCAATGGCCCAGCGCAGATCGCATGTGGTGGCGGAATCCTGGTGCTGATGGTGTCCCATCGCGGTATCAAGTGTTGATTCAATGACTTCTGCAGCACGATCGAGCCCTTCGACCGTTCGTTCAAGTGCTTTGCGCGTGATGACCGGATCATCCGCATGCATCAGTGCGTGCTGGGTGTAGGTCATCAATGGTGTCAACAGGTTTCGCAGCTCGTGCGCGACGGTGGCACTGAGCAGGCCCGCGGTTGTCAGGCCATCCCCTGCTGCGATCTCATCGCGCAGCATCGCCAGGTCGGCCTCCGCCTTGTGTAGACGGGCGACGAGCTCCTCGGGAGTCGGCAGTTCGGTCGAATCCATTCTTCTCATTCCCATTCCGTGGGATCAGGCAAGACCTGCACGGTCAGCATCGGCCAATCGGAAGCGCGACTGAAGGACAGGTTCTGAGTCTCGGCCTTTGCAGGTAGAGAATGTTGTAAAGACTTGTCAAACAATAGTTTACAGAGAATTACCCATAGTGCTGGTGATCATCTTGCTCGACGGGTCGGGCGAAGAAGGTGCTTTCACCGGACGATGTTCTTCGTTGGCTTTCCCACAATCGTGCTTGCTGGCTTGATGTTTCACGTGAAACATGAGATAACGCCGACTCTTCGCCGAGTGCTGGTGAGACATATCGGTGGTGAAGAGATTGCCAATGAGCTGGGTTTCCCGTGAAACATGATCGCGGGAATGAAGCACTCATAATGTTGACCGGTGTGGATGAGTGATGGGTGATAGAAAACGTCGGAATCAATTCCAGGAAGGAAGCAGTCATGCCAAGGACGGAACAGAAGTCGCGGCGTCGCCTCGGCCGAGGGCTGGGGAGTCTCCTCGGGTCGGCAGTGCCGGTCGAAGTGCCTGCCAGTGAGGTTGCGAAGAAGGAACCGGCTACACACTCGGCGATGTCCCCCGCCGAGTTCGGGACGCCGGTCCCAGCGACTGCAGTCGAGGAACCGGTATCAGTCGAGACATCATCAGCAAGCGTTTCACGTGAAACAGTGGCCGAGGCGGAGTTGACGGGAACGCAGGTGCGCCTTCTGCCGGTCGGGAAGATTCGGCCGAATCAGCACCAGCCCCGTCAGGCGTTCGATGAGCAGGCGCTCGAGCAGTTGGCAGCATCCATTCGCGAGAACGGGGTGATGCAGCCGATTCTCGTTCGTCCCTCATCATCAGGATCGTTTGAGCTGATTGCCGGTGAGCGCCGCTGGCGGGCTGCCCAGCGAGTTCCGCTGGAACGGATCCCGGCGATCGTGCGCGAGGTCGATGACCAGACCGCCGCGGAATGGGCTCTGATCGAGAATCTGCAACGCGAGGACCTGAATCCGATCGAACGCGCAGAGGCGTTTCGCCAATTGGTCGATCGCTTCGGTCTGACTCATCAGACGCTGGCTGAGCGAGTCGGGCTCGATCGATCATCCGTATCGAACCTGCTGCGATTGAACGATCTCGATGCGGAAAGCAAGGCAGCGGTCCGAAGCGGGGCACTGGGGTTGGGGCACGCCCGCTCGTTACTAGTAATTACTAACAAAGAGGCACGGCAGGCCCTCTGCCGGGAGGCGGTGCGCCGTCAGTGGTCGGTGCGCGAGCTGGAGCGCAAGGTTCGTGCGCTCAACTCCGCCACGTTGGAAAGTCGCGCCAGTGGGAATGGTTCGTCCACCGCTGGAGTCAACGCGCACCTTGCGGATCTTGAGAAGCAGCTCAGCGCGCACCTGGGCACGCGCGTGCAGGTGGTCCGGGGGAAGAAGAAGGGCAGCGGCAAGCTGATGATCGAGTTCTACGACCTCGATCAGTTCGAAGGAATCATGAGCCGGCTTGGATATAAGAACGAATGAAGAACGGGATCAGTGAATCATCCTCCGCTCCGGGTTCCGGCGGGCGGATCGGCTGGAATTGCTCTTCATTACAAGTATGACTATGCTGGACGCATGGGCAATGTTTGTAACATTGCCGTCCCGACGGAGAAATGAGGTTTGTCCATGGCTCGAAAGCGACGAAAGAGAAAGAAGACGATGGCCAAGAGTTCCGCGGTTGATGGGCGTTCGCGGAAGGGGCGCCTGGCAACAATGTCCACCGCAGATTTGCGTGCGGAGCTTGAGCGCCGGCGGTCTGCAGCTCAATCGTTAGTTGCGCGGCGAGATCAGCTTGCCGCGGAA
>CBFGRU010000175.1:0-6722 GCA_965651255.1 uncultured Phycisphaerales bacterium
CGCTGGCAGCGATCCACACCGGGGCGGGCAGCGGCACGAGCGGGGGATTGTCCGGCGGGTTGTTCGGCTGATCAGGGGTGCCGCCAAACGAATCACCATCGAGACTCGTGCCGTACAGGAAGAGCACATTGTCAATCCAGGAAAGATCGAACAGGCCCTCGACCTCGAAGTTGAAGGTCATCGAGTGCTTGATGATCGGCCGGAAACCCGTCACCTGGTTGTTTCCGGTGGAAAGATTGTCGTTCTGACTCGTGATTCCGTAGTCCGGGCTGCCGTGGCCGCGCGATCCTGTCCCATTGAATGCATCGCCCTGACCAAAGATACCCAGGCCGGTCGAGCTGATTCCGTACTGCTGACCGATGGACCCGTGGTTGATGTCATCACGGAAGGCCCAGTGCATCGACAGGTTTGTCGCGCCGTTGCCAAACACGAGCGATGAACCGTTGCTGACCATCGCGCTCAGCGGTGTCAGCGTGGGTTGGCCCTGCTGGCCGGTGGGGGAAAGATCCCAGAAAACGGTCGTCAGCAGATCCGCCGGTGCCATCACATCGCCGCCGAGGTTCTCGAGGGTGATGCTCAGCGTGCTGCCGATCTGGTCGTAGTCGAAGGTTGCTCGGGCGGTGTGGTTTGAGCCGTTCGTACCTGTGAAGGAAACCGAGCCGGCAGACGCTGCACCACAAAGTGCAAGTGCAACGACCCCGCTGGATGATGCCATCGTCAAAGCGCGCAACATGGAAACTGAGCCCTTTCTCTCCTCCGGCAACGACCGCCCACCGCGAGTCTGGAAGCCGGATGTCCTGTGGTGCTCTAAGGTACCCGACCGGACCGGGCAGTCAACTGGAAACTACTTGGAATCAATGCCTTATGAGACCATTCATGCCGAGAAGAACCCTCCGGCCTTCCCGCATTACCCAAAATGAATGCAGTTGCGAGGAGGGCACCTTCGCGGCATGATGCCACCCATGCGCCAGCATGATGATGTGGAGAATCCGCCGCCGGAGATTGTGATCGTTGGTTCGATCAACATGGATCTGGTGGTTCGCACCCCGCGTTTGCCGAAGGCCGGCGAGACGATTCTCGGGGGGCCGTTCGCTTCGTACCCGGGCGGGAAGGGGGCGAATCAGGCCGTCGCAGCGGCCCGACTTGCCCAGCGACCCGGAAACGTCGGGTTCATCGGCTGCGTCGGCCCGGATGCGCACGGTGATGAATTGACCTCCGCCATGAGTGATGAGGGGATCGACATCAGCGGCCTGGTGCGCGCGCGAACGCACGCGACTGGTGTCGGTGTCATCATGGTTGATGAAGCCGGTGAGAACTCGATCGTTGTCGCCAGCGGTGCGAATCGTCGCCTGACGGAAGCGCGGATCGATCAGGCCGCCGCATTGCTGAAGTCAGCGCGGGTTGTCCTGCTGCAGCTTGAGATCCCGATGGCTTCAGTCACTCACGCGATGCATCTTGCGCATCAGCATGGGGCGCACGTGGTGTTGAATGCGGCGCCGATACCGCCGCGCGGTCTCGACCCGGAAATCCTGCGGGCGGTTGATACGCTCGTGGTGAACGAACATGAAGCCGCGCAGCTCGTCGGAGAGGATGCGCGCGGAACCGTCAAGTATCTCGCGCAGCGCGTGCTCGAAATGGGGCCGCGCCGGGTCATCGTGACGCAGGGGCGCGATGGCGCGGTGTTTACCTCAGGCCAGCGAATCGAACGACTGCCGGCGTTTCGCATCAATGCAGTGGATACGACCGCAGCGGGCGATGCGTTCTGTGGTGCGTTGGCGGTGAAATTTGCCGAGAGTGGGCCAGATGCGCCGCTGCGGGAAGCGGTCCGCTTTGCAAGTGCAGCCGGAGCACTTGCGGCGATGAAGGCAGGTGCACAGCCCTCGCTTCCCTCGCGAGAGGAAGCAGAGCGCTTGCTGACACAGTCCACTTCCTGACGGGCGCGTCAACGGATGACGAGTTGGCCGACCTGGTACACCGCAACCGCACCGGCCCACGCGAGCGTGGTCATGTAGATGAAGCAGAACACGGCCCAACGCCAGCCGGCCTCGCGACCGATGACCGCCAGCGTCGCTCCGCATTGCATGCACAAAGCGAAGAACACCATGATCCCGACCGCAACGAGCGGGGTGAAGACGATTTCTCCTGCCCGCGGCCCTTCAGTCCACACGCTGCTGGCCATTCGCTCGCGCAGCGGTTCACTTTCTTCATCAACGTCGGTGCCCAGGTTGTACAGAATGCCAAGGGTGGCAATGATTGTCTCACGCGCGGGGAAGCTGGAAAGTATGCCGACGGTAATCTTCCAGTCGAAACCCGCCAGGGCGAAGATCGGCTGCACTGCTTTGCCCATCGTGCCCATGTAACTTGCTTCAAGGTACCGGGCCGCCAGTTCATCGGCATAGTCGGTCTCGATGATCGCCACCGCCTCATCCAGCTCGACGTTTCGGGCAGAGGCGATTTCGCGGGCAAAGTCGATGCGAATCGACTCGGATTGCGGGAAGTAGCAAAGCGCCCAGATGATGATCGTCATCGCGATGATGACCGTTCCGGCACGTTTGATGAATGCGCCGCCGCGCTGGGTCATCCGCCAGATGACATTGCGAATCTGGGGTGCGCGGTACGGGGGCATTTCCATAACGAAGGGAATCGGCTTCGTCTTCAGAAGGTACTTGTTGACCAGCCACGCCACCGGAAGTGCGACGATCAGTCCGACGAAGTGCATGCCAAAGAGGGTGAACCCTGCCCAGAACGCGCCGTACGTGGGCTCGATGAACGCGGCGATGAGGAGGACGTAGACCGGTAGTCGGGCTGAGCACGACATGAGTGGCGCGATGAGGATGGTCGTCAATCGCGCCTTTGGATCTTCGATCGTGCGCGTGGCCATGACGCCGGGGATCGCGCAGGCATAGCTCGAGAGCAGCGGGACAAAGCTCTTTCCGTTCAGGCCGCACCACGAAAAGAGTTTGTCCATCAGAAACGCAGCCCGCGCCATGTACCCGGTGTCTTCGAGCAGCGAGATGAAGAAAAAGAGAATCAGGATCTGCGGCAGAAAGACAATGACGCCGCCGATGCCCGCGATGATTCCATCGACCACCAGTGACTGCAGAATCGGCGTTGATGTCAGCAGGTTGGCGGCGAAGTCGCCGACCCAGCCGAAAATGTTCTCAATGCCCGCCATGAAGAAGTCTGCAAACCAGTACACGCTCTGAAAGACCACCCACATCATGGCGACAAACGTCGCCAGGCCCCAGACGCGATGGGTGAGCAGCCGATCTGCGGATTCGCCACTGGTGGCGCGGCGCTGCACCGTTGGCTGCATCACCACGCCGTCCAGCAGTTCGCCGAGCCGCGCGTAGCGAAGAACAGGTTCAGCGCTGAGCGGATTCAGGCCACCCTGTTCCAAAGTTCGACGCGCATCGGTCACGGCCTTCTGATAGGCCGACTCGCTCCACTTCAAGCGCTTGGGAAGTGCGCTGTCCGCATCAAACAGCATGCGCAACAACTCAACGCGACCGACCGTGTTCCCGGTGTCACGCTCAAACGCTCCTTTGAGCTGTTCGACTGCCGCGTTGACCGGCTCCGGCCAGGGCATCGGGGCCACGGCCTGCGTGGGCTGATTCAACGCCGTTGCGATGGCGGCCTTCAGCTGGTCGATGCCGTCCCCGCGGCTGGCAACCGTCGCGACGACCGGAACGCCCAGCCGCTCACTGAGCAGTTCGACGTTGATGTGCAGCCCCAACTCTCGCGCCGCATCGGACATGTTCAGCGCGATGACCACCGGCAGGCCGATGTCCGCGACCTGTGATGCGAGGAAGATGTTGCGCATCAGGTTCGTCGCATCGACAACACACACGACGACATCGGGGCGCGCGGTGGCCTCCATGCGCCCCATCAGAACATCAATCACCACGCGCTCATCATCACTGGAGGCAGCGAGGGAATAGGTTCCGGGAAGATCGATGACAGCGACGCTCTCCTTCGTGCCCGTCTCGCTCGTCGATGGCAGACTCGTGGAACCCACTTTCTTTTCAACCGTGACGCCCGCATAGTTTCCCACACGCTGGCGTGCGCCGGTGAGACGATTGAAGAGCGTGGTTTTTCCGGTGTTCGGGTTTCCAACGAGAGCGACCTCGCGTTGGCGCGCGTGGGTCGCGGTCGTTGAGGCGCTGGACTCAACGGTCGTCACTCGTCGATTCCTTCAATCTCAATGAAGCGCGCTTCCGACTTGCGGAGACTCACCTGAAAACCGGAGGTCTGTACGGTCACCGGGTCGCCGAGCGGCGCCACCTGGATGACTTTCACCGTCGTGCCAGGCAGGAGTCCGAGGGAAAAGAGGCGCTGCCCGAGCGGACCGGCGGCATGGATTGCGCGAATCGCGGCTTGTTCTCCGCGGCCGAGTTGGTCGAGTGTGCGGACGTCTTGATGTGCCATGGCGCTTGAACGCTCAGCGGACATTGTCACAGCCGCCGCGTCCACACGGGCACGCGACCGTCATGACTCCTCGCAACAGGTCTCGACGGAGCGCGATACAGCAGCCCTCGATGCGCACCATGACCGGGTCGTGATTCGAGAGAATCTCCACCTCGATCCCTTCACGGAATCCGACCCGACGCAGTGACTGTGTGCACGACACATCGCCGTTAAAGCAGAGCACCTGGGCTCGTGATCCGGTTCGAAGTGTGTCAAGGGAGCCAAGCATGGGGTTTCCGTGGGCAACGATGGGATTGAGAATCCATCTCAATTGAACGCGCACGATGCTAAAAGGTCCGGAGCGACCCGTCAACGGGAATTCACCCTGTTTCGGCGAAACTGTCCGGTGGCACCCGGGTCAGGTTAATTCGCGTCGGCCGGTGCTGGCGGGAAACCGGTTTCGACCTCGTTCCCTGCATTGCGCCAAGCTTCAAGTCCGCCGCGTAGCGTTCGAACATCCTTGAAACCCAGGGCCATCAGCCGCTTACTCATCGCCTCGGCAATGGGTGAGTGATATTCATTGCCGTATACAACCAGAACATCGACGCCGGCAAGGCGGCGGTCATCGGCCTTCACCTCGTTTAGTGGAAGATGAATTGCCCCTGGAATGTGCCCTGCCGCATACGAATCGCGATCGCGCGCATCAACCCAGGCAGCAGTCTTCTGCCCGAGACCAAACAGCGTTTTCTTTCCCTGGACAACGGCGGTTGATTCGCTGACATCCACATACCGCAGGTCGCGGCTGGAGACCCGGGTCTCGGTGCACCCTGCGAGCACGAACAAAGTAATAACAAAAGCGGCGGTCAGGTTCTGAATATTGGCCATCGTTTGCATCCAAAGTTGAAATAGGGCGAATCCCCACCTCGTTGAAGTGTACACAGTTGCGTGGGCATCGGTGTCGTATGCCACCCGTACCGCTGGTCTCGGTAGTACGAAGAAGTGAGCCGACTGTTTCAACGGAGACTGAACCCTTTTCATGCATCGCGTGGTTTTCACCAGTATGCTGAGCATGACACTGGCCGCCGGGTCATTCGGCGTTGGTGCATCATCTCGCGCTGCAACCGCGCCGCCCGGATTCAGCGGTGGGGCGCCTCCGATGAGGGGCATGCCGATGAGCGGGAACTCCCTCGTTCGTGTTCGCGCCGCGGCGACCGTCGATGTGATTCATCCGGGTGAGACGTTTCATTTGGCGCTGACGTTTCAGATCGAACCAGCATGGCACATCTACTGGATCAACCCAGGCGAAACCGGTTCGCCGACGGGTATCTTTGTCGATCCGCCGGAAGGGTTTGACATTGGTCCGGTGCTGTGGCCCCGGCCGCAGATCATTCCCGGCCCGCTGGTCAGCTACGGTTACGAAGATGAAGTCACGCTTTTTGTGCCCGTGACCGCGCCGGATGAATTGCCCACAGGAGAAGCGACCTTTCCCATCGAACTTGACTGGCTGGTCTGTAAAGAGCAATGCCTCATGGGCGACGGGAAGAGATCGATTCGCATCGCGACCAGATCAGAACCACGTGACCGCCGCGATTCACCGTACACACCGGGGGAAGAGATCCGAACCAAAGATCTTCGGCTGATGTACGATCGAATTCCGGAGTCCCTTCAGGGGCCACACGCCGCTGACGAGAGTGTTGTTCGCTTCGATGGTGAAACGCTCATGATCGAAGCGCCAGCGAAGGGATTTGCAACTGCGGGCTGGCTGCCGGTGCCCGGGCCTGGTGTGACCTTCGGCAAGGCCGAGGTGACCATTTCGAACGACCGCGTGGTCGCGCGAGTCCCGGTGGTGATCAACGAGCGGGCCGCACTTGGGCGTCCGATGCGTATCGAAGGCGTTCTTACGCTGGGAGAGCGGCCGAACCACCCTGCATATCATGTTTTCCGTCCGGTCAACGCAACGAACCCGACGAACTGACCGGCGCACCCCAAAGGGTTCACCACTGTTTCACGGGAGAGTGTTCTCATGAAGAAGAGCTGGACAATCGGATTGGTCGGAGTTGGCGCGATGGCGCTCGGTATGGCTGCGTTCATGGCGCCGCCCCAACTGACTGGCGGCGGTGTAGGCGTGAAGACGCAGGATGCAACCCGCGCCAAGCTTGGCGAGGCAGCGCCCGATTTCACGCTGACTTCGCTCGAAGGGAAGGAAGTGAAGCTGTCTGAGTTCAAGGGCAAGACCGTCGTGCTCGAGTGGTTCAACCCCGAGTGTCCGGTGGTCGTGTTCCACTACTCTGACAACGGCCAGTTGAAGGGCCTGC
>CBFGRU010000176.1:0-6643 GCA_965651255.1 uncultured Phycisphaerales bacterium
CGCCAGAGTATCTTCGGCATGTGCTACTTCCTTACGGAGACCTGCCGCAATCCTTCATAGATGGCTGTACAAACTGCCGTGGCGAGATTCAGCGACCGTGCCGCGGGATCAGCGACCATTGGCAGGGTGAGGCGGCTGTTGGTGCCGTAGGTTCGGGCGATCCACTCATGCACTTCGTCGGGTACCCCTTTGGTTTCGTTGCCAAACAGGAGGTAATCGCCGCGTTCAAATGTTGCTTCCCAGTGCGGCTGCGAGCTGCGCGTCGTATACAGCCACATCCTTTTCGGTGATTCAGCGTCGAGAAACGCATTCCAGTTTGAGTGTTGCACACAATCGACCTTGTGCCAGTAATCAAGCCCGGCGCGTCGGCATGCCTTTTCAGTCAGGTCAAAGGAAATGGGATGAATCAGGTGCAGCCGACATCCCGTCGCCATGGTCGATCGGCCGATGTTCCCCGTGTTGTTGGGAATCTCGGGATTGAGCAGCACGATGTGAAAGAGTGGTTCGGGCACGTTCTGCCATTGTTGGCGAGATGAGGGCTGTTGTCCGGGCGCTTTGGACTCTTCCGCGGCAGCGGGTTTGCGTTATATTGACGGACTGCCCCGATCCGGTACCCGATCGGTGCGGATCGCCGAACCGCGAGTTTTTGGCGCGGTGGCGATTCCGCCAAGTGTCAGTCCGCCCGATGGAAAGGAGTCATTCCCATGTCAACATACACGACCGAGACTATTCGCAACGTGGGCCTTGTAGGTGCGGCCGGTGCGGGAAAGACCACACTCGTTGAGCAGATGCTGCACAACGCCGGTGTGATCGGACGGACCGGCCGGGTTGAAGATGGCAACACCGTGTGCGATTTCGAAGACCTGGAGCATGAGTTCAAACACAGCTTTGACAGTGCCATGGTCCACTTTGATCACGGCGGCGCTCACATCAATCTCATTGATACGCCGGGCGCGCCCGACTTCCTTGGCAAGTCCATCAGTATTCTTCCCGCGGTCGAAACCGTGATGGTCATGATCGATGCCTCCAACGGTATCGAGACGGTCACCCGCCGCATGATGAAGATTGCGGAGGATCGCAATCTGCCGCGAATGTTCATCATCAACAAGATTGATCAGGCGAGCGACCTTGTCGATGTTCTGGATGCGGTGCAGAAAACCTTCGGTACGGTCTGCCAGCCGGTCAACCTGCCGACCAACGGTGGTAAGGCGGTGATTGACTGCTTCACCAATGCATCGGGTGCGAGCGATTTTGGTGAGGTGAGTGAGTATCACACGCAGATCGTCGATCAGGTCGTCGAGGTTGATGAGGCCCTCATGGCTGAGTATCTCGAAAAGGGAGAA
Organism: uncultured Phycisphaerales bacterium; assembly: GCA_965651255.1. Lineage (GTDB taxonomy): Bacteria > Planctomycetota > Phycisphaerae > Phycisphaerales > SM1A02 > CBFGRU01. The sequence continues at coordinate 1,344 of CBFGRU010000176.1, forward strand.
GTGGCGCCGGAAGCATTGCGTGAACCGTTCAAACGCGCCATGCGCGAAGGGCATCTGATCCCAGTCTTCTTCACCGCCGCAAGGGAGAATGTCGGCGTAAAGGAACTGATGGACCTGATCGCATTCCTCTCGCCGAACCCGCTCCAGGGAAATCCGCGGACCTTCGAGTTCAAGAAGGATGGAGAGCTCACACAATGGCACGCACAGGCAGACCCGACGAAGTCGCCGGTCGCTCATGTATTCAAAGTCTCGAGCGACCCGTTTGTCGGGAAGCTATCTTTCTTCCGGGTGCATCAGGGGACGATTTCCGCCGGGCAGAGCGTGCATGTTGATGATCACAAGAAGCCAGTCCGCATCGCCCATGTGTTCAAGCTCATGGGCAAGCAGCATTCCGAGGTACACAGTATCGTTGCCGGTGACATCGGCGCCGTGTCGAAGATCGATGAGATCAAGTACAACACGGTTCTGCATGGTGCAGAGATTGCTGAAGACATTCACCTGAAGCCGCTTCCGCTGCCAAAGCCGATGTTCGGCCTTGCAATCGAAGGCGCCTCCAAGGGGGCTGAGACAAAACTTGGCGAAGCGCTACACAAGATGCTCGATGAAGATCCGACGCTCGAGCTAGAACGTGTCATTGCGACGCATGAAACCGTGCTCCGAGGACTGGGAGAGCAGCACCTGCGCATCAAACTGCGGCTGCTGAAGGATCGCTATGGCGTCGAAGTCAACACGCGTCAACCGAAGGTCGCGTACAAGGAGACGATCACTTCGAAAGCGGAAGGTCATCATCGTCACAAAAAGCAGACGGGGGGCGCTGGTCAGTTCGGCGAGGTGTTCCTTCGCGTCGAGCCGCTGGCAGAGTCTGCGAACGGCGAGAAGTTCGAGTTCGTTGATGACACATTCGGCGGCAGCGTGCCGAGACAGTTTCTGCCGGCCATTGAGAAGGGCATTCGTCAGGTTCTCTCGACCGGCGCGATTGCCGGGTACCCGTTAGAGGGCGTGCGCGTTGCGGTGTATGACGGCAAGCACCATCCCGTGGACTCGAAAGAAGTTGCATTCATCACCGCGGGGAAGCGCGCCTTCATCGATGCGGTGCAGAAAGCCAAGCCGGTGCTGCTTGAACCATTTGTGCACCTCGAGATAACAGTGCCGGCAGACATGATCGGTGACATTTCAAGTGATTTGTCTGCGAAGCGCGGTCGCATTCAGGGAACCGAGATGCTGCCGGGCAATATTGCGGTGGTCAAAGCCGAAGCTCCGCTTTCGGAGCTTATGTCGTACTCGAATCAATTGAAGTCGATTTCCGGCGGCGCCGGGTCGTACACGATGGAGTACAGCCACGACGAGCGAACTCCGCCGAATGTCCAGGCCGAGGTCGTGTCATCGTTCAAGCCGCGTGATGAGGAAGATTGACGGCAGGTAGGTGATGTTTCTTGTGGCGAGGAATCCAAGAATGCCCCGGCACATCGTGTGTCGGGGCATGTCATTTGGGTTGAATTCGCCGCAAACGGATGGAGCATCGGGACTCGGCCCTGTTTTGGGTCGGATTTTCGAAGTTCTCCGGTATCACGACCGACCAATGGATACTCTGCCTTCAACGGCCGGCCGTATTCGTTTCTTCGACCCGCAGATACTGAAGCGCCCTTGGAGTTGTTAGGAGTGTTCCGGCGGCCGTTCAGCACAAGGATCAGATCATGATCATGAATCTTCAACGATTGACGCGTCTCAGCGTTCTTGCACTGGCCTTCGGTGCGTTCGGCAGCAGCTTCAGCGTGCAAGCTGATGAATTGATCTGGGTGACCACCAACTGGCACAATTCATCGACCGATCGCAGCGTCGTGCATGGCGGAAGCGTGCCGATGGATCGCGAGATCGCCGATGACTTTGAGTACGTTGGTCCGATCAAGCAGATCGTGGCTGCGGGTGGCGGCTGTTGGCAATGCCCCACGGTCAACGTCCTGGGCGTGTATGTGAGATTCTATGAGTGGACGGAGGATGGACCGGGCGTGTTGCAGGAAGAGTACTTCCTCGATGGGGATGATCCGAACTTTGACTACAACCGTGATGCACCAGCACTTCTCATCATGACGCTGGAAGAAGAGTTCCAATCGGCCGGACGCCACTTCGTTTCCGTGCAGTTGAACTTCGATAACGGCGGGGGCTTGTGGGAGCCCGGTATTGCCGGTCGTGCGAACCCGAAGGTCGGGCCCTGCTATTTCCGCGACAACCTCGGGACGGGCGAATGGGTGGTTGAAATCGATTACCTCGGCTATGAGACCGATGTTCAGTTCGAGTTGTGGGGGCCGGGCGTGGTTGATTCTCCGTGGGAATCAACGCCAGTTCCGAACACGCGGCCTGCTCACCTCTGGGGCGTCAAGGATGTTGACGGGCTCGACAACGTCTGGGCGGTCGGGTTTGAGAAAGAGTACTACAACCAGTTCTCCTACGACTCATACTCGTTTGCTGCGCGTTGGAATGGTTCGCAGTGGGTGAAATTCAACACGCCTTCGCCCGGTCTGTATTCGGGCGGTGGGATCGATGTGCAACTCAATGATGTCGCCGGTGCTGCCAGCGACGATGTCTGGGCCGTAGGGAGCTACAAGACCCAGCACCCGCAGGATGGGTTTGTCGGCTACCAGACTATCGCCATGCACTTCGACGGAAGTGATTGGAGTCAGGTACCGACCCCGGTGACTCCGCCGGGAATGTCTGGTGCGTTTCTCTGGGCTGTCGAAGCGCCTGCCAGTGACAATGTCTTTGCAGTCGGCAATCGTGTGGACCCAAACCAGCTCGATCAGATCCAAATGGTTGGCCATGCGCTCCGTTGGGATGGATCGGAGTGGGAGATGCTGCCGGATGCACCGCCGCTCGGACGGCGCAATGATCTGGTGGACCTCGCGATGATCGATTCGGATCGCTTCATCGCGATCGGCGGTCACTCCGGCCCAACACTGGGCGCGCGCGACAAGCCGTATGTAGTGCAATGGGATGGGAACTCATGGTCGCACATCGAGGTTCCGGTTCCTGACGGCCAGGTGTTTCTGGAATCGGTCGCGGTTCTCGCGCCGGACAACATCTGGATTGCGGGCACGAGCGATCCGTTTGATGCACCGTTCAAGCCGCTCTTCCTTCACTACGACGGGCAGTCATGGGTGATATTCGATGCGGTGGAGTTCACGCCGTACGGTGGAACGATTCGCAGCATCACCGCCATTGCGCCGGATGACATCTGGGCCAGTGGCACCTTTACGACGACAATGGGTGGTTTCACACGGCCGCTGCTCATGCACTTTGACGGAACCAGTTGGCGGCAGGTGTACGACGATCCTGATGACATGACCACCGGAACGCTCTTTGCCATCGATGCCGTCGGCGACACGGGTGAAGTCTGGACGGTTGGTTCCGATGGAAACAATCCGTACATCCAGCGAAACACAGGGTCGGGCGAGGCCTCCGTCGCGGCACCGCTGGCCCAGGCCCAGGTCACCTTCGGCCAACTTGTCTCAGGAGGCATCACAGAGTTGGCGGAGTCGGACAATGCGGTACTTCGCGCCCGATCTCGCTTCGGCTTCACTGCCGTTGAACCCAACCTGCTGATGCTCGAAGTCACCTCGCAGTCACCTCTCGCCAACACCAGCGAGATCGATCTGCAGGTCGAGTCGAGAATCAATCATCCCAGCGGAACCGCGACGGTTCGTATGCGAAACTTCTCATCGAACCAGTGGCAGACGCTTGGCGTCTACTCCATCGGGTTGAGTGAAGATACTGTCAGCTACCCGGGCATTGATGCCGCGAATCGCGTGACTGAGACCGGCGAGATTCGAGTGCAGATCAAGCTGGTCGTCCCCGCGGTATTCACGGCACTTGGGTTCGACGCCTTCTTCGACCTGATCGAGTTCGCAGTGCGCTGAACAGGTCGAACGGATTCCAGTCCAGTTGGCAACCGGCGGAGCGTCGCGCTCCGTCGGTTGTTTCTATGAAGGAAACAGAAAATAGAACGGTCGATCTCCAAAGAATCAGAAGGGGAGTCGTGTGCAACTCCCCGTTACTGGAGGCATGGGCAACATGAAATCGATCGGAATCTCCTATCTGCTCTGGTTCGCATGCTTCATAGGGTTCTGTGGCATTCACCGCATCTACAACGGCAAAATCATCACCGGCGTCATCTGGTTGCTCACGCTGGGACTGTTCGGCATTGGTCAGCTTATCGATCTCATCCTCATCCCGTTGATGGTTGATCGCGCCAATGCCCAGTACGAAGCGCAGCTCATCTACCACTACGATCGACTCGCCCGGTACACTCCGCCGGCACCGCAGTATGCGCCGGCGTGATCCGTAATCGACTCGCGCTCGTACAATGTCGTGTGAATCGCGTCTTCATCATCCTCATCGTCGCCTTCACGATCACGCTGTTGATGGCGGCGCTGCTGGTTGCGCTCCTCGGGAGTGGCGGGGCAGGCGGGAGCGCCGTTCATCCGATGGTCTGGTGGACGTTGCTCGGCGGGATCCTCTTCATCCTCGCCGTGACGGTATTGATGGGTATGTTGCTGAAGTCGATTTCCGCTTCACGCGCACACCGAAGTCTGGGTGCACAGGTTCGCAGCCGCGGGTTCGATTTCGCTGAGCGCGGCGACCCCGTCCTTGTCCGGCCGATCCTGGCGGCACCGCGCGTTCGTGATGGGGCGCGCCTGGCGAACATCGTCAATGGCACCGTGACCGGGCGGCCCTTCATCGCCTTTCAACAGTCCCACGACCTCAGCTTCGGTCACGGGTCGATTCCCATCCACTCGACAATTCTCAGCGTCACGGGGTTCACCTGGCCGATCGTCTGGATCGAACCAGTGTCGCGCTGGCAACGCACCTGGCGGCGGCGAGTAACAGGTCGGCGGGATGACGAACTGCCGTTCGAGCACGAACCGTTCCGCACCGGCTTTCGGGTCACGAGTGAAGATGAAGACTTCTGTATTGTGCTGCTCTCCCCCGAGGTGCAGGCGTTTCTCGCGGAAGACCCAACCATCGCGTGGTATCTCATCGCCGGACGTCTGGTCGTCCACACCGCCGGCCCGCTTGACATCATCCGGCTCGATGCACTCCTCGAGCGGGTCGAGCGTTTCCTCGAATTCGTCCCGGATGAACTCGAATACTGGGGCGCGCCGCCGATCATGAAATGAACAGTGGCCGATCGATGGTTCGCAGCCGATCGATTTTCGCCCGCCGTACACACCGCACCCGGCGCAATGTTGGCTATCATCGCCCGCATTCTGCCTTCCGCATTGCGCGGGGGCCATGATGGTCCGGAC
>CBFGRU010000177.1:0-6565 GCA_965651255.1 uncultured Phycisphaerales bacterium
CGACTGAGTTCACTTGAACCGGGTGATGTCACACCATCGCTTCTGGAGGCCATGGTGGCCAACGCCCCTGTCGTTGTGCCGCATCTGCACCTGCCGCTTCAATCCGGTGCCGATCGCATTCTCCGGAGGATGAACCGCCAGTACACCGTTGGCGCGTATCGCGAGATGATTTCGATGGTGAACGAAGCGCTGACCCTTGATGATCTCCCGCCGGCGATCACCACCGACATCATCTGCGGGTTTCCCGGCGAATCTGAACGGGAGTATCTCGCGACACGCTCGATCGTGGAGGAGGCCGGGTTTCTCCATCTGCATGTGTTTCCCTATTCGTCCCGAACCGGAACGGCCGCGTCACGCTGGACCAATGACCACATTGACCCGGTGGAAGTGAAGCGCCGTGTGCGAGACCTCATCGACCTCGAGCGTCATCCACACCATGGTCTTTCGATCCGCTTCCGCCGCCGGTTGCAGGGCCGAACCGTGCGATTGATCGTCGAACAGCGCGATGCGGATCAACCATCGATGGTCAACGGCCGATGCGACCATTATGTGCGCGTTCGCTTTCCCGCGGCCCGCGTTCATCGCGGCCGGACCGTACAGGTTCGTGTCAAGCGCATCACGCCGACCGCGACGGAAGGCGAACTCATTCCCACACCGATCCCGCTGCCGATTCTCGCGTGACGCTGATACCATCACCTGTTCATATCCCCCGTTCAGATTCATCGCCCCCTGAGGACCGCTGCTCACCATGTCAACCCCCCGCCGCCCCAGCAAGGATCCCCGCACCGATCTCGACGCCCGCCTCGAAGCGGAAATCGAAGCAGCGCTCGGCGACATGTCGCTCGAAGACATGCTCGAAATGTCGAACCCCACCAAGCCCAGCGCTGCATCCGGCGGCGAGCGGGCCTTGAAGACCGGCACCGTCGTCTCCATTCATGGCGATGATGTCTTCGTCGAGTTCGGGCCGAAGTCGCAAGGCATCTGTCCGCTGACGCAGTTTGATGAGCCGCCGAAGGTTGGCGATCGCCTCGATTTCAACATCGATCGTTTCGATTCCGATGAGGGCATCCTCGTTCTCTCGCGCCAGGGCGCGGTCCAGAAGGCGCAGTGGGATGCGCTGGAGGTCGGCCAGGTCGTCGAAGGTCGCGTCACGGGGACGAACAAAGGCGGGCTCGAAGTCGAGATCGCCCAGCACCGCGCGTTCATGCCTGCCGGGCAGGTTGACTTGCGGCACATCGCAGACCTTGCCGTCTTCGTTGGCGAGAAGATTCCCTGCCAGATCATCGAGCTTGACAAGCGTAACAATCGAATCATCCTCTCGCGCAAGAGCGTCCTCGAGACGGAACGCGCTGCGATGCGCGAGAAGCTGCTCGAAACGCTCGCACCGGGTCAGGAACTTCGCGGCGTTGTCACCTCGCTCCAGCAGTACGGCGCGTTCGTCGATATCGGCGGAGTGGATGGTCTGGTTCACGTCTCCGACCTCAGTTACTCGCGCATCAGCCACCCGCGCGAAGTCGTGCGTGAAGGTCAGGAAGTCACCGTGCGCGTCCTCAAGGTCGATACCGACCAGGATCCCATCCGAATCTCGCTCGGCCTCAAGCAGACGATGGCCGACCCGTTCCAGGCGAAAGCCGGCGAATTCACCGAAGGCGCCACCGTCGCCGGGCGCGTGACGAAGATCATGCCCTTCGGCGCGTTCGTCGAGATCGCGCCGGGCATCGAAGGCCTCATCCATATCTCCGAAATCGCGCACGAGCGGGTGAACGATGTTCACAAGTTCATCAAGGCCGATGAAGTCGTCACGGTGAAGATCCTGCAGGTCGATGCCGATCGTCAGCGCATCTCGCTCTCCTTGAAAGCGCTCAAGGCGGAGAAGGAAGCGGAAACCAGTCGCGTCGATGATGGCGCGATGCGTAAACTCCGCGCGAAGTTTGGTGGCGATGGCAACCTCAAGGGCGGGCTGGGTTGATTCAATCACTCCACCCCATCGCGGGAATCTGACGACAACCGCGCGCGAAGCTCCTCCAACTCCAGCAGCGCGATCTTCTTCCCCGTGAAGAGATCCTTCGCGCGTTCGGCAATCGTCATGCTCGGCAGACACCGCGTCAGCACGACTTCCTGCCCATCCTCTTCAAAGCGCAATCGATTCAGTCGCCCGAAGCGCGTATTCACCGTCTCGATCTTCGGCGGTTCATAGTCCGCTTCTTCCAACACCTCCGCAAGTTCTTCGATCGGCGTCCCGGTGTAGACCCGGATGTGCAGCACCACACCCCCATCGATCTGCGCTTTCGCGCCGCGCCCAACCAGTTGAGGCGCACAATCCTCGAACAGGGTCATCACTTCTTCCGCAATCTCCAGCACGCGCTGGACACCGGCGGCATACCCCCTCTCACCGAGCGCCTGCATCGCAAAGCCGCGAAGATGCTCGCGCACGCGACCGAAGCTCGGCGGCGGCGTGCCGGCCATCTTCAGTCGCTCCATGGCGGTGTGAATGGCATCGCCGATCGACGACGCCTGCCCCAACTCGTACAGTCGGGCCGCCTCGCGCGCGATCTGGTCGGTGTTGCAGCGAATCATGGGCGGAATCCTTTCCACGCACCCGCATGATATCTTCGGGATCGGCGAATTCCGTGTTCCGTGGGTTCTGATCGAATTGCGTGGCCCGACCGAGACGTTGATCGACCGGATGGCCCCGGCCCGATGATGGACACTTGTGAAAGGTGACAGACTGATGTCGACGCCGCTGACGATGACTGTGTTCTCGCTCCTCATCGCGGTGAGCCTGCTCCAGCCGATGCTGGGCGGTGGCGGAGCCGAGGCGCAGTCGCTCCCTGATACGCCCGAACTCGGCGACGTGACCTGGCAGCGAGATCATCAGGCCGCGCTCGCCGAATCCGCGCGGACGGGCAAGCCCATCTTCGCGCAGTTCCAGGAAGTGCCGGGCTGCGCAACATGCATCAACTTCGGGAAGAGCGTGCTGTCGCACCCGCTCCTGGTCGAAGCGATCGAGAGCGAGTTCGTGCCGTTGCTTGTGTACAACAACAGACCAGGGACAGATGCGGACCTGCTCAAGCGCTACCGCGAGCCGTCGTGGAACAACCCGGTTGTCCGGTTTCTCAATGGCGCGGGCCATGATGTCATCGAACGAGCGGATGGCATCTGGGATCTCCACAGCATTGCATCCCGCATGGTGAAGGCGCTCGAAGAAGCAAAGTGCGAGGTACCGATGTATCTGCGTCTGCTTGTCGAGGAGTCATCACCAACCACGAAGCGCGAGCGCGCGACGTTCGCGATGTTCTGTTACTGGGAAGGCGAGGCAAAGCTCGGCGCGATCGACGGCGTCCTCGCCACCCGCGCGGGGTGGCTCAACGGTTTCGAAGTCGTCGAACTCGAGTTTGACCCACGGAAGATGTCGTACGAGGAGTTGCTGCGCACGGCGAAACAGATGCAGTGCGCTTCGCGCATCTTCACGCGCACCGATGCCCAGCAGGCGTTCGCAGCGCCGCTCGTGGGAAGCGATGCGGTGCGCTCGAACGAAACGGCGCGCTCCGCGAGTGACGGCGATCAGTTTTATCAACTCCGTCATTCACCATTGCGCCTGCTACCGCTGACGACGTTGCAGGCCATTCGCGTTAACAGCGCCATCGGCACGGGCGGTGATGTGAGACATTTCCTCTCTCCGCGCCAATCGGAACTGGCCGCGCGACTCGCGCGGGCGATGCAGGCCGATCCCGATGCATTCGCGGAACTCGAACGGCCGATGCGCCTCGATGAACTCGCGGCGTATCAGCAGCAACTGATTGGCGTGATCTAGTCGGTCGAACGCGTTCAATGATCGGGAGTGTGGGCGTCCCGCCCGCACGAGAGCAGTCGAGTCGTTCGTGCGGGCGGGACGCCCACACTCCCCTACCTGTCCGATTCCGGGTCACCGACTCGACCGATGCGATGCTCATGCGGCGTAGCGGTCATGTCAAACGTGGTTGCAAAGTACGCGCCGTCACGTTCCTCGAAGATGACACCGAGGGGGACATCGCGATCAACAATGATGTCTGTGCGCGGCCCCAGACTCTCATCTAGGAATGCAAGTCGATCGAGAAACTCCGATCGCGCGTCAACGATGCTTTGGAAGAGTTGGTTCTTTTCAATCATCTCCGTTCCAGCCCTTCGCATCTCAAACGGCGTGTTGATTGTGGTGCCGATGCTCACTCCGCCTTCAATGTTCCTGCTGATGTCCAATGTGGTGATGCCGAGGATCATCGCAACGGCGGCCGAGATCGCGAGCATCACGATTGCGGTAACGAACCGAGCGCGGCGCTTGTCCCACAACCATGCGACGACCGGAAGGGTGATACTCAAGCCGAAACCGAACCACCAAATCATCATCCATAGGGCGTGGTCAACGCTGATGAACTCGTGTCGATGCGGTTCAGACGCATCGGGCAGAAGCGTGATGTCGCGCTGCATGTCATCGTGATCGAGCCGGCCGTGGAGGCGCGATACGATCGCACCGTCCCACAGCAGCGGCACGATCTGCGGATGACCGATCGTGCGCCCGGAGAAATCGCGGTTGATCGACTCGGGATCCGCTGTCACTGGAGTGTCGCGCCACCACGTCGCCAATCCTTCAGCGTGCATGCCGGTCGCTGCGAAGACGAAGAGATCAAGATCGAGCGGGTTTTCGGCCACTCCTGTTAGGCGCATGGGATAGATGGGATGATCGGCCGGAAACGTCACGCGCAACGGCGGCTGTTGCAACACACCATCGGTCTCTGGGCTGAGGATCGCGGTGAGAAAACACCAGCCATCCGCGCGGTACGATTCGACGACGGATTGTTCTTCCTTGCTCAGAACGATGCCGTTCGCGCCGCACCACTCGCTGATCGCCCCAACATTGTCGCCTCTCAGCACATTGACTTCGTAGGGCCCGATGGGTTCAGACTGCACGATGGAGAGTCCAGGCACCATGACACCGCCGCGCGCGGTACCAAGCGATGGCAACAGCAGAAACCCGATCCCGAGCATCAGGAAGATCACGAAGAACTGCCAAACGCTTCGTTTGGTTCTGCCTTCGACATGCCCGGTGAGGATGAGGAGCGCGGTGAGCAGACTGAACCAGAGGACGAGCAGCGCAAGGCCGCCAGTGTCGTTGAGCTCACGTTTACCCAGCACGCGCGGTTGGAGCATCATCTCCAGCGTTTCGAGCGTGCCGATCGTCGCGAGGTCGATTTCCGTCGGTTCGGCGGGCAGCGGGAGAATCCAGCCCATCGACCCCGCGCCCGTGTCGATGTGCGAACCGACGATGAGTGTTTGAACGCCGTCGCGGTGAACGATGATCGCGCTCTGCGAGCGGATGGTCGGATCCTTGCCGACCTTCTGGATGCCGAAGAACTTGCCATCCGCGTGCGCCGCATCGGACATCGTGACAAGTGCGATGACAACGACCACCCGCAACGTGATGATGCTGACGAGTCGTCCCGCCCCGTTCGCTCCGCGTGTTGTGTTTCGCAAGGCCTGTCCTCCGCTGCACCGTCGTTCGATTCGTTCGCACCGTCGCATCGGTTGCGTGGTTCGTCAAGTCAAGGGGCATGGGTTCACATCCGACCGATCGTCGTGTTCGTGCGGGCGGGACGCCCACACTCCCCGACCCGTGATCGCCCGTCCTACCCTTCCCCATGATCACGCTCACTCCCGAAGAATGTCGCGTGCTCGGCGTCCTCGTCGAAAAAGCGCAGACCACGCCCCAGCAGTACCCGATGACCGTCAACGGCCTCATCGCCGGCTGCAACCAGAAGAACAACCGCGACCCCATCACCAATTACGATGAAGACATCATTCTCGATGCGCTCGACGGTCTGCGGGCCAAATCGCTCGCGCGTCAGGTCGAACTGTCCGGCAGTCGCGTGCCGAAGTATCGCCACATCGCGCGCGAAACGCTCGAAGTCGATACCAGTCAACTCATCATCATCACCGAGATGCTCCTGCGCGGGCCGCAGACACTTGGCGAGTTGCGTGGCCGCGCCTCGCGCATGCACCCCCTCGAATCGCTCGATGTCGTGAAGAACATTCTCGCTTCGCTCTCTGCGCGTGATGAACCGCTCATCAAGGAACTCCCCCCTGCGCCCGGCTCGCGCGCAGAGCGATACATGCATCTGCTCTGCCCAGAGATTCTCCCCAAAGAGGGCGCCATGCAGCCGGTCCTGCGCACGGCTGCCACGCCGCATCCGGTCGTGACGAGTGGAACCAGCGGCGACCTTGAACACCGGATCAACCACCTCGAGCGTGAACTGCGCGAGATGAAAAACGCCATCGCACGCATCGAGGCGGCGCTGGGTCCGAGTGTGAATCTTCCGACGAACGCAGATTGATGCCGCCGGAGAGGATGCGGCGGCTCGCTTACCATTGCCCGTATGGACGAGGCATCCCCCCATCCCGCGCGATCCCCCAGACCGGTCATCGGCATCACCATGGGTGAGCCGTTCGGCATCGGGCCGGAGATCATCGTCAAGGCCCTCGCCGACCGCGCGATTCAGCGCACAGCCCGCTTCGTCATTTACGGCATGAACGA
>CBFGRU010000178.1:0-6522 GCA_965651255.1 uncultured Phycisphaerales bacterium
AACGTGTGATCAGCGGCGTGGATTGCGGCGCGGCGGGTTACCGCGATCGCGTCCGGAGTCAACGTGCCGCGGCTGATGGGTGGCGGTATCGCCGACGCGCTCGGCCGCCAGTCGGGCATGATCATTCCGATCCGCGGTTTCCACGTGGGCGACCTTTCCGAAGATCAATCGCCCCGCACTGGTCTGCAAGGAATTGGTCACCGTGCATTCCACCGTGCGCCCGATGTGCGCTGCAGCATCTTCGATGACCACCATGGTCCCGTCGGGAAGATAGCCGACGCCCTGGCCTTCGTTCTCGCCGCGCTTGACGACCTCGACCACGAGCGCTTCGCCGGGAATCACCGCCGGCTTGAGGTTGTTCGCAAGGTCGTTGATGTTGAGCACCGTCACGCCGTGAATCCGACCGATCTTGCCGAGGTTGTAGTCGGTGGTGAGGATGCGCATCTGTTCGCCGTGGGCGTACTCGACGAGCATGCGGTCCACACTGCGGCCGGGCACTTCCGCGTTGTCAATGGAGAGGTCGAGCGCGGGATTGACCTGGAGTTTGGAGACCATGTCCAGTCCGCGTCGCCCGCGCGCGCGTTTCAGGCGGTCCTGGCTGTCTGAAAGTGTCTGCAACTCCTCCAGCACGAATCGTGGCACCACGAGCGGCGCATCCATGAACCCCGCCTGCACCATGCCTTCAATGCGGCCATCAATCAGCACCGAGGTATCCAGCAGCATCGGGCGAATGCCGCGCACCTGCTTCGAGAACTCGACGTAGGGAATCACGAGGCGGAAGTCATCCTTGGTGGTCAGAACAAATGACACCGCCAGGTAGCAGAGAATGAGTCCGATGACGACCTTCGCCAGTTCGATGAAGACCGCAGAGTTGCCCGCTTCGAGTTCCCACGACTGGGCAATCACATCCAGCAGTTTGGCGACCGCGAGCGCGCCGACCAGGGCGAGCATGATGCCGATGTAGACGCCGATCATCGGCGCAACGCGCTTGCGCGGCGTGAGGTAGTCGATCACAATCACGATCAGGCCGACTGACAGCAGCGTGGTCACCGCCACGGCGATGGTGCCGAACCCGAATTCATCCGGCCGCCCGATACTGGCATACGTCAGCACCGACACCGTGACGAGCAGAACGATGAAGACCAGCCGCAGGATGACTTTCAGCATGCGCTCGGATTGCGCTTCCTGGAGCGCCAGTTCCGAGGGTGAGGGAATGCGGCGGAGGGGCGCGGCTTCCGGTTCGTGGCCGTAATCCGGCTCGGCGCGGTGGGCGGCGGCAGGTTCAAGATGGTCTGAGGTCTCATCCATTGCTTGTGAGTGTACCACGATGATCGGGTGCGGTATGATGCTCACCCTCGTGGTTGTCACGGGGTCGCATGACGACCGGGGCCGCTGGACGGGCGGCCCATGAACCTGGTCAGGGTCGGAAGGCAGCAGCCATAAGTGGCGTCGTCCGGGCCTGCGTTACCCTGGTCGTCATGCGGTCCCCTGGCACTGCGGCAGCATGTTGGCCGACGAGTCGGCCGAACGAGATGCGAAGCGAGCGAAGTCGAATCGATTCGGAAGGGAAGGATCGTCCGTGAGCTACACGGTGCTGGCGCGGCGTTATCGCTCGACAAGCTTCGACGAAATCGTCGGGCAGGAAGCGATCGCGCGAACCCTGAAGAACGCGATCGAGCGCGGCCGTACCGCCCATGCGTATCTCTTCACCGGAACGCGCGGCGTGGGCAAGACATCCATGGCGCGCATCTTCGCCAAGACGCTGAACGTCTCCGATGCGCTCACGCAGAAAGATGAGATTGCCCGATCCATCCTCCGCGGGGAAGACATTGATGTGATCGAAATCGACGCGGCCAGCAATACGGGCGTTGACAACGTGCGCGACCTCATCGCGAATGCCGGCCTCTCTCCCGCGCGCTCGCCGTACAAGATCTACATCATCGACGAAGTGCACATGCTCTCGAGGAATGCGTTCAACGCGCTCCTGAAGATCATGGAAGAGCCGCCCGCGCACGTGAAGTTCATCCTCTGCACGACCGAGCCGCACAAGGTTCCCGCAACGATTCAGTCGCGCTGCCAGCGTTTTGATTTTCGCAACATCTCCGCCGCGAAGATCGTCGAGCATCTGCGCGAAGTGCTCACGCAGGAAGGCATCAAGGCCGATGACGCGGTCGTGAACGAAGTGGCGCGCCTTGCGAACGGGTCGATGCGCGATGGTCTGTCGCTGCTGGATCGTCTGATCGCCGCGGGGACCGATTCGCTTTCGATCGAGTTGCTGATCGATACCTTCGGCGTGCCGGATCACACGCTGGTCTCGCGGGTGATGGATGCGGTCATCGCGGGCGACGCCAAAGCCACGCTCGAAGCGGCCGGTGCGCTCCTGAACCGCGGCGTTTCGATCGAGCAATCTCTGGAAGTGATCGCGGAACATCTGCGCAACGTGCTGGTCATCAGCGCCTGCGGTCCTGACTCCGACCTCGTTGAACTCTTCGGCGAAGCGAAGGAATCGGCCGCCCGTCATGCCGCCGCGACCGACCCTGCCGGTGTCGTTCACATGATCGCGCTCTGCGAAGCGTGTGCGAGCAGGGTCAAGCTGTCATCCACACCGCGCGCGATGTTTGACGCTTTGCTCGTTCGGCTGGCGATGACGGAACAACTCGCGATGATTCCGGCTCTGCTCGCGGAAACGAGCAGTGGCGGGAATCGCGCGATCGTCGAAAAAAAAAAGTCGCTGACCCCGTCGCCCCCTCCGCCGGTCGCCGCCCCGGCGCGCGCTCCGGCTCACGCCGCGCGTGAAGCAGCACCTTCCGTCTCTCGGGGCGTGGTGTCCTCAACCTCAACCGCGCCCGCGCTCGCCGGCGCACGGCAGATGGCTTCCGCTGCGGCGCCCCGTCACGAAGAATCGACCCGAGCCGATGATGCAGCGCGCGAGTCGCGGCCGGCAACCAGCGAGGTGACACCCTCGGATCGCGAAGCCGTGCTCGGCTCACCCCTTGTCAAGGAAACGATGGATCTCTTTCAGGCAGCGATCGTGCGCATCACGCCCGACGATGCAACTGAAGAGGCAACCTCCACCGCCGATGACGCGGTGGAAAAGGATGATTGATGTTTGATGGTCTTCGCAATATGGCGGGGCTGGCCGGTCTCATGAAAGACCTTCCCCGCATCAAGGCACGCATGGAAGAAGTTCAGCAGCGGCTGGAGAAAATCACCGTCGAGGCGTCAACCGGCGGGGGAGCGGTCACCGTGACCGCCAACGGAAAGATGCGCATCACCAGGGTTCGCGTCGATCCCGCCCTCCTGGCCGGCCTCGTCGATGCCAATGACCCGGCCGATCGCGAGATTGCCGAGGAACTCATCGCTGGTGCTGTCAACGCCGCCCTCGAGAAGTCCAAGGAACGTGCTGCCGAAGAGTTTCAGGAGGCCGCGGGTGAACTCGGCCTTCCCGTTCCGCCCGGAGGGTTGCAGGGGCTTCTCGGGTGATCAGCCATGTTCACACCGCCGATTCGATCGTGTCCCGCCACCGTGCGCCATATCGGTTGACCCATCAATGACCAGCGGCTCAAACGCCTATCCCGAAAGTGTCGATCGCCTCATCGCGGCGTTCAGCACGTTGCCCGGCATCGGGCGTCGATCAGCCGAGCGCCTGGCGTTTCACATTCTCAAATCGCCTCGCCCCGATGCGATGCGCCTCTCCGATGCCATCCGTGATGTCAAAGACCGCGTGAAGCATTGTTCCATCTGCTACACGCTCACCGATCTCGACCCCTGCCCGATCTGCTCCGACCCCGAACGCGATGCCGCGGTCATCCTCGTCGTCGAACAGCCGAAGGACCTCATCTCCCTCGAGCAGACCGGCATGTACCGCGGCGTCTACCACGTCCTCATGGGTCGCCTCGATCCGCTGACCAACATCGGCCCCGATGACCTGACCCTGCCGCATCTCTTTGAACGCATCGAGCACGCCGACCACAACGCCCGCGGCATCAGGGTGCACGAGGTCATTCTCGGCCTCAACCCCGACCTGGAAGGCGATGGCACCGCACTCTTCGTCGCCGATCGGCTGGCAAGAATGGGCATCCGCGTCACCCGCCTCGCGCGCGGCATCCCCACCGGCTCGCAACTTGAGTACGCCAGCAAGGCCGTTCTCAGCGATGCCATCCAAGGCCGTCAGCCCCTCTCCTGACCAGAAATCATCCTTCCGGTGTCGATTCGGCGCAGTTTTTGCTACGAAACGCCCCCGCGGGTCCAGAATCGCGCGAACTTCGTCCGATAGCATTGCTGGGTCACGGTCATTACGCTCGGGAATGGCCCGCCCGAGACCGCCCTGCGCTGCCTTCGGAGGTCCGCGATCGACCGCCATGCGATTCGAAACCAGCCAACACATGCGACTGGGTCAGCACATGCGCCTCGCGCCGCGCATGATTCAGTCGATGGAGATTCTGCAACTCCCGCAGATGGCGCTTCAGGAGCGCATCGCCCAGGAGCTTGAATCCAACATCGCACTCGACCTCGTCGAGCCGCGCCCGGATGAACCCGCCCCACCCGAACGCGGAACCGATTCCGACACCGCCGATTCCATTGAACGGTCGGAACTCATCGCCGGCGATGATCACGACTTCGAGCGCCTCAGCGACTTCGAGTCCAACTACAGCGAACTCTTTGAAGACAACTACGCACCCCGCGCGCGACAGGTCGCCGGCGAACGCGATGGCAAGATGGATGCCATGGCCAACACCGCCGCTCGTGGCGAAACGCTCATCGAACAACTCCAGCGCCAGTGGTCGTTCTTCGATCTCAACCCACAGATTCAACAGACCGGCCGCCTCATCCTGCAGTACCTCAACGATGATGGCCTGCTCGGCACCGACCTCGAAACCATTCTCGAACAGAACCAGCATGTCCCCGGGCTTGATCTCTCGGCCGACCTTCTCAACCGCGCGCTCGAAGAACTGCAGCATCGCCTCGAACCCCGCGGCGTCGCTGCCCGAAACACCCGCGAATGCCTGCTGCTCCAGGTCGATTTGCGCGAAGATGAGGCCGAAAACGATGAAGACCGCGAAGGGTGGGATGATGTGCGCACGCTCATCGCCGATCACTTCGATGATCTGCTGCAGAACCGCCTGCCGCGCATCGAGCAGCGCGCCGGCATGCCCATCGAGCGCATCCGCACCGCGCTTGAACGCATGAAGCAGCTCAACCTCTCGCCCGGCAAGGATCTCGTCGATCAGGAAGTCGCGCCGATCATTCCCGATGTCATCATCGAGTACGACGAGTCGATCGATGAGTACCTCGCGCGCCTCGCCGATGACAAGCTGCCCCTCCTTCAGGTCTCCAAACGCTACGAGAAAATGCTGAAGGATCGCGAGCAGGAAAAGGCCACGCGCGAGTTCCTCAGCGAAAGCGTGCAACGCGCCAAGTGGCTGATCGATGCCGTCGCCCAGCGGTCCAACACGCTGCTCCGCGTGGTGAAAGTCGTCCTCGCCCGCCAGCGCGAATTCTTCGACTACGGCCCGCACCACCTCAAACCCATGCCGATGACCGAGGTCGCCGATCAACTCGGCATCCACGTCGGCACCGTCAGCCGCGCCGTCGCCGAAAAATGGCTCCAGACCCCGCGCGGCCTCGTGCCGTTGCGGAAATTCTTCTCCGGCGGGGCACGCACCGATTCCGGCGAGGAAATGAGCTGGGAGGCCATGCGCGCCACCCTGCGCGAGATTATCGAGGCCGAGGACAAGACCAACCCCCTCAGCGATGAAGCACTCGCCGCCGAATTGAAGAAACGCGGCATTGACATCGCCCGCCGAACCGTGGTGAAATATCGTTCACAGATGGATATCCCCTCCGCGCGATTGCGCAAACAGCACTGACCGACCGACTGATGGATGACCTCCTGGCTGGAGACAGCCGATGGCACAATCACTTTTTCCCACCGCCGCTGACAAGAAGCAGGCACACCGCTGGTTTGCCGTGGAATACAACAATCAGGCGTGGGACCTGCTCGATCAGCCCAACCGATCCCCCGATGACAACGAGCGCCTCATCGCCCTCGCGCATGCGGCCTACCTGCACTGGCTCGAAGCGGGCGATCAACTCAACGAACAACGCGCCTGGTGCCTCCTCGCGACGTGCTACACCCTCGGCCGCCGCGCCCTCGAAGGCGTCCGTGCTGCCGAACACTGCCTCCGCCTCGCCGAACGCAACGGCGATCAACAGACGCCCTTCGACCGCGCCACCGCGCATGGCTGCGCTGCACTCGCCTTCGGCTACGCCAGCATGGTCGCCCGCGCCAGTGAACAGGCCAACCTCGCCGCCGCCGCCGCTGATCAACTCGAAGAGGATGACCGCGCGGTCTTCAGCCGCTACTACGGCCTGCACCGCTCCCGCGCCGCCATGGCGTGAGATGCTGCCAGTATCGATCTCGACCGATGATGGAGTCGGTGAACAGGCATGAGGGATGAGGCACTAGGCACTAGGCATTAGGCACTAGGCATGAGGCACAAGTGATCGTTTCGCCGCGAC
>CBFGRU010000179.1:0-6454 GCA_965651255.1 uncultured Phycisphaerales bacterium
GGACAAACATCGCACTTCCCCAGACCCGAAAGCTAGGCCACACGAGCCGGACGGATTTGTGGTGGGTGTTTCCTACGATCACCGTTCTGTACTTTCTGACATTCATTGTCTATTCAACGTGGGCGGCCTTCCAGGGAACGCACTACTGGTTTGACGGGTTCTCCACGAGCGGTGAGGCCTTGTACGCCGACGGGGCGAATGCTCAGTATCTGTCACCGTTCTATTCACCGGTACTCTGGTCCAACCCCGCAATGGCAGGGAGCGCGCCTATCGATCACGCATGGTTCGGGGCTTGGCCAGATTGGCTACCGACGTCACTCTTTGGCCTGATTCCTCTGACACCGGCACTCTTCATCCTTTGGGCACCGGGCGGGTTTCGATTCACGTGCTACTACTATCGTGGTGCGTACTACAAGGCATTCTGGGGTGATCCACCGAACTGTGCGGTGGGTGAACCCGGATTCCGTGGCACGAACTACCGCGGTGAGCACGCGTTTCCGCTCATCCTCCAGAATATCCATCGGTACTTCATGTACATTGCCGTAGCGTTCATCGGTATCCTCAGCTACGACGCAATCATCAGTTTTATCTTCATCAAGCCCGATGGCTCACATGCTTTTGGAATCGGGGTAGGGTCACTGATCATCACGACCAACGTCGTTCTACTCGCTGGATACACGTTTGGGTGTCACTCGCTGCGGCATGTCATCGGTGGGCGGAAGGATTGCATGTCTGACAGTCCGCTGCGTTACAAGAGTTGGAAGTGCGTGTCTTGCCTGAATCGCGGACACATGATCTGGGCTTGGATCAGTCTCTTCTGGGTCGGCTTCACTGACCTGTATATTCGCCTGTGCTCTATGGGCATCTGGTATGACTGGAGAATTCTCTGATGCCCGCTGACTACGGTTATACGAAGCACGAGCATGATGTCATTGTCATCGGTGCGGGCGGGGCTGGCTTGCGTGCAGCGATCGAGGCATCGGCGGCTGGGTGTTCGGTCGGGCTGGTCTGCAAGTCACTGCTTGGAAAAGCACACACCGTCATGGCTGAAGGCGGAATGGCCGCATCCCTGGCCAACGTTGATGATCGTGACAACTGGAAGGTGCACTTCGCCGATACGATGCGCGGCGGTCAATACTTGAACAACTGGCGCATGGCTGAACTCCACGCCCAAGAGGCGCCGGAAAGAGTTCGCGAGCTGGAAGCATGGGGCGCAGTGTTTGACCGCACTCGTGACGGAAGGATCCTGCAGCGCAATTTCGGAGGTCATCGATATCCCCGTCTCGCTCACGTCGGTGACCGAACTGGCCTTGAAATGATTCGAACCCTCCAGGACCACGGGATCCACCAGGGCATTTCTGTGTACATGGAGCATACAGCCATCACTCTGCTCCAGGATGGGACACCGGGTGATCCCACAGCTCGAGTCATCGGGTGTTTTGGGTATGACCGTGAGCTTGGTCGTTTCCGGGTTTTTCATGCGAAGGCCGTCGTGCTTGCGACCGGCGGGATCGGCAAGGCCTACAAGATCACGAGTAACTCGTGGGAGTACACCGGCGATGGGCATGCATTAGCGTACAACGCCGGTGCGGACCTCATGGACATGGAGTTTGTTCAGTTCCATCCCACAGGAATGGTCTGGCCACCGTCGGTGCGTGGGATTCTTGTAACGGAAGGAGTCCGAGGGGAAGGCGGTATCCTGAAGAACAGCGAGGGCCGCCGTTTCATGTTCGATGATATTCCGGACAACTACAAGAATCAGACCGCCAAGAATCCGGAAGAGGGCTGGCAATATGTCTTGGGGGACAAGAGTGCCAATCGACCGCCTGAACTCTTGACACGTGACCATGTTGCTCGATGCATTGTGCGGGAAGTCAAGGCAGGACGGGGATCACCACATGGCGGCGTGTTTCTCGATATTGCATGGATCAGCGAAAAGCTGGGCAGCAAGGCCGGTGAACACATCAAGAAGAAGCTGCCATCGATGTATCACCAGTTCATTACGCTTGCGGGAGTAGATATCACCAAAGAACCCATGGAGGTCGGCCCAACAACCCATTATGTCATGGGTGGTGTGCGGGTTGATGGTGATACGCAGATGTCAACGGTACCTGGACTCTTTGCAGCCGGTGAAGTTGCTGCGGGTCTCCACGGTGCGAATCGGCTAGGCGGCAACTCCCTTTCAGACCTCATCGTGTTTGGCAAACGCGCTGGCGAGTTCGCAGCGAAGTTTGCCAAGGACAACGCCGCTGCATCACTTGATGAAGAACAGATTCAGGATGCGGCTCGGCGCGCCCTTTCTCCGATTGAACGCCAGGATTCGACATCTGGAGAAAACCCGTATCAGATTCAGTACGATCTGCAGGACATGATGCAGGCGAAAGCCGGAATCGTGCGTACAGAAAGTGACCTGGCCGAAGCGGCTGAACTTCTTGGCGAGTTGAAAACGCGAGCTGCTCGGACAACGGTGATGGGGAATCGCGAGTACAACCCGGGCTGGCACACCTCGCTGGATCTCGCAAACCTGTTGACCGTCAGTGAAGCCCTGATTCGATCCGGGCTTGATCGCAAGGAGTCTCGCGGCGGCCACTTCCGGGAAGACTATCCGGACAAGTCCGAGGAATTCGCCAAGCACAACACGGTCATTCGTCGCAATTGCAATACTGGTGAAATGCAGCTCGAACGAGTCAGCATTCCACCGATGCGAGATGATCTGAAAAAGGTGATCGAAGAGAACAAGTAATGGTCAATTCCTCGAGCAGTACATCTGCGACCGTGAAGAACGGAACAAGTGCGGAGCGTGTCGCAAAGAGCGCGACGTTTCGTATCTGGCGCGGTGACAAGAGTGGCGGGCAACTCGTCGATTACACGACGAACGTCACTGTTGGCATGGTCGTTCTTGATGCAGTGCACCAGATTCAAGCCGAACAGGCCAACGATCTGGCCTGCCGGTGGAACTGTAAGGCAGGCAAGTGTGGGTCGTGCTCAGCGGAAGTGAACGGCAAGCCGCGACTGATGTGCATGACCCGGCTCGATCAGATCGACCTCGATCAACCAGTGACGATTGAGCCACTCCAGGCGTTTCCGACGATCCGAGATCTCGTCACTGACGTCTCGTGGAACTACGAAGTCAAGAAGAAGATCAAGGCCTTCGCTCCACGCCCTCCCGACGCGCCCGATGGCACATGGCGTATGAAGCAGGAAGACGTTGATCGCGTTCAGGAGTTTCGCAAGTGCATTGAGTGTTTTCTTTGTCAGGATGTCTGCCATGTCCTGCGTGATCACCACAAGCACGATGAGTTCATCGGACCGCGTTTCCTTGTCTATGCCGCCGCACTTGAGATGCATCCGCTCGACACCGAAGACCGCATACGCGAACTGCGAAGTCGGGATGGTATCGGATACTGCAACATCACCAAGTGTTGTACGAAAGTCTGCCCAGAACACATCACCATCACCGACAACGCGATCATTCCACTCAAGGAGCGGGTGGTGGATGAGTTCTACGATCCGGTGACCAAACTCTTCCGAATCTTCAAGCCGAAGAAGAAATGAGCGACATTTCTCCTGCAGCATGATCAACGTGGATGCGCAGCACCAGCGCGAGCGTTCCAGGTGTTGCAACTCTGGCTATTCTCACTGAATGTCGATTCCACTTAAGGGGCCGAGAAACTCATCATTGGAATGTACATTTTCCAAGTGGCCGATGCTGCTTGCAAACATGTGATCAGGATCAAACCACCCCAACGCCACTTCTCGCCCAGCACTTTCTCGCGCACAATTCCTAGACAGACGAGCCAGATCAGGAAAACTATTGCGAGTGGTTCCACATATCGCTGCCACGCCTGAGAGTTCATGGCTTGCGCAATTGACCATACCAGCATTGCCAGTCCGATCAGGTTGGCTTCCCGGATGCGCTTTCGTTCAACAGCCGTCGAGTAGAGAATGACGAGAACAACCGCTCCAGCAATTGCCAGGAAGCTGAGTACGACGGACCGATCGGCGATGGTTGGCGTACGCGCGACGATTTCCCAAAGCGAGCCCCCCCACCGCCCGGCATCGCGTGCATAGCTGGTCGGGATCAACACCACCAGAAGAGCCGCAATGGTGAGCGTGAGCAGAATGCGTGGTGTGAATCGACGGATGAGCGGCCTCTCGGCTATCAACGGTAACAGTGGTGCCCCGAACACGCCAGTGACTGCAAGCGTGAGGATGATTGAGGCAAGGTTGGCTCCAGCATTGTGCTGCGCGGTGTAGGCAGGTGGCGTGAGGCCACCCCAGAGCACGACGAGCATCGCCAGAAGCGACAGCGGAATGAGGAGCGGCATCGCGCTTGCCAGCCACGCACTCCATGCCCGATCTTTCGACCAGATGGGCATTTGCAGTAGAACGACAGTGCCGGTGGTGACGACACACCAGATATGTATCTGTCGAATGAAGACGGCCGCCGCGGCATACACGCTCCAGCGTGCTGCGCGAATCGCAGTCATGGAAAGCGAGATACTGCCGCCAAGTGAGAGCACAACAAACAAAAGAGCCGCATTGTCTGTGGTCAACCAGACTGCAGCCCCGAGGAAATATGAGGAACAGACAAGTGGCAGAAGAAGGACGAGGGCAATCCACGGGTCAGTCCATCGAACTGCAATCGTCCAGATTGCGATGATCAATCCAAGACTGAAGAGACTTCCGACGAAACGGAGCAAGCGCACATCGTCAGAGATTGATGTTGCTATGACCGCGAGCGCGAGGTGATACCCCGGAGCCGTTGCTGAGTTGTAATGCCGCAGATCAACACCTGGTAGCGAATCTGCGAAGGATTGAATCAACGGCAGATGGTACACCCGCTGATCAAACGCTTCGTTGGTGCCCTCGGCATTCAGTAGGACCGGCGGCCACACCAGTACCACAAACACGATGATGAGAATCGCCAGTGGCCAGAGTTCTCGGCGTGAACGTCGGGGCGAACTGGGCGTCGCGTCGCTCATGGCCCGACGGACCGGTCGGTGATGAGAAACACGCTTCGGAGTCCATCTTCAACGGCTGGCACAAACAGGGTTACCAGAGTGCCTCCGGCGAAGAGCAGGACGGAGATAATGACCGCAGGATCTTCGCGCAGCGCTGACAATGGACTGTCGGAGAGTCCCATGCTTGCTCGGCGATAGAACCGGTGAATCGTGATCAGTACGAGCGGTGTGAGCAGTGCAAACCCGATCGCACGAGCACCAAAGATTGACCAACTGTGCTCAGACAGCGCATACATCAGGTACGTCACGACAGCGAGTGTTGCGCTGATCGCACCGAGCCATTCGATCTCATTTCTCCCGCGGTATCCAGCCGGTGACTTCCACTGGGCTTGGGCAGATTCTGCCGAGGCGATGTCACATAGTCGCTTGATAAACCCAAGGTAAAGACAGAGAGAAAACACGCAGAGCACGAGCCAGACAGAAATCTGAACATCAATGGCAACGGCCCCTCCCGCCGAGCGCAGCGCAAAGCCAATCGCTATCGTCACGACATCCACAAAGAGGACATACTTCAAAGCGAGGTTGTACAGGACTTGCAGCAACGCATAAAGAGCAAGGACGACCCCCAATCCGGTCGAAACCGCCCAACCGACCGTGCTTCCGAGGATGATCAGAAGTATTCCAAAGATCAGGCCGGTCCTGCGCGAAATGCGCCCAGCGGCAATGGGGCGCTGGCACTTCACCGGGTGCAACCGATCCTTCGCTGCATCGAACACATCGTTCAAAGCGTAAAAGCCGGACGCGACTAAACAGAATGCAGCAACGGCACCCAGCGTCGCCAGGAACATGTCAAACAGGACGGTTTCGTCCGAGTGAGGCCGCTCCATCATCCGCGGGAGCGAAAACACGATCGCTGGCAGGACGAAGACATTCTTCATCCAGTCGCCAGGTCTCATTAGTCGGATGAGGTCGCGTCCCATGTCTCTTCTCAGGCAGCGTGCATGTGCTCGTGATGTATCGGTCTGCGGACAGGCCTGGCCTGAACCGGATCGGATAAACGGATCTTCCTACATTCATTTCGGTGTCGTGGTTTGAGAAAAGCTCGTGTTTCGTCTGCGGCCGATAATCTCTCAACCTGGCCAATTCCGACCGGTATCGATCAGAAGGCGTCGGAGACCCCGCTCTCATCATGCAAACTCGTATCTCGTCGGGTCGAATTCACTTTCAATAATGCAACGCCTCGTCATCAGCACATTCTGGTCACTCCTGATTGCCGGCGGCGCGACGCTTGGGTTTGCCTGGCTCCCGCCCATGGTCTCGAAGCCGAAGGGAGAGGTACTTGCTGGCCGACTGAACATCGCGGATCGAACATGGCAGGTGACGGTCCGGCAACAGGTATTGATGGATCATGTGCGATTGGATCGCCTTGGTGCGTTGCAGTTCGAGATCGGAAGAGCGTCGTGTAGGGAAGAGTGTGGGTGGGGGGGGGG
>CBFGRU010000180.1:0-6439 GCA_965651255.1 uncultured Phycisphaerales bacterium
CCGACCGAGGATGCCATCGGCGGTGAAGATGTGGTAGCTGGAGACGTCCTCGCCGTTCTCGGAGTATTGTTCAAAGTAACCGTTCGAACCGAAACATCCGGGGTCAGTGCTGGCGACCAGAGACGGGCCGCCACCCATCAACACCATCGCATCGGATGCGATTGCTTCGATGTGCGCCATCAGGCGCACTTGCCCATCGAAAAACAGTGTAACGGGAACTGAATCCCGACCGGTGTTGAAGAACTTCGGCACCGTTGAATTCGGAAAGTACGGTTCCTTCGGTTGGTTCTGAAGCCACCAGTGCTCGAGCATGAACGTCTTGAGATCCGGATAGCGCGCCTGGGAGAAACTCGGCGTTGCATGGCCATACTCCAAGGAGCGTGGCGTGCGTTGACCGATCAGGTCGTTCCCATGGACTCGCGGCGAGAACTGCGCAGAAAGCGCACGCGCATACGTAGGAAAGAAGAACGAAGCTCCCGGCCCCGGCCAAGCGCAAGCCATTTCAAAGTAATCGTGAATCTCCGGGTTCAAGCGGAGGATCGGGTCCTTCGGCGCCCAAAAGAGTGGATCGTACACTTGACCATTGACGTACTGATGAAATGCCTGCATGTTCCAGGCGCGGAAGTTTCCGAGTGAGCAGTTCGAAGCATAATACGCCGGCTGGATTGCCCAGCCGCCGCGTGATTGATACAGCTCACCGTCACACCCGAAGCCAAGGACAACCGATGGAATTTGCCCAAAACTCCCGCCCATCGGGTAGTTCTGAGGGTAAGCGCCGAAGTTCAGGATCAACGTCAGATCATCTGGCGTGTATGTCAACTGTCGTCCGTCATAATCACCCGCGTAGGTCATGTGCGCTTGAAAGATCACGCGCAAGTTGTTCATCGATACCCCGATGCGATCATGATCACGCATCGCGCCAAGGGTCGGAATCAGCACGCAGATCGCCAGACCGACGGTGCACAAACACAGCGTGGTTTCGCGCAATGTCAACGCTCGACGGTACGCCCACCTTCTCTTGTCCATGGTCGTCTCCTTCATTGGGGAGTCTTCAGTTGCCGGGTTGCAAGAACCCACCGCGGGAAAGAAATGAGTCCCGCTCAGAAAGCAATCTACCTCACGGAACTCCGCCTGTCCAGATGTAGCAGCATTCGACGAGGAATGTCAACCTGCCGCATCACGTCTGATCAAACGACGCCACGGTGATCGCGTGCAGTTCCCTTCAAACAACACCGCGACCCCTGATCGGATCACGAAGCATCATTCGATCTCGCGATCCGAGTTCGTCCCCGCCCCGGCTCATCCGCAACCGCGACGACGGCCGCGATGATTCGTCTCGCACCGGCCCGCTTCAGCAGCCGTGCGGCGATGCGCAGCGTCGCACCGGTTGTGCGAATGTCATCGACCAGGATCACATCGAGCCCGCGCACCTGGCGGATTGATCGGCGGGGGCTGATCCAGCCACGCGCCCGGCGGAGTTGGCGATCCGACCGGGACAGACCCGTCTGCGGCGGAGCCGCGGGCTTCGACAGCACCGACCAGACCGGCGCGTCCAGCACCCGCCCCACCCCATCGGCCAGCACCCTCGCGTGGTCGATGCCGCGGTAGACCCGTCGCAGCCACGGCATCGGAATCGGCACGACAAGCGCTTCCCGCGCTTCGACCACGCTCAGCGATGGATGCGCGCGAACCGTCTCCCCCAGCAATCGGCCGAGATGATCCGCCATTTCCGGCCAACGGTGATACTTCACCGAGAGCAACCAGTCGCGCAGCGGGCCTTCGTATCGGCCGAGCCGCGCGAACCCTTCGTACGGCAGCACCATCTTCCGGCACCGGGCGCAACCGCTCGCGGTGACCTCCCCTTCGCCGACCGACCCGCCGCAGCGCGGGCAATATGTGTCGTTCTCATCAATATTCCACGCCTCATCCACTAACGCCGCGCCGGGCGGCGGAAAGGTGCGACCCATCCAGCAGCGCTCAGCGATGTCCAGCCACCGCGCCGCAGCGCGCAGCCGCGGACCGCAGGCGCCCGAAGTTGGCCGGGGTTCCGAAGGCATCGGGCAACCATCCTGACGAACAACGCCGCCCATCGCAAGGAAAAACGTTGCCGCACTTTCGCACGCCGCTGACGAAGACCGGGGGCGCATTCGCCTACAATCCCCGTGATGACCACACTCGGAACCAAACCATCGCGCGGCGCTCTCGATCAACCCTGGTCGTACGAGGATTCAGCGGAACTCTACCAGGTGCGAAACTGGGGGAAGGGGTACTTCGGCGTCAACCCCGCGGGGCATGTGATGGCCCGGCCCGATCCGCGCGCCGCTGCGGAAATCGACCTGATGGAAGTGGTGGAAGGGCTGCGTGAGCGCGGCCTCTCGACGCCGCTGCTGCTGCGCTTCTCCGACATTCTCGCCCATCGCCTGAAGCACCTGCACAATGCCTTCGCCCACGCCATCGCCGAGAACGAGTACAAGGGCAAGTACCTCGCGGTCTACCCGATCAAGGTCAATCAGCAGCGGCACGTGGTGGAAGAGGTCTACCGTTTCGGCGAATCGCTCGGCTTCGGGCTGGAAGTCGGCAGCAAGCCCGAACTGCTCGCGGTCATGGCGCTGACGGGCACGGCCTCGGACCGCATCATCATCTGTAACGGCTTCAAGGATGACCGCTACATCGAGGCGGTGATTCTCTCCACGAAGCTCGGGCGCACGATCATTCCCGTCGTCGAGGGGTACAACGAGCTTCGACTGATCATCAAGTACGCGGAGAAGTACGGTGTGAAGCCGCGCATCGGCGTGCGCGTGAAGCTCGCCAGTCAGGGCGCGGGAAGGTGGCGCGACTCGGCCGGCGCCAAGAGCAAGTTCGGCCTGTTCGTCAGCGAAGTGCTCGACATGTTCGAGCTGCTCAAGCAGCACAACATGGAAGACTGCCTCGAGCTGGTGCATTGTCACCTCGGCAGCCAGATTCATGACATCCGCTACCTGAAGGAAGCGATCAACGAACTCGCGCACATCTATATCGAACTGGTGAAGATGGGCGCGGGCCTTCGGTACGTGGATATCGGCGGCGGACTGGGCGTGGATTACGATGGCAGCCAGACCAACTTTGAATCGAGCATGAACTACACGCTCGAAGAGTACGCGAGCGATGTCGTCTACCGCATCGCAAGCGTGTGCAACGAAGCGGGGATTGATCATCCGACGATCATCTCCGAGTCCGGCCGCGCGATGGTCGCCTACTCCAGCGTGCTGGTGTTCAACGTGCTCGGCGCGACGGGGCTGGACAAGTTCCGTGTGGCGTCGAAACTGGAA
This sequence comes from uncultured Phycisphaerales bacterium, assembly GCA_965651255.1. Lineage (GTDB taxonomy): Bacteria > Planctomycetota > Phycisphaerae > Phycisphaerales > SM1A02 > CBFGRU01. The sequence goes on from CBFGRU010000180.1 coordinate 3,309, forward strand.
GAGGAAATCGCGGATGAGAAGGAAGAGGAGGAGATTCCTCAGCCGATTCGCGATCTGTTTGAAGCGTATTCAAGCGTGAGCGAACGACGCCTGGTGGAATGCTTTCACGATGCGGTCCAGGCGCGAGATGCAGCGCTGAACCTGTTCACGCTGGGCTACATGTCGCTTCCGCATCGCGCGCTCGCGGAGCGCGTGTTCTGGGCGACCTGTGCGAAGGTGCGCGATCTCTGTCGGCGGAACAGCCAGGTGCCGGAAGAGCTTGAGGACCTTGAGACGATTCTCAGCGATACCTACTTCTGCAACTTCTCGGTGTTTCAGTCGATGCCCGACTCGTGGGCGATCGACCAGCTCTTCCCGATTATGCCGATTCACCGGCTGAATGAGCGGCCGACGCGGAAGGGCGTGCTCGCGGACATCACCTGCGATTCAGACGGCAAGATCGACCGGTTCATCGACCAGCGCGACATCAAGAAAACGCTTGATCTGCACGAGCTGAAGAAGGATGAGGAGTATTACCTCGGCGTGTTCCTCGTCGGCGCGTACCAGGAGACGCTTGGCGATCTGCACAACCTCTTCGGCGATACGCACGTGGTGCACATTCGGCTGGATGAGGGCGGCAGTTGGTGGATCGAGGAAGTCGTGTACGGCGATACCGCGCGCGAAGTGCTGGGATACGTGCAGTACGAGACGGAGCGGTTGTACCCCGCCCTTTCGCGCGACTGCGAGCGCGCGGTGCGCGACGGCCGCATGAGCGTGGCCGAAACGCAGGTGCTGCTGCGCTTTTACGATGCCGGGCTGAACGGCTACACCTACCTGGAACAGGACTGACGCCGCCGCGGGCGGAATCGAAAGGATGTTCGCGCGATGGCGACGACCGTGGAGACGTTGTTTCTCGGCATTCCCGAAGAGTTTGCGAACCCTCAGACGGCGCGGGCGGCGATCATTCCCGTGCCGTACGACCTGACCAGCAGTTGGAAGAAAGGCGCGGACCGCGGGCCGGCCGCCCTGATCGAGGCGTCATGCACGGTTGAATTCTTCGACATTGAAACCCGGACCGAGCCGTACCGCCACGGTATTGCAACCCTTCCCGCAATCGAGTGCGACGGTCCGCCGGAAGAGATGAGCGCGCTCGTCGCGATGCGCGTCGGTGAGACGCTCGACCGAAAGCAGATTCCCATCGTGCTCGGCGGTGAGCATTCCGTCTCGATCGGCGCGGTGCAGGCGACCGCGAAGAGGTTTGGCGATCTGAGTGTGCTGCAGATCGATGCGCACGGCGACACGCGCGAGTCGTACGAGGGCTCAACCCACAATCATGCGTGCATCATGGCCCGCGCGCGCGAAGTGGCGGAGATCGTTCAGGTCGGCATTCGCGCCATCGAAAAGGGCGAGTACGAGCGGATGGATCTGGACCGCGTGTACTTCGCGCATGATCTCGCGAAGGCGCGCGAGTCACGCGATACATCGTGGATGGACCGCATCGTCGAGCAACTGACCGATCACGTGTATCTCACGATCGACCTCGATGCGTTCGACCCGGCGTATCTGCCCGCGACCGGCACACCCGAACCGGGCGGCCTCGACTGGTACACCGTGAATGAACTCATTCGGCGCGTCATCGAGCGGCGAACGATCGTCGCGTTCGACGTGGTGGAGCTTCTGCCGATGCCCGGCGCGCACGCGAGCGAGTTCTTTGCCGCGAAACTCGTGCACCGCATTCTCGCGATGATCTTCGCGAAGCAGTGAAGCGAATCACCACTCGAGCACGTAGGCAAAGATGAGCGGCGCGACAATCGTCGCATCGCTTTCGATGACGAACTTCGGCGTTTCGATATCGAGCTTGCCCCACGTGATCTTCTCCGTCGGGATCGCGCCGGAGTATGAGCCGTAGCTCGTCGTCGAATCAGAGATCTGGCAGAAGTAGCCCCAGTACGGGCACGGCCGTTGCAGGTCCTGGTGAATCATCGGCACGACACAGATCGGGAAGTCTCCCGCGATTCCGCCGCCGATCTGGAAGAAGCCGATGGTCGTCTCCGCGTCGTGGCCGGCGATCGCGCGCATATGCACCGCCTCTTCAGAATCCTCTCCGGCAACGGGCTGCAGTTCGTTCAGAGTCTTGCCCATCGTGGTTTGCAGATACCACTTCGCGAGCGCGCCCATGTACTCGGTGCCGCTCTTGACGAGGTGAAACCCGGAGAGATCACCTTCGAGCACATGGCCGACGAAGATGTTGCCGAGCGTCGAGTCTTCCCAGCCGGGGACAAAGAGCGGCAGGTTCGCTTCCGCGGCGGCAACGAGCCAGGAGTCTTTCGGGTCGATCTGGTAGCGCTGCTTCACCAGCCCTTCGTTGATGATCTGATAGAAGTATTCATGCGGGAAGAACCGCTGATTGTTTTCACCGGCGCGCTGCCAGAGTTGCAGGATTTCCTTCTCGATGGCGCGGAACGCCTTGTCTTCGGGAATGCAGGTGTCGGTCACACGATTGCGCCCCTGCTGCTCGAGTTCCTTCTCCTGCTCGGGCGTCAGGTTGCGCCAGTTGGGAATGCGGATGTAGTGATCGTGCGCGACGAGGTTGAAGAGATCCTCTTCCAGGTTCGCGCCAGTGCAGCAGATGCCGTGCACCTTGCCCCGGCGAATCATCTCCGCGAGCGACAGCCCCAGTTCCGCGGTGCTCATCGCGCCCGCGAGGGTGATGAACATCTTTCCGCCCTGCTCAAGGTGCGTGCGGTAGCCCTCCGCGGCATCGATGACGCTCGCAGCGTTGAAGTGGCGGTAGTGATGCTTGAGAAATTCAGTAATCGGGCTGGGCATGATGCAGCGCCTCGCGTCGGGAGAAAAAGGACCTTGAAGTTCATCGCGCGCGGCTGCACGCGATGAGGAGCATATTCCACCCTGACCCACACGGCGACGCAGCAGCGCAATCTCAATCTCAGGAAATTGTTTGACCTCGTCATCATCCGGCCAAAGGATACGGTGTTCATCGGGCGCATCGCTTCGCGAACCGCGTCCGTTCACCACTCGCCGCAGTCAGTCATCGATCAGGACGAACGGCGTTCCGTATGTTTCGCACCGCCCGCCCGACAACGCGACCCGCATGCGGTCGGCGGTCACTGTGCGCCTGATGTCCGCAGCCA
>CBFGRU010000181.1:0-6407 GCA_965651255.1 uncultured Phycisphaerales bacterium
TGCTCGAACGTTTGCGTGCCGAGCACAAGTCTGCCAACGGCGACTCGGCGAACGTATCGGCAAAGTCTTCTGATGATGGACGGGGCCGGCGACTGTCGCGCTGGCGACGGGTGCGCGAGCGAACCGGCATCTTCGCCAGCGTGCGCATGCCGGATCTGACGGGATGGTGGATCAGACCGGCGGTACGGTGGGCGCGGCAACGGGCTGCGCGCGATGGTTCGTTTGATGTTGTTGTCAGCTCATCCGGGCCTTACACCGCTCACCTGGTTGCTCGCGCGCTTCGCCGGCGTGAGGATGCGCGAACCTGGGCCGCGGACTTTCGTGATCTATGGACGGACAACCATCACTTCAGCGGACTCTTTCCGTTTACGCTTCGTGAGTGGTGGTTGGAACGCGATTGCCTGGCACGGGCGGATTTGATTGTCACGGTCAGCGAAGGATTGGCGCGCACACTTCGCGCGAAAACGATTCGTCCGGTGCGATTGGTGCCCAACGGATTTGATCCCGATGACTTTACAACACTGAGTGCCGCTCCCGCCTTTACAGATGACGGGATACGGCGGTTGGTGTATACGGGCACGCTTTATGTCAATCAGCAGGACCCGATGCCGCTGCTGCGGACCATGCGCACCCTTCGGCAGGAACAGCCGGAGTTTGCTGCCCGCTTTCGATTGGTGGTTGCCGGTGCGGACACCGCGCCGTGGCGCGAACGGGCGGCGGAAGTCGGTGTGAACGACCTGATGGAGGATCGCCGGCTCCTCCCGCGCGCTGAGGCGCTGCGGTTGCAGCGCGATGCCCAGGCACTCCTGCTCATCGACTGGCCCGACAGTGACCAGGGCGTTCTGACCGGCAAGCTGTTTGAGTATCTGCACGCATCTGCGCCAATTCTGCTGATGAATGCTCAGCCGCAGTCACCGCTGGCGGAGTACATCCGCGAGGCCGGTCGCGGACATATCGTACCCTCGGGTGATGACGATCAACTGCGGGCGCGGCTCTTGCAGTTGGTGTTGAACCCCGCTTCACTCGCGACCGAGTCGAACCCTGCGTTTCTCAAGACGACCCGACGGGCGCATCAATCCGCGCGGTTTCTCACGATGTTGCGCGAGCTGACTCGTTGATCAACGCGGGCCAGCGGGCATCGCTGCCGGCTTCAGGACACAACGCTCACCCTCGCGTGCGACCGAGACGACCGCGTGCCCCGGCTCATGGTCGAGCACGACTCGCCACCCTTCCAGCAAGGCGCGATCAAGCAGTCGCTGCTTGCTGTGCATATTGGTGTAGGGTTCCATGTCGTAGCCCATGCTGAAGGCGAGGCCCGCGTGGTTCACGGTGGGCATCACATCGCCCGGAAAGCAGACGATGCCTGCTTCATCATTGAAGAAGACGGCCTGCTGCCCCCAGGTGTGGCCGGGCATCGGCATCACACGAATCCCGGGCAGGACATCTGCCTCGCGGTCAACCAACTCCACGCGGTCTTCAATCGGATCAAGGTGTGATCGCAGATAGGTTCTGGTCATCGTACTTCGATTCGCAAGCGCATCGTTCCACTCGGTGCGCTGCACGAAGATGGTCGCATTCGGAAAGGTCGGCACCGCATCGCGCGCCGCGTTCCAGCGTGTCAGCGCACCGGCGTGATCAAAGTGCAGGTGCGTGAGGATGATGTGCGTCAGGTCCGCGGGATCGATCGAAATCTCGGCAAGCGCATCGATCACGGTGCGTGATTCGAGCGCAAAGATGCGCCGTTCTTTTTCTTCCCACTTCTCACCGTAGCCGCATTCGATGAGTACACGATTGGTTCCATCTTCAAGCAACAGGCAATTGGTCTGAAGGGGAATGCGATTCTCATCATCGGGCGTGGTCAGTCGCGACCAGATCGCCTTCGGCACCACGCCGAACATGGATCCGCCATCAAGTCGAAACGACCCCGCGCGCAGTAAACGCCATGACCAGGAATGAGGCATGCTGGAGTGTAGTCAGCCGTTGCGGCGGTCGGCGCAAACGGGAAGGGTCAATCGCCACGGCCGAGATGTTGGCGCAGGCCATCAAGCAGTGCAGTGAAGACGTGATCAGGCGCCTGAGTGGCGTCGATGATGAGATACCGCTCCGGGTCGCGCGCGGCCTGATCGAGGTACCCCTGCCGGACGCGGCGGTGATACTCCGCGCCCTTCTGCTCCATCCGATCAAGCAGCGGATTCAGCCGACCGGCAGCCGTCCGTTCATCCACATCGAAAACCACGACCAGATCGGGTTCGCACCCATCAATCGCGACCCGCGCCACCGCGCGAATGTCCTCCACATCAAGTCCGCCTGCTGCGCCCTGATAGGCCAGGGTTGAACTGACGAATCGATCGGCGAGCACGAGCGCGCCGTCGCTGAGGGCAGGACGAATACGTTCCTCGACGAGCTGCGCGCGACTGGCCATGTACAGAAGCATCTCGGTCTTAAGGGCAATATCGGTATTCTTCGGATCCAGCAGCACCGCGCGGATCTGCTCGCCGATGTTCGTTCCACCCGGTTCGCGCACCTCAACCAATGGCAACCGCTGCTCCCGACAGAACTCCGCAAACCGCTTGATCTGCGTGCTCTTGCCGCTGCCATCCGGCCCGTCAAAGACGAGGAACCGGCTGCGAAGATGGTGGACCCAGGGCTCCATGGGTTCGGACTATCCACCCTTCAGGGCGATCCGGCAAGGGCTGATCGCGCGCTTTTCTGATCCGAACGTATGATCGCGGTATGCGGATCGAGGTGCGCGATGAGGATCGGCAGCGACTGGGACGGATCGATGTGGATCCCGCTGCCCGTTCTACGCGCGTTCAGATCCCCGATTCGGACCGCGAGGTCTTTCTCCAATGGGATGCCGCAGTGGACGATGCGGGTCGCCTGCGCCGCTGCGTGGTGTGCGGATGTCCGGATCTCTATGTGCAGCGGATGTTTCCGCAGTTGACCGGCTTCGTCGTTGTGCTGGCCTTCGCGGGCGCGGCGATCGGCATTCTCGGACTGGCGGAGAATCCATTGGTTCTGGCCGCCTTGGTGATCGTTCTGATTCTCGATGTTGCATCGTTCGCGTTTCGCCGGCATCGGCTGGTGTGTTACCGCTGCCGTAGCTCGTACTCGAACGTGGAAATCTCGCGTCACCTCAAACCGTGGGATCGCGCAGTGGCCGAACGTCATGCATCCGATCGCGCCGCGAGCCGCCACGGCACCGGCGGGCGCGAGGAACACGAGGAATCGGCCGGAACCAGGCATGCACCGGCGCGGAGGGCGGTTGATGTCAGTTGAACGTGTCTTGGCTCTCTTGGGCGGCGGTGGACACGCAGCCGTCGTGGCGGATGTTGCTCGTGCAGGCGGCTGGCAGGTGGCGGGCTTTTTCGATGATGATGCGGATGCTGCGCTCCCCGAACTTCAACATCTCGGGACGATCAACGATTTCACCGACTGGGCACGGGCAACGAACATCTCGATCGAAGTTCACGCTGCGGTGGGTGATGCCAATCGTCGCGCAGCATGGTTTGACCTGGCCTGTGATTGGCCGCATCCCGCCCTCGTCCATCCGACCGCGATCATCTCGCCATCGGCATCGATCGGCCCCGGCGTCCTCATCGGACCCATGTCGGTCATCAATGCTCGCGCGACCATCGGCCGTGGTGCAATCATCAACACCGGTGCAATTGTGGAGCACGACTGCCAGATCGGCGAGTTCGCACACCTCGGGCCGCGCTCGGTGCTGGGAGGCGAGGTAACGGTCGGTTCGCATACCCTGGTTGGGATTGGCGCGGTCGTGCGGCCGAGAGTCATGATCGGCCGCCGCGCCACGATTGGCGCAGGAGCAGTGGTCGTATCCAGCGTGGATGATGAGCGGACCGTACTCGGCGTTCCGGCGCGAGAGCGTCCGAGAACATCAGCCGCAGCGGCACGAGAACATCAGGGGTGATGGGAATTGACGACCTCTTCGGCATGAACGTCAAAGTCGCGCGGGAAAACGGTCGATGCCGCGCCTGTCATGAAACGCAAGGTGGGTCAATTCGTGCTGGCGGTGGTGTGCGTTCTGACGGTCGTCGGTTGTGATGAGCGCACGATCGCATTCCGCGAAGGAAACGTTCCGGTGCTGAGCGAGCGCGAAGGCAGCGGCCGGCAGGTCCGCGATGGCGATACGGTGCGCATTCGCTACGAAGTTCTGCTTCCCGATGGCGAAATGGTGCTGCAGGATTCGGACTACGTGTTTCAACACAACCGCGATGCCGTCATTCGCGGAATCGATGAGGGCGTCGCCGGCATGCGTGTCGGTGGCAGCCGGACGATCAAGTGCCCGCCGGAGAAGCATTGGGGACGCAAGGGCTACGGTGGAAAGATTCCCGCGAACACATCGCTGACGATCAAGATCGACCTGCTGCGGATTGAGTGATCAGGTGATCGCGGCGAGTAGTTCCGCAGCGCCGGTGATCGCAGCCAGGACGAGGACGGTAACGCCACCGAGCGTCGCGGCTTCGCGCGGAGAAACGCGGAAGAGCGCGAGTGTCATGCCGAAGAAAATGATGCCGCCGACAATGAACTGAGCGCTCCACTCCAGGAAGCGCGAGCCGAAGGGCTGGGGGATGAGCAAAACGAGGAGAGCGACGCTGGCAATCGCGATGGCGCGAATGAATGCCAGTTGAGTATCGCCGAACGGCCGCTTCTCGACGCGCGCGATCACGTGCAACCCTGCGTAGATGCAGATGACGAAGACAACGGCGAAGAAGAGAAACCGAAACATCCCGCCCACGCGCAGCCAGAAACCGGGTGGGTCCTCATCATGAAACAGTCCGCCCGCGCCAGCGAGATGCGCAATGCTCACGATGAGCAGGCAAAGCCCCGCGGCGAGAGCCGGACCGATCAACCCCCCGCGCCCGTCGGGTGAAATGGGCTTGGGTTTGGCTGCTTCAATCTCCTCGGCGGAGGGGACTTCCTCGACGCCGGTTTCCACCTCGCGCACCACCCCCTCGTTCAGGTCGAACCCGCAACGCAGGCAGAGAATCTCGTCGGGGCCGGGCATGTTCGCGCCGCAGTTCGGGCAGACATCGAGCGGCCCGGCATCAAGTTCAACGAGTTTGTCGATGCGTTTGGGCTTTCCAGAAGCGGTGCGGCCGGTCGTGGCATCAACCGGGGTTGCAGGGTCCTGCTCTCCTGCATCATCCTTCAGCGGAATCGATCCCGATGGATCATCAGAGCCGGCGGCATCATCGCCCGGCAGTTCGTCTTCATCCTTGAAGTCGTAGGGATCCTTCTCTGGCATCGAGCGGTGATCCTGATCCTGAATGGCGGAGGTTCATCGAGAAGCGCTGCCCGAACGTCTTAGCGTAGCCGATCGCGGCGCGGCGGGACACCATCGTTCAGCGTTCGGCGGGGAAGGTTCCGGGGTGTCGGGGTCGCCCCGATGCGCGAAAAAAACGCCCGCGTCAGCTCGAAGAGCCAACGCGGACGCGCAGAGTGGGGTCGAATGGTCATTCGGCATGCACAGGCCGCGCGAGACGCAACCGCCGATGCACGGTTGTTCGTATCAGGCGGATCGTGGTTCCCGGAATCGTCAGAAGCAAAAAGATTTTTTGCACGATGATCGTCCCGCAAACCCGACAACATTCACCAGTGTGATGATTCGCTGCGTCGTGGTGCGCGGTGGAAATCAAGCACCGAACGAACATTGGCTCACGGAGGACCCTCTCGGTGCACAGACTTTGGGTGTGTGTTCTGCTCGCGCTGCTTCCGATGCGTTCGATTCTCGCGCACGACAGCATCACGCTCATCAGCGGCGAAACGCTCCACGGCGAAATCATCAAGTGCGGCGAAGCGCAGGTGGTCTTCGTGCATCCGATTCTCGGACGCCTGCTCATCGCGCGCGACCACGTGCGACAATTCGCTGTCAACACCGAACCGCGCGATACGCATCTCGACGATCGCGCAACCGAATCATCAAGCGAACCAAGTCGCTCGCAAAGCGCAGGCCAAACGCCCGCGGGTTCACCTCTCGTACAGGGTCCATCCGCCGGTGTTGCACCAAGTTCCGAAACTTCCGCAAGTGAATCAGAGTGGCGATCGCAGTTCGAGCTGGGGTTCAACGGTGCCTTCGCGGCGTCTGAACAGCTTGACCTGCGGCTGGCGACGCGACTGGTGCGGGAAACTACGGACGAACGCACCCGGATCGAGGCCGACTATCTTTACGGAGCGACCGATGGCCGACCTCGACAGAATCGGGCGAGTGCGAGCGTGACCCAGGACTGGCTGGTGCCCGAATCGCCATGGTTCTCATTCATGCAGGGGCGGGCAGAGGTTGCGCAGTTTCAGCCATGGGAGACACGGTTGAATCTGGCGGGGGGTGCCGGCGTGACCGCGCTCGCCAATGAGCGGGCTGAGTTGAAACTGCGGTTCGGCCTGAA
>CBFGRU010000182.1:0-6406 GCA_965651255.1 uncultured Phycisphaerales bacterium
ATTGGGGGCCATTCACCGGGCTCTTCGACGAACCGGTGCATGCGTCATGGCATGAAGGACGTTTGTTCATCGTCGATCGAAGAAACCACCGCGTGCAGTCGTTCCTGGCCGATGGAAGTGACCCCATCTCCTGGGGTCAGCATGAACTTGTGCCGCATGAAGGTAACGGTCGCCTGCACTACCCGGATGCAATCGCGATTGCTCCCGATGGTTCATTCGGCGTCGTCGTGGAATCAATTGAAGATCGGATACAGGTGTTCACGGCGTTTGATCCGGAGGTGCACGAGGAAGAGTTCCAGATTCCTTTTGACAAGACCACGCTCACGCACCTTGGTGTGTTTGCAGATATCGATGGGAATCTGTTGGCTGCCATTGAGCCGGAGAACCACTTTGTCTTCCTCTTCGACATTGAACAGAGCGTTCCGATCATCATCAATCGATTCGGGGAGCGAGGCGATCGCTTCGGCTTGCTTGTGCGCCCGACCGGCATTGATCTTGACTTTGATCGCCGCTCCATTCTGATCGTCGATTCAGTCACGCGACGAATCAGTGAGTTTCGATTTGAGTACGATCCATCCCGCCCGCTTCGCTACAACGAATCGATGACTCGATTTGCAACGTCCGTTGATCTCTCGTTCATCGAGCAGGAGATTTTCGGCGGACAGCTCCGCTGGGCCATCGATCCCGGCGCGATCGACCGCGATTCCGACGGGCGCGTGTACCTGGCAGACAAGCGCAACGGCTGCATTCTTCGTTTTGCGAGCGATTTCAGTAGTGGTGAAATCATCGGTCCTCCCGGGCACCGTCAGGGGGAACACGTTGAGCCGATCGACATCGCCGTCACTGAGAACGGTCAGCGGATCTTTGCGACCGATGGGGTGACGGGTCAGGTGCTCGTACTCAATGCTGCAATGAACAATGCGATGCACATCGACGAGAGGTTGAATGAATCCCTGAAGGAGCCAACGTTTCTGGCCGTTCATGAGAGCGGCCGATTGTATGTGACCGATGCGGGAAGCGATGAAGTCGTCGTGTTCGATCGCAACAGCAGTCAGGAGCTCCATCGATTTGGTGGGCGTGGCGATGAGATGGGTGAGTTCTGGAAGCCCGCCGATATCGCTCTTGACCGGCTGGGGCGCGTGGTGGTGATTGATTACGGTAATCATCGTGCGCAGATTTTTTCAAACGAAGGTGAATGGCTTATCACGTTCGGGGCCGGTCGCGCCTACACGCGAGAGAATCGCCCCAGGCCGCGAACGGCGGATGAGGATTGACATGCCCAGGAATCTGCTTCGCCACATGAGGTGCTGCATCGTCATCATCAGTATGATCGGCCTTGCGACATTGACCGCCTGTCGTTCCGCGAACCAACTGGAGACACCGCGCGCCACTTCGCAGGAAGGATCTGCCCCGGTCACTCTGGAAGCGGTCAGCGCCACCGGGCGTTACACGGTTCGTTACGCCTTTCGTCCAACCGCCGTTCCATTGAACGAGATGTTCGCCATCGATGTCGAGATCCGGCACACTTCAACCGGTATGCCGGCCGGTGATCTCTCACTGAGCGTCGATGGTCGCATGCCCGAACATCGGCACGGCATGAATGTGGAACCGATCATCACACGGCTTGGACCCGGTGCTTTTCGGGTCGAAGGAATGCTCTTTCACATGCCCGGGCGGTGGGAAGTGCACTTCGATCTGTCGCGCGGCGGATTGACCGAACGTGCGTGGATGGAGCTTTTTCTCGAATGATGCGGCGCTACAGAAATCGATTCGTGGCGATGATGGCGCTGTTGCCGGCAATGCTGCTCAGCGCACAGGTGCTCGCATTTCTTCATTCGTCAACCGTGGTCATCATCTCGCCGGATGAGTCTTTCACGGAGCGGGAGGTCCGGCAGATTCTTTCTCATCGGTTGCCGAGTGTGCCGCCGGACTCCACGAATCGATTTGCGGATGACCCGCGCGCGGCTGCCTTTGGGCAGCGACTGTTCTTTGAAACTCGGTTTTCTCGCAATGGACTGGTGTCGTGTGCAACGTGTCATGTTCCAGAACGCGCCTTTGCCGATGGTCGATCACTGGCCATTGGACTTGCCGAATTGAATCGCCACACGCCATCGCTGTTGAACGTTGCTTATCGACGCTGGCACTTCTGGGACGGTCGGGCCGACACACTGTGGATGCAGGCCGTTGAGCCCTTCGAGCAGGAGACCGAGTACGACAGCGACCGTACGAGCGTCGTGCGCGTGATCGCTGAGGATGAATCGCTGCGACAGGCGTACGAATCCATTTTCGGTCCGCTTCCTGCCGTTGAAGACCGAAGTCGCTTTCCCGAAGCCGCGCGGCCGGTCATCGGGAATCAAGATGACCCGATGCATCAAGCGTGGCAAACGATGTCCGAATCTGACCGGACGCTGATCAATCGGGCGTTCATTAACCTGGGCAAGGCCATCGCCGCCTATGAACGCAGGTTGATCGTGCGCAATGCGCCATTCGATCGCTTTGCCGAAGCGCTGGCTGCAGGTGATGATGCCGCCGCACGCGAAGCCATGAGTGGCGCTGCGCGTCGAGGGCTCAAGCTTTTTCTCGGACGCGCAAATTGTCGTGCGTGTCACTTCGGACCGAACTTTACGGATGAAGAGTTTCACAACAACGGCGTGCCACCGCTCAGAGGCGGTCCGCCGCGCGATGCCGGGCGCTTTGAGGGGTTGGCGAAGCTGCTCGGCCATCCCTTCAATGCGGCGGGGGAGTTCAGCGACGATCGGGATGGAGAGGTTGCCCGCCGCACCTTGCAGTTACGGCGCAGTTCTGAGACGTGGGGGCAAATGAAGACCCCGACTCTGCGAAACGTTGCTGAATCCGCCCCGTACATGCATGCGGGTCAGTTCGCATCACTGGAAGAAGTGGTGCGGTTCTATTCGACCCTGGAAGGACAGGTTCAGGCCGGCCATCACCGTGAAACGATCCTCCAGCCGCTCAATCTGACCGAGGAGGAGATTCATGATCTGGTCGCCTTCCTCGAATCGTTGACCGGCACCATCCAAGATCCTGCGTTGCTCAAGTTGCCCAACCTGCCGCGGAGTGATGAGCCAACCGGTGATGGGAATTGATGCTGGACGCTCTACAGCCCGTTCTGTACATTGCAGTGGCTCAGCTCGGTACCTTTTGACATAGAGAAGAACATGCCAACGAACGGAACGATCAAGGCATCACACCTGGCGCCGGTACTACTCGGCAGTGCGTTCATTGCAACCCTGTTCACCGGTCACCTGATTGCCCACCCCGATGATCCGAAGGTTCGCGATACGCAGCCGCGCTACGAAGGTCCGGGGTATCGCCGTGATGTTAACGGCCTGAATCCCGGGCCCGAGTTCCCATCCGAGGGAATGACCCTGCTGAGCTGGCTGCCCGTGCCCGAGTTCGGGAATCATTCATGGGCGAATGACTGTTGGGGCTACACCTCGCCGAGCGGTCGGGAGTATGCCATCATCGGCCTCTCCGACGGAACCGGATTTGTCGAAGTCACCAATCCCGGCAATGCGCAGATCATCGGCGTGATCGACGGGCCGAACAGTACCTGGCGTGATGTCAAGGTCTACGACGAGTATGCCTACGCAGTGTCAGAAGGCGGCAGCGGAATTCAGGTGATCGACCTCCGCCAGATTGATCAGGGCAGCGTCACCCTTGCCAACACCGTCACCACCGGCGGCACCCAGGCGACACACAACGTCGCGCTGAATGAAGACAGTGGTTTCCTCTACCGGACGGGCGGCGGCAGCAACGGGCTGCGCATCTATGACCTCTCCAACCCCGCCACCCCGGTGTTCGTCGCCTCGTGGTCCGATCGATACGTCCACGATGCGCAGATCGTCACCTACACCGATGGTCCGTACGCCGGCCGTGAAATCGCCTTCTGCTGCGCCGGCTTCAACGGCGGGTGGGAGATGACCGGCCTGACCATTCTTGATGTGACCGACAAGTCAAACCTCATTGAACTCGCCCACCTCGAATACTCAACCGGAAGCTACAGCCACCAGGGGTGGCTCTCACCAGACAAGCAATACTTCTACCTTGGCGATGAACTCGATGAAGATTCGTTCGGGTTCCCGACCCGCACGCGCGTGATCGATGTCTCCGATCTCAATAATCCCGTTGAAGTGAACTGGTACACCAACGGCAATTCCGCGGTCGATCACAACCTCTACACCAAAGACAATCTCATCTTCGCCGCCAACTACACCAGCGGCCTGCGTGTCTTTGATGCGACCAACCCGGTTGAGCCCGTCGAAGTCGCGTACTTCGATACGCATCCCAATAACGACGCGACGTCCTTCAATGGGTTGTGGAGCAACTATCCGTATTTTCAAAGCGGCATCATCATCGGAAGCGATCGCGAACGCGGTCTCTTCGTCGTTGAACTCGGCCTGCCGCTGCTCACCTTTGAGTTTCCCGATGGCCGGCCCTCCATCGTTCATCCCTCGGGCACAACCAGTCTGACCGTCCGCGTGATTGCAGGCGAAGGAGAGCCGAACCAGAACGCCATCACTCTGCACGTTGATTCCGGAGATGGATTCGCCGCTGTGCCCATGTCACCGCTCGGCAGCGGGCTCTACTCGGCGGCCTTTCCGCCTGCGAGTTGTGATGACATCATTCGTTACTACGTCAGCGCCGAAACAACCAAGGGCGAGCCCGTGGTCGAACCGCGAAACGCGCCGGATGTCTTCTTCGAAGCGGCGGTCGCCAGCGGTTCGATGATCGCCTTTGCCGACAACTTTGAATCCAACCTCGGCTGGACCGTCTCCGGAGATGCGGCCGATGGCCACTGGAACCGCGGCGTCCCGGTGGGGGGCGGCGATCGCGGCGATCCGCCCACCGATGGCGATGGCTCCGGCCAATGCTATCTCACCGATAATGTCGATGGCAACAGCGATGTCGATGATGGCACGACCATCCTCACCTCGCCCACTTTCGATGCAACCGGCGGCAACGCATTCGTCTCATACTGGCGGTGGTACAGCAACAACTCCGGCAGCAATCCCAGCCAGGACATCTTCGAAGTCGAGCTTTCCAACGACAACGGCCAGTCGTGGGTCACGTTGGAAATCGTCGGCCCCGCCGGCACCGAAGCGGGTGGCGGATGGTACTACAAGACCTTCCGCATTGCGGACACCATCACCCCCACCGATGAAATGCGCATCCGCTTCATCGCCTCCGATCTCGGCGGCGGCTCCGTCGTCGAGGCCGGTGTCGATGGCGTCTCCATCGATGTCCTCACCTGCGGCTCGACCGAACTCGTCAACTTCACCATGCAGTTCGGACAAGTGATCAGCGGCGGGCTCGATGAGCTTCTCGAATCCGACAACCAGTTCCTTCGCGCCCGGTCACGCTTCGGTTTCACCGCGCTCGAGCCGAACATCGTCCAGCTCACCTTCCGCGGCGAAACGACCGTCACCAGCCCCAGTGAACTCGCGCTGCGCATCGAAAGCCGCATCAATCACCCCGTCGGCAGCGCCCAGGTTCGACTCCGCAACTGGAATACCAACCAGCTTACTCTGATCGATCAGTACGGCCTGTCCAACACCGAATCGGTCTACACCAATCAGGTCCCGAGCGCCGAGCCGTATGTCTCACCAACCGGCGCAATTGATCTCAATGTCAAGCATGTCGTCGTCGCGGTCTTCACCGCGCTTGGGTTCGACTCATACTTCGATGAGGTTAACCTCCAGGCGAATTGATTCGTCGTAATCACCGCCGGCTGCTGCGCCTTCGCCGTTTCGATTTCACCGCCCTCGCGGAGTTTCCCCGCCCGCATGGTCGAGACGCTCACCATTCCAACCCCCGGCCAGGGACTGCTCGAAATCACCCCGCAGATTGCATCCGTCGTCGATCGCGCAGCCACGCGCACCGGGCTTTGCACCATCTTCCTTCAACACACTTCCGCCAGTCTCATCATTCAGGAAAATGCAGACCCCAGCGCCCGTCACGACCTCGAGCGGTGGCTGAACCGCCTCGTCCGCGAGGATGATTCGCACTTCACCCACACCGCTGAGGGCCCCGATGACATGCCTTCACACATCAAGGCCGCTCTCACTGCCGTCTCACTTTCGATACCCGTCCAGAACGGCCGCCTCGCGCTCGGCACCTGGCAGGGCATCTACCTCTGGGAGCATCGCCGTGCGCCTCACCACCGACGGATCATCGTGCACATCGGCGCATAACAACCACCCGTCCACCGGCCGCCTATTCGCACGACCGCTGCGATACACCATCACGCCGACTTCGCGCCCTCCGTCAGATACGACGGTTCGTTCCCCGGTTTCCACTTGATGCCGCAGCCGATGCTTGGACGCTGATCCTCCATCACCCCTTCACCCTTCAGCACCGCCTCGGTAGCGCGGCGAAGATCCTTCCC
>CBFGRU010000183.1:0-6401 GCA_965651255.1 uncultured Phycisphaerales bacterium
TCGTGCGGAGCGAGGTGCGCGAGGTGATTGTCCTTGTACAGCGCTGCGTCATACAGGCCGATGCGGTGCAGCGTGCCCCCGCCGCAGCGCACCGCGAATTTCTCGATGGCCCGCCAGCCGGGCGTCGTTTTGCGTGTGTCACAAATGGCGACGCCAGTGTCACACACCGCCTGAACGAAGCGATGCGTCATCGTGGCGATGCCGGTGAGGCGATTGATGAGATTCAGGAGTGTGCGTTCGATGAGCAGAATGTCGCGCAGCGATCCTTCGAGCGCGAGACAGTGCTCACCGGGGGCAATCGATTCTCCATCGCGGCGCTGATCCCGGCAGCGAAGCGTGACCGCAAAGCCGCGCAACACCGCGGGGGCGATGCGTTCCGCGACGATGATGCCCGCTTCCCGCGCGCGAACGACCGCGCGGGCGGTGCGCTCCGGCGAAATGATGCTCTCGGTGGTGATGTCGCTGCCGCCGTTCAGGTCTTCGCGCTGCGCGATGGCGATGATGTCCCCGAGCGCTGCATCAGCGTTCAACTCGCGCCAGAGCGCATCAAGATCAAGCGTGTTCAAATCCTGCATGGTCGCGTGTGAGGAACGGGAGACAGTGAATCATCAAGCGTATCACGCATCAGCAGCATCGAGTAGGGCGGCGATCGCGTTCATCGTGCGCCAGTTTCTGGCGGTGGAGGTGAGGCCAAGGGTTGCATCGACGTACTGGTTGGTGATCTTCGTCCGCGCGACGCCGTTGGGGAGATGCAGGTAGATCGCGCGGGGGGTGGCGATGAAGGTATCGCCGGGCGAGCGGTCGGGGTCGAGCTTGGCCAGGGCGGATTTCTTCGCCTGCTCGCTGAGCAGGTACACGTGCAGATGTGCAGGATCAGCCGAAGCGCCCCGCGCGATGAAGGGATTGCGGCGCATGATGGCCCGAAACTCCGCAGCGCGAAACAGGATGACCGGCGTCGACAGGCCGGCTGAACGCTTGATGGAATCCGCAAGGGCCGTCGCCCAGTCGTGCGTGTGTGCGTGGTCGAGGGTGAATACGGCGTTCCCGCTTTGTATGTACGTCTGCACATCGCGCCCGCCGAGCGACTCGATACGGGCGGTCAGGTCGCGCATCGGCAGTTTGTTTCGACCGCCGACGTTGATTCCGCGCAGAAGCGCGATGTATCGGCCGGGGGAAGAAGTCGAGGAACGGCTGGCCATGGCCGCATGGTACCCATGCGCGAAGGGGCTGCGCTGGGTTTGGCGGAGAGGCGGGCGATCGGCTACGGTCATCCACTCATCCAAGGAGCGCTGCCATGGCCCGAACCAATGACCTGCACCCGATTGAAGCATCGCTTCTGCATGCGCGGCGCGAGCGGGTGTTCCTCATCTTCGCGGGAATCTTCCTGGGCACGCTGACCATGCTGAACATTCTCGGCATCTCGCGATTCATCAAACTGTTTCAGATCGGCGAAGGCGATACGCCCTGGGTCTTCGCGGTGGCGGTGGGGGTGCTGCCCTATCCGGTGACCTTCCTCTGCACCGATTTCATCAGCGAGTTCTACGGCCGGCGTCGGGCGAACTGGGTCGTGCTCGTCGGGCTGGTGCTGAACCTCTGGGTCATCTTCATGTTGTGGCTGGGCACCACGCTGCCGGGATTCGAGACGATCGATCCGGCGACGGGCCTCCCGGTGAAGGATGCCGCCGGTCGTCTGCCGGTTCTCTTTGAAGTCAAGACACTCGCGTTCGGCGCGGTGACGGCATCGATGATCGCGTACCTTGCAGCGCAGCTCTGCGATGTCTACGTCTTTCACTTCTGGAAGAAACTGACGAAGGGCAAGCATCTCTGGCTGCGGAACAACGGCTCAACGCTCATCAGCCAACTCGTGGATACGACGGCCGTGATTCTCATCACCCATTTCTGGGCGCAGGCGCTTCCACTTCCGCCGGAAGGGCGGTCGCTCTTCTGGCATCTCGCGCTTTTCATCATTACCGGCTACGCATTCAAAGCGACGTGCGCACTGGTGGATACGATTCCATTTTACATTGGGGTCAAGTATCTCAGCGTGTACCTGCAGATCGACCCGACCATCGAGCACCGCGCCGATGTCGAGGAACTCTCGCTGGACGATGCAAGTGATGGCGACCCGATGCGGTAATCGATCGCGGCGCGGAATCGTGGCCTGCGTGGCTGAATCGACGAATCGGACGGCAAGCTGCTTGTCTATCTTCTCGTGAACCGTTCATTTCGCGTCAATTCGCCGAATTGGGGATGGCACAATCGACCTCGCGCGGTATCGTGCAACGAGCCGGAGAGCCACCCGGCCAATCTGAGGAACTCTTGTAAGAGGAGAAGGACAATGGGAAAACTGTGTATCGGAAGCGCCGTGCTGGCAACCGGAATGTTGCTCTCGACGGCGGCCATGGCGGATGGCATCATGTTTCCGCTGGAAGCGGACAGCGGTGATGATCCGCTGACGCTGTTCAGCCAGAATTCAAATGACGGCTACAGCGGATTCCGCGGCGTCATTTTTCAGGCCAATGAGGATGTCTCAATCAACGGCGCCTATCTCTGGACGAAGTCGCTCAATGGGTTGGCGGCCACGTTCGAGTTGTACACGCTCGCGGTGACCGAAGGGAACGTGCTCGATGGCGCAACGCTTGAGAGAACATCCAACTACCTGTTGCAGGGCGATATCGGCTTTCACGGCGGAAAGTTTGATGCGTTCGACCTCATCGCCGGGCGCAACTACCTGATTCGCGTCGGGTACACGCAGCCGGCCGATGAGAACTGGTTCTTCGCGTTTGATCAGGGCAGTGAAGATCCGCTGGATCTCGGCCCGATCACGATCATCGACGGTACCGCAAGCGGCAGTTCCGGGAACACCGTGACGCCGTTCATGTCATTGCAGATCGTCCCCGCACCGGGCGCGATGGCGCTCCTGGGTCTGGCTGCGGTCGTCGGTCGTCGGCGCCGCCGCGCGTAAGGCACGCCCCGCCCGATCGCCTGTGCAGGCGATTGTGATGTCAAAGCAGCAAGAACACGAGCCGCGCCCGACCTGGGGCGCGGCTCGTTTCATTCACACGTGCATCGTACACCGCGGTGGAATCAGTTCCTGAAGAAGAGGTACCGCGTGACCCCGCCCGAGGCGATCATCAGGCGCACGCCCTTTTCGGGCGACTGTTCCTTCATCGCCGCGGTGAAGTCTTCAACGCTGCGGATCGGCGTCGTGCCGACTTCGAGGATGAGATCGCCCGGCCGAAGTCCAAGGCGGGAGGCGATCGACCCGCGTTCGACCGCGGTCACAACGACGCCCGGCGCCTCGGGGTCGAGCTGAAACGCCTGCGCGGTTTCGGGAGTGAGCGGTTCGATGACCGCGCCCAGTTCTGTTTCAACCCTCGGCTGGGGCGCGGGCTGGCCGGGACGCACACCGCCCGACCGCTCGGCGAGTTGCTGCATCGTCGGTCGCTGCGCAAGCGTGACGGTGAGGTCCTTCTCACCTTCCTGCTGGCGGAAGATTCGCACGTTCACCTTTCGGCCCGGGTTGATGATGGCAATGGTGTTGCGCATGGAGGCGAGGTCGGTCACGATTCGACCATCGACCGACTGCACAATGTCGCCGGGCTTGATGCCTGCTTCGGCGGCGGGGCTGTTGGGCTCCACGTAGGCGATGAGCACCCCGTGCCGCGCGTCGTAGCCGAACGACCGGGCGAGCCCTTCATCCAGCGGCTGCATCTGCACCCCGAGGTAGCCGCGTTCGACCGAGCCGTTCTCGATGATGCTGTCGTAGACGCTTTGCACCATGTCGCCGGGAATGGCGAAGCCGATGCCGATGGAACCGCCCGTCTGGGTGGTGATGGCGGTGTTGATGCCGATGACTTTGCCTTCGAGATTCACGAGCGGACCGCCGGAGTTGCCGGGGTTGATGGCCGCGTCGGTCTGAATGAAGTTCTCGTAGAGCGCGAGGCCCATGTTGCGTCGGCCGGTGGCGCTGATGATGCCGGCCGTCACCGTCTGTTCGAGACCGAACGGCGTACCGACCGCAATGACCCATTCGCCCACTTCGAGGTTCGAGGTATCGCCCCATCGGGCCGCGGTGAATGAACCTTCCGCGACGCGAATGACCGCGAGATCGGTTTCCGGATCGGTGCCGATGACTTCGGCCTCGTACTCCGAACCATCCTGCAGGGTGATGCGAACCGCATCGGCGTTGGCGACGACGTGATTGTTCGTCACGATGTAGCCATCTTCGCGAATGATGACCCCCGTTCCGTCAGCGCGGGCCTCGCGCTGGGGCGGCTGCTGATCGCGGAGCGCGGGGGGCATTTCATCACCAAAGAACCGACGGAAGAAATCATCATCAAACATCGGTGAACGCATCGCCTGCCGCGGCTGGACGGTGCGCGTTGCGGTCACCCGCACGACGGACGGGGCGATGGTCTTGGCTGCGTACTTGAAGGCGTCGGAGAGTCGATACGCCTGACGCAGTGGTTCCTGCACATCGGCGGGAACATCCTGCAGTGTGGTTGCGGGGGAAGTGTTCGGCCCGGCCAGCACCGAACCGAGTGAGTATCCAAGCAGCGGGAGGGTCAGGATCCCCGCCGCCAACGTCGCTCGAAAGACAGTCAAACCGGTAGTAGCCATGCAGAATACTCCTTCCTGATCAATCGACAGTTCGGTCCGCCCGCCTCTTCCAGGAATTCGGGCGGCGACCGGAAACATCTGGGCCGTCTAACTCTACGAACGACGCAAACGAAGGTTCAATTCCGGCCTGATTCGGGCGATCGCGGTACAGTGAGGGCATGACTGCCTCAGGTGAAACTATCTTTGATCGGATTCTGTGTGGCGAGATTCCATGTCACCGCGTGTATGAGGATGAGCGGGTCCTCGCGTTTCTCGACATCGGCCCGCTCAGCCGCGGGCATACCTTGGTGATTCCGAAGGAACGGGCGGCCTGTTTCCACGAGCTTTCCGATGAGTCGGCCGCGGCCCTCGGGCGCGTACTGCCGCGCCTCTGCCGTGCGGTGATGAAGGCGACCGGCGCCACCGCGTACAACCTGCTGCAGAACAACGGAAGCGCCGCCCATCAGGCGGTGTTCCATGTGCATGTTCATATCATTCCGAGGTTTGAAGATCGAGTGGCGGAAGGTGGCGCGGGACTGGGGCTGCAATGGAACGCCGGTCGTCTGGATGATGCGACCGCGCGCGAGTTGGTGGAATCGATCCGCCAGCATCTGGATGAGAACGCGGAGTAACCCCGCTCGCCGAGCGATGGATACAGTGTTTCGATGGGCCACCGTTCTCACAAATCGAAGAAGAGCAAGAAGAAGCGGCATCGCATTCTGCACTTTCAGCGGAAGACCGCTCCCGGTGCGGTGCCGGGCACGGTCGCGGCCCATCCCGATGCGCCGTCGCCGGTCATTCAGGTCACACGGTTTGATGGAGAGTCACTGGAAGTCATTCCGGTGAACCACGCAAGCGAGCTTCGCCGAATGCGCGAGGGTCGGCGGGGTGTTCTCTGGGTCAACGTGGACGGGCTGGGCGATGCCGAGGTGATCAAGACGATTGGTGATGTGTTCGGCCTGCATCGGCTCGCGATGGAAGATGTGGTCAATACGCACCAGCGACCGAAAGTCGAGCCCTACCAGGATCACCTGTTCATCGTGCTGCGCATGACGAGTACGCCGGGGCGCGCGGACCTGGAGCAGGTGAGTCTGTTCTTCGGGAAGGATTTTGTCATCACCTTCCAGGAGCGCAAGGGCGACTGCTTCGACCCGGTCCGGGCGCGGTTGCAAACCGGTCGCGGACGCATTCGTACGGCCGGTGCGGATTACCTCGCCTACTGCCTGGCCGATGCGGTGGTCGATGCGTTCTTCCCTCACCTGGAATACTTCGGTGACAAACTTGAAGAGTTGGAAGCGGATGTGATGGATGCGAGGGATCTGCAAACGCTCGTTCGGCGCATCCATGACATCAAGCGCGAGTTGCTGGGTGTTCGACGCGCCGTCTGGCCGTTGCGCGAGGCGTTGGGTTCGCTGATTCGCGAAGAGAGCGACCTCATTCATGCGGAGACGCGCATCTACCTCCGCGACTGCTATGACCACGCGGTGCAGTTGATGGACATGACCGAAACGTACCGCGAACTTGCTTCCGGCCTGATGGATCTGCACATCTCGACCGTCGGTCAGCGAACGAACGATGTGATGAAGGTGCTGACGATCTTCGCAGCGATCTTCATTCCGCTGACGTTCATCGCGGGCCTGTACGGCATGAATTTCGATGTCATGCCCGAGCTTCACTGGACGTACGGCTATCCGTTCGCGCTGGGGGTGATGGTCGTGACGGCGATTGTTCTGTTGTACTACTTCTACCGGAGGGGATGGCTGGGCGAAGCGCAACCGCGCAGTACCGCGCCGGGAGTG
>CBFGRU010000184.1:0-6398 GCA_965651255.1 uncultured Phycisphaerales bacterium
AGGGGAGTTCATTGCTCGAGAAATCGTATTGCGCGGTGCAACCATCCGTCTGAGTGAGCTGGAAGACAAGCCAGGTGTCTTCAACTTCGATGCACTTCGACCTGAACCCGTGACCGGGGACAAAGGCGAAGGTGGCCCGCCACGAGTTACGCTGGAGACGGGTTCACTTGAAGTGGGTTCGCATTCAGAAGGAAGATATGAGTCACGCGGCTCGTTGCCAATCGTCGGTGAAATGTATGCATCACCTGGGGATTCTGATTTTTTCATCGTTACATTGGCCGAAGCTGCCGAAGGCGGTGGTGCGAGAGCTGAGGGGCTTCGGCTCGAGGGTCGTTTCCGTCCGAAGACTTTTGAGTATGAAGGGCGACTGACCGGAGCCGCCTTCTCAGAGCGGCTGTACAACCTCCTACCGACTATGGGGAGACGCTGGTGGGACCGACTGGAATTGAGCGGGCGAATCGCAAATGTGAGACTGCAGTTGAACAAAGATCATCAGCTCTGGTCGGCAATCGAAGTCGATGAAGTTGGTATGACGATTCCGGTTGAGACGGATGGCATTTGGGCACGTTATTCAAACGGTCAAGTCAGCCCGAGTGAAGGGCTGCCGCGGATGACTGTCAAGAGTGGGACGATTCGCCTCGAAGGCGATGAACTTGTGCTGGACAACCTCATTGGCGAGCTGTCCAGTACGGCTGAGACACCGGGACTTTCGTATCGAGTCGTCGGTCGCATTGGTTCGCTCCCATCATTCGAATGGCGTGACCGTGAGTCATGGATGCGAACGGTTGTTGAGCGTGCTCCGTTGAATGTCGTGTTTCGCCTTGAAGATTTTCAGTTCTCGCCCGAAACGGAACACGATGCTGTTGAACTGCCATTGGCCGTAGCGCGGGTGCTCGAACGGCTGACCGTTCGAACGGCGGTGCTCGATACGGAGATTCACCTGCGGCGGGAGCGACCGGCCAGTGATGAGCTGGACGCCGAACCCAGCCCGCTTACATCAAATGGAAGAGTTGTCATTCGCAACGGCGCTGGTGCATTTGACAAATTCCCGTACCCCATGCGTGATGTGCAGGGGTCAGTCACGTTCACAATGGATGAGTTACATATCGAATCCGTCGTAGGTCGTGGTAGTGGGGATTCGATAGTGACCTTGGTCGGCCGTGTTGCGCCGCTCGTCCGGGAAGCACTTGTTGATCTCACCATCGAAGCGCGAGCGGTGCCGATCGATGACCAACTCTTGAATTCATTTGATAAGGGAACTCGAGGTGCTTTCGATTCGCTATTCGACCAGGTGGCCTTCGAACGATTGCGATCAGCCGGCTTGTTTAGAAACGAGTCAAGCGAGCTTGCCGCTGAATGGGCACCGGACTTCTCGCCTGGTGGACTCATCAACCTGAGTCTGTCGGTGGATCGTCCATTTGGTGCCAATCAACGCACGACGACGACAGGCACAGTCAATGTAGCTCACGCAGACTTTCTGTACAGCGGGTTTCCGTATCCTTTTCGAGTGTCTCGTGGGCAACTCCTGCTTGAAGAAGACCGGATACGTGTTGTTGATTTCTTAGTCACGACACCCGGCGGTGGCACCGGCCTTGTTTCAGGTGAGATCGCACTTCCACAGGTTGATGGTGAGTCAACAGTTGCGCCAAACCTTGAAATCGAAGTCGTGAATGATCGCATCAACAATCTGCTGCTTGCTGCAATTCCACTGACTCGCGAAGAACAGATGGCTGGCAACAACGTTGACGACTGGCCAGGGCGCACACAGTCTCGTGCGGCGCATTTCGTCGATGCCATTGGGCTTGATGGGACCCTGAGCTACGTTGGCTCGGTTAGGACGAATGAACAGCAAGTTCTCGACTATAGATTCTCGGTGGCGATTCAGTCGGGGAGCGCGGGAATTGAGAGTGAACGTGTCACTGAGTCTGGCGTGCCGTGGCCGGCGGGCTTGGTCATTGATGAGATCCACGGGATTCTTGAGATTTCACCAGGCCGGATCGAACTCAGGAAATTACGAGGGCAACGAGGGTCGGGCATCGTTGAAGCCAACGGTGAGATCCTGATCGCGGACGGACCCGGTCGAATTGCACTCGATGCAAGCTTCATTGGCATGCAGGTTGAGCCGTACCTGATCAATCTGTTTGCCGTCGAGGATCGTCCCGCATGGCAAACGTGGTGGGATCAGTATCAGCCCGATGGGCGGTTTGACCTTAATCTCGCCTACGAATCAGGGATTGATGAGTATCGCACACCAGTTCTCTCCGTCATCCCGCGCGGACTAGGCATTCGTGTCGGAGGTAAGCCGCTGGAAGTCTCCTCATCAGCCGGAGCGGTTCAAATCGAAGACGACACCCTCAGTTTCGATGATGTCCTACTGACGATCGGCCCAGACGGAATCGATGGAAGTGTGGAATTGGACGGGTCAGCACACTTGGGCGGCGGCACTTCACTGAATGCGAAGTGGACCGATGCACGTCTTGAAGCCCCTTGGCTTCGCGAACTCATTGCGCAGTACGGCGGTGATCAAACTGTGGAGTGGTACACCAGATTGCAGCCAAGCGGCCGATTCGACGCGGTCATTTCATATGACACGGCTGCGCCGGAGCGAGTTAACCCGCTCTTGATTGAGATTCAACCACGTGACGTGACGATACATCGGCGTGGCAACTCCGCGCAGGCAACGTTTGCACCGACTTCCCGTATCACGATCGACCCTGGCGGTCTGTGGCTACACAATGTTCGTGGAGTAACCGCTGACGAACTGGAGTTTGCACTCGACGGCACGATCGGTCGAGTCGGCGATGAATTGCGTGCCGAGCTTTCTCTGGATGTTCATGCGCCTGGAACGGTGCCTTCACTCGAGCTACTTCTTCCGGACGATGTACAGGCATCACTGGCTTCGGTTGGTTTCCGGGTGCTGCATGAGGTTCGCGTCGATGATGCCATTCTTCGACTGCGCTCTCGTGACGAAGCGACCGATCATCTCATCTTCAGGGGTGCTGTACAGGTCCGTGGAGGGGTGATCGACGCCGGCGTTCTGTTTGAAGAGATCGACGGCACCGTTCAAATCAATGCAGAACGACACTTCAGTGAGACGCCAACCATCGAACTGTCGTTCGTTTGCGATCGCGCGTTGGCGGTACGACGAGTCTTGCAGGATGTGTACGCCGAGTTGACACTGTCTCCATCGGGCGACCGGTGGCTTCTGCCATCGCTTGAAGCGACACTTTATCGAGGATCAGTCGTCGCCAGCGCGCAGTTCGGCACATCCACCAATGCGGACTATTCGGTTCAGGTCGATCTGGTTGGTGTGGATATGCCCCCGTTTACCCAGCCCGATCTGATTTCGGCCGTCCCTGAAGAGCAACTCGACTCAACGGGACGCTTGTTTGGCAGTCTCAGGTTACGCGGAGAGCGCAATCTGCCTGATTCTCGCGAGGGGCGGGGCGGTGTTCGAATCCTGGGTGGTCAGATGGCAAACGCCCCGATCACCATGTCGCTGGTTCAGCTCTCGCAATTGATGCTGCCATTACACAGTTCGTTGAATTTCGCCGAAGCATCGTACTTCATTCGCGGAGAGACGATCATCGTCGAACGCTTGATGCTCGAGAGCCCCACCCTGATTCTCAATGGCGATGGCACCATGTCATATGCGAGCGGTGATCTTGACCTTCGCCTGCGACCACGGGGCAAACTGGGGCCACTGAGCGATGTCGTGGGCGCACTGGCCGACCAGCTCTACGCAATTGAAGTCAGGGGCACGCTGGCTGAGCCACGCGCATCGCTGGTGGTCGTCCCGGGGGTCGGGGGCCTCTTCGAAGGGCAGCCCCAGCGCCCGACGGTTGAGGTCGAACATCGACGCGAACTTCCGCGATGAGCCGTCGCTTAGCGGGCTACCATCGCCCGACTCTCATCGAAAGAATGGTGGAATGAATCAGCTGACCCCCAACACTCCAAAGGATGCCGCGAACTCTCGCGCTGGCGATACGGCTCAACAAGTCATACACGAGCTGATTCGTATGGTTGGGGGCGATCCGAACTCCTTTGATGGCAAGCTCATTGCGGAGATGATTGATACTTCGCTCAAGCTGATACCCGACTCACACGACACGGGGCAACTGAAGCTGATCGCGCGCTCGCTGAAAGAGATGCGATATGCCTACCGAGTCTTTAATCAGTATCCTGATGCACGAAAAATCTCGATTTTCGGTTCGGCAAGAACCCCGGAAAGCCACCCTGATTACATTGCGGCGAAGAGCTTCGCCTCTTCAATCGTCAGACAGGGGTGGATGACCATCACCGGGGCCGGGGATGGCATCATGAAGGCCGGGCACGATGGCCTGCAACGGGAGACGATCTTTGGTCTTTCCATTCGCCTGCCGTTTGAAACCACCGCCAATACCGTGATCAAGGGCGATCCCAAACTGATCAACTTCCGCTACTTCTTTACGCGCAAGCTCATGTTCATGAGCCATTCCGACGCCGTCGCCGTGTTCCCCGGCGGGTTCGGTACGCAGGATGAACTCTTCGAAGCGCTCACGCTCGTTCAGACCGGAAAGAGCAACATCATTCCGATTGTGCTCGTCGATGGCGAAGGTGGAGTGTACTGGCAGCATTGGCAGAACTACATCGAAGAGAACCTGAAGAGAAACGGCTGGATCAGCCCTCCCGATACGCGACTGTTTCACCGCGCTTCCAGCATCCAGGATGCCGTGGAACATGTCGTACGGTTCTACCGTGTCTATCACTCCAGTCGATACGTGGGTGAAAAGTTGGTGATTCGACTGCAGAGTCCCATTCGCGAGTCGGATCTCGAACTGCTGACCAACGAGTTTCAGCCACTACTGGCCAGCGGCGGGATCGAGGCCACCAGCGCCTTGCCCGAGGAAGAGGATCATCTGCAACTGCCACGGATCGCATTTCACCATAATCGTCGCAATTACGGCCTGCTGCGATGTCTCATCGATCGTCTCAATGACCTTGGTTCCGTCTGACCTTTGTTTGTCTGCGGGCCGTCAGTAGGATCGTCTTCATGGCGAGTTTCCACTCCAGCACGATGATCGCGACCGCACGATGTGTTCGGCTGCTCTCTCTCATGCTGACCGCGCTCATTCTTGCCGGATGTGCAGGATCAGAGTCAACGGTGCCAAGTGACCCGCGCGCCAGCGAGAATGTCAGTCTGACCGAATCGATGTCGGAGGCAATCGGGCAGGATCCAACGCGAAGCTTCGTCGCCAGCGACAACGGGCTCGAAGTTCGGAAATGGATCGTGGAAGACAGCCCCGACCTCATGGCCGTTGCGGCGATCGGCTTTGCCGAACCCGCTCCGATCAGCGATGCCCTGCGGGATCGACTGCGGCGGAACGGATTGCGCTTTCTCCGTGTTCGACTCGATGCGGTCGAGGCATTCCAACAGTCACTCGGTGGGGCCGCGCTCGACCTGAAGACCTGGTACGGCCAGGTCCCGGACTGGCAGGAACTTCATCGACGATCCATCGGCGATCAGCCGCGTGCGGTGGGCGTCGATGGCCGTGTGCGTGGATTTGTGCGCGGGTCATTCGGGTTCCTGATGCGCTCATGGACGGTGCAGACCGAGAACGGTCCGCGGGTGGTCTTTCAGATCGCTCCGGCCTTCTCGCAGGGCAACGGCCCGCTCCAGCGCCTCCTCAGTCAGGATCGATTTGAGGGTGAGCTTTTCGCGTCGATCGCCTTCGAGCATCAGCTCGAACATGGCTTTGCGTACGTGCTTACCTGCGAGGGGCCGAGCGTCGATTGGGAGAAGCGACTCATCGCCGATCAACGGGAAGCGGTCTCGAGCGATGGCGATCTCCGCGCACGCGATGGCGGTCCAGCCGGACCGCTGGCGGACATCGGACCCGCTGCCGTCGCGCCGATGTCAATCGGCGAGATGATGTTGCGCGGCGAAGCGCAGGGGGGAAATCGGGGGATCATCGTGCTCATTCCGCGCGTGCCGGAACTGCTCTTCCCGCGCGAGCTTCGGCAGGAGCGAATCTCAGCGCCGGGCGGTGCGAACGCAGCGGGGGGCGCCCCGTGAAAGTCAATCGGGTCGAGCAGCTGATGGATCAGGATCAACCATCGCGATTCAAGCGCCGAAGCCGTCGCCGAAGCCGAAGGCGAAATCGACGCCTGCGTTCCACCAGCGTGCTGCCCACACTGTTCACGCTCGGCAATCTCGTCGCCGGGTTCGCCGCCATTCACTACGCCACCAAGCCGACCACCTTTGAGGGGCCGTGGGGGTGGAGCGGCCTCATGCTCGCGGGGCTGCTCATCTTCGTCGGCATGTTCTTCGATGCGGTTGACGGCTCGGTCGCGAGGATGACGCGCTCCAGTTCCTCACTCGGCGCGCAACTGGATTCACTCTGCGACATGGTCACGTT
>CBFGRU010000185.1:0-6388 GCA_965651255.1 uncultured Phycisphaerales bacterium
GAAAGGCCGTTCATGAACCGGCTGTAGCGGGTTCCGCGCATCCGGCAAGCCGCCGTGATACGGGTAATCCAGAGTGCGCGGAAGTCACGTTTGCGGGCGCGACGATCACGATACGCAAACCGGCCGGCACGCATCAGCGCGACTTTGGCCTGTTGTTTCAGCCGGCTCTTCGTGCCGTAATACCCGCGCGCAGCGCGAAGCATTCGACGACGGGACTTGGTACGGGCAGCGCCTTTACGTGTACGAGGCATCGATCAAACTCCTTCAACGCCGTGGCGGGGGTTTCCTCGCAACTCACGCGAAAAAACGCTTTCGCCCGACCGGCAGTTGGTTGCGGTCAAACACAACATGCACCCTGGTCGGGGTGCATGTCACTTCAGAAAACAAACTCAGGCCGCCGCTTCCGCTCGCTGCTGCTGTGCCCGTTGAGCAGATTCGTGCGAGCGAATCTTGCGGTTCAGCAATGTGCGCAGTCGGCGAATCTCGGCGGCCAGCGCGTACGCCGGCTTGCGGTAATGTCGAATGCGGTGGGCGGCCTTGACGCTCTTGAGGTGACGGCCGCCGGCACGGTTGAACTTCACGAGGCCGGACTTGGTCACCCGAACGCGCTTGAGCAAACCTTTATGTGACTTATTCTTCGGCATGATCTTTCAACCGGCGAGGGGACTCATTTCAGGGGAGCCCAAAGGGTAGCCCGTCCGCCGGATCGGTCAACCGATCAATGGCTCTATCGAACCCCCGGCGATCGAATGAACGCTGCTCGCGCCGGCTCACCTGGTTGGATGCGGCGCGGTCCCGCGTCAATGAGCGAGGAAGGTATCCATCGGCGATGCCGGCGTGGTCATGGGGTCAGATTCGTTGCCCCCGACGGGCAGCCAGATATTGTCATCGCTTCCGCGAACCGGGACTTCCAGCCAGACTACGGAAAGGTCATGCAGAAGCACATTCTGACCGCGTTCAGCGTGATTGCCGGAGTTCGTCAGGGGTGAGAGAAGGTTGGCCGCCCGACGGGCATCGAGCACCGGATTTCGATCGCCCAGGACCGCGGTGCCGGGGTCGCGCTGCCAGAGGACGCGGCTTGCGCGTTCCATGCCCTGCACCTGATAGCTGTAGCCGAGGTTCAGAGAATGGCCAGGACAACTGGCGTGCCCATGCTCGCAGTACCCTTCGCGCACAAGTGGCAGCGGATCAAGCCAGCCCACCGGTGTGATGCCTGCGAATCCGGCGATCTGCACCGGCACCTGACCGTTATTCGCACCGGCATAGCGAGCAAACGCTCCGCCGAGTTCGACCATGTTCATCGAGCACGCCGCCGCCACTGACTGCTGGCGCACGTGCTGCATGACGGGAATACCGATTGACGCGGCAATCAGCAGCACCGCGGCGAGCGACATGAGGTCGGGAAGACGAAATCGGAACCGCGAAAGTCCGGCGGCCTCACGAATCTCCGCATCCACCTGCGCTGCATGGCGCGATTCCGATGCGCGGCGAATGCGTGCCATCGTTGCATCGACCAGCATCTCATCCGCATCGTCCGCGGGGTAATCGTCGAGCAGCCCGACAAGACGCAACAACTGTCGGCCGCGCGCTCGATCCGACTCGGGCAGATCATGCAGCGAAGACTGGTCGATCCCGTTCTCCAGCAGAAGGTCGAGCACGCGCTGATCATCTGGAGACAATCGACCGAACTCGGGGGGTTGCTGACTCATGAGACTCCCTTATCAGAAACGCGGGCTCGGCGCCACGCTTCGCCAAACGCTGCCACCGCAGAATGCAAACGGCTCTTCACCGTGCCCAACGGAATCTCGAGCGTGTCGGCAATCTGGTTGTAGCTCAACCGCTGGAAGTACGAAAGCAGAAGGATCTCGCGCAGATGTACCGGCAACGCATCCACGACTTCGCGTACCAAGCGGCTGCGTTCGCTGTCAAGAATCGGAGAATCCGGCGTCGGCAGATCCGCATCGAGCAGGTCAATGAAACCGACGCCATCCTTATCAAGACCGGCGTTCGCGTTCAATGAAAGCATCGAACGCCGACCGTGCTTGCGGTGGTAATCGCGGGCCTTGTTCGTCGCGATCGTAAAGAGCCAGGGCCGGAACCGACGGTCCTGGTCAAAGGTGTTCGCCGAGAGGTGAATCTGCAGGAACGACTCCTGGAAAACATCTTCAGCCGCTGCACGCGAACCGAGATAGCGAATCAGAAAGTGAAACAGCTCGTTTCGGTATCGCTGAACGAGCGTTTCAAAGGCAATCGGGTCACCATCAAGATGGTCGCGAAGTAACTCCTCATCACTTCGCAGTTCATCAATCATGCGAACAGAATCCCTTCGCGGTCCCGACATCTTACCCCGCGAAGGACCGGACCACCGCGAAATGCCATTCGGCTGACCGGCGATCGGAGATGCAGCAGTTTGTCCGTGCGGCGTCTTCACCCGGGTTCTACGAACACTTCCGACCTCAGGATCGTTCAATTCGCGAAAGTTCGGTTATCGCCTTGCCGCCTTCGCTGTTTCCGGACGCAAGGCCTACCGTTCAGGGTTCAGGAGGAGTCAAGATGGGAAGGCAAGACCTCACCACTCAACATGCTGGCCGCCTGCTCGCTCTCGCGGTGGGGATTGGCATCGCCATGCTGTTCATCACCGGGTGCCAAGGCGAGAACTCCTCTCCGGGCGCGGAAACCGTTGAAGTCGCCCGCATCGGGCCGGAACGATCGCTCACGATCGACATCGAAGGGATGCACTGCCAGGCGTGCGTCAACGCAGTCACCGATCGCGTCGGCGGCATCAACGGTGTGAAAGCGATCGAAGTTGTTCTGGCAACGGGAAAGGCGCACATCACCGCGGTCGAATCCGTGCCGGATGATGAGGTCATCGAGGCCATCGAGAAACTCGGGTACACTGCTGCCATCGGAACTGAAGCGCCTGACGATGCACAGACCGAAGAATCGTCGGTCGAAGCGCAGTAGCGCCTCGGACGCGAATGGAGTAGTGACAGAAACGAGCGGAGCGCGACCGTGAACAAGTGGTGGCTGCACGAAGTCTACGAATCGTTCGGCGCAGCGGGCGTGTTCGGATGGGTTGCCTGGGTCATCGGATCGATCGTGTTGCATGAGCTGGCGCACGGCTGGGCCGCTCTCTGGCAGGGTGATGACACGCCGCGGCGACTTGGCCGCATGACCTGGAACCCACTGGTACATATGGGCCACGTCTCGCTGCTGATCTTCGCTGTGGCTGGATTTGCCTGGGGCCTGATGCCGGTGAATCCGAACAACTTCCGACGCTGGGGGCCGCGCTGGGGGGATATCGCCGTCACCCTGGCTGGGCCGTTGATGAACCTGCTGCTGGCCGCCATCGCCCTCGCCGGACTTTCGCTCTGGTTCTTCTTCGCGCCTCATACGGAACCGATCTACACCAACGGCTGGACGATTCTGTACTTCGGAGTCTTTCTGAACATCTCCCTTGCCCTCTTCAACCTGCTGCCGATTCCCCCGCTGGATGGTGGAAACATCGCCAAATCACTCTGCCCTCCGTTCGCGGAGTTCTTCAACCGGCCGGAGGCGGTGTACTTCAGTCTGGGCGCGTTGGTCCTTTTCTTCATCACGCCGCTGTCCGATGCGATGTTCGGCTTCACCGGCGACATCGCGTCCACACTGGCGGACCTGGTGACGCCTCAGTAGAGAAGAAGCAGATCCTTATCTGGCCAACGAGGTCGATCTCGCGTGCATCCTCTTTCCCGTCGGGTTTGATTGCCCGGAACGGCTTGATGAGCCCGGTGGCAGCGGCCACGGCCCGGGCTTATCGACCTGCGCCTGCTGTTCGGGCGTCAATTGAGTCCACAACCGTTCGAGACAAGCGTTATCAAGCGAAAGTGCCTCGCGCTGCAGCGCTCGCCACCGTTGGAAAAACTGATCGAGCACGCCTGGCCCCATGACTCCTTCCGCCATCGAATCAAGCCGCTCATTCGAGAGCGCCAGGTGCTCATCCGCATTCCGCGTGCGGGCTTCGTCAAGTTGATCCAGCCAGAGTTGCATGACCGCTCGCTGTTCATCGGAGACAACCTGCTTGGCATCAAGCTCGCGCATGAGAAGGTATGACTTGCTCTTCTCCGGCCTCCAATATGCTGCGTGCAGTTCGTCATTAAAACTGTTGCGCAGCGTTGCCGCTGCCTCAGCATGAAGCAACGACAGCAGTCTGGCTCGAAACTCGCGGTTCGTGTCCCGAATCGCCTGCCTCAGAACCAGCCCCTTCTGACTGAACTCAAAGAAACTTTGGGCAGCAACGGGATCAACCGCTCGTACACCTCGAAACTGACCGTTGTCGTCAAGCACTTCCACCTGCCGCAGCGCCTGATTCAATTCCTGTTGACGCCGATGATGGCGACGATTGAAGTTTGTCTGCCATTCACGAAGTGACCTCAACTCACCGTCGATAGCCAATTCGTATGCCCGACAGACTGCATCAAACGCCTCGGGACTGGGCGTACTCTCGCTCGACAGCTCAGCCCCCTCCACATGAGCGAGGAGATTGATGCCGATCTCGGGATATGCGGCGTCTCGCGCGAGAAAGCACGTTCGATCAAGCCAGCGTCGATACGTTGGCCAGGAATCCTGCTCACTCTTCGACAGTAGCGCACGGAGATTATTGAGAAACGCCGCTTCAATCGCGGCCTGCTCGTCCGCGAGTCTTGCCAGTTTGATCTCACCCTCGATGGGCCGGGCATCCAGTTCGGCCAGTGCATCTTCAAAGCGAATCGCGATGAGTGCCACTTCCCGCGAATCGGCCCCGGAATCGAACGCTGCCTTGATCGCTTCGTTCATCTCGTTGGAGAGTTTCCTCCGTTCTGTCTGTGCCGCCTTCACCAGTTCGACCCATTCGATGCGAATCGGCTCGATTGACTCGCGGTTGAATGTCGCCAGTTCGCCGACGTACAGGTCATACAACGATCTCGCAATGGTCGCGCGGTCGTCATCAAGTTGAAAGTCTTTGATGAACCGGTCGATATGCTCGCGTTTGATGAGCGTTACACCGGGCTGTTCAAAACCAGTCGCCCATTGCATGGCGTTTACGACCGGCGATAGAAGAACGAACCACACCGCGAGAAGGACCACATGGAATCGCATGACCACCTCCTTAGACGGGCGTTGATCAATGGGACCAATCTAACAGATCGTCGGGACGACCGAAAAGGCGCATCTTGATCGTCGGTTACTGACGGCTATCCTTGCCACTCACGAACCCGTCCGTTTCAGGGATGTTCGCACAGGTGAGTCGTCCGCAGCGACTGCCTCCCGAACCCCGCCGGGCACTTGCCGGTGTAACGGGCCTGACAGAAGGATACCGACATGGTTGTACTGCGTTTGAAGCGTTTCGGTCGGCGACACCGCCCGTTCTACCGGATCAGCGTGATGGACAAGCGTTCACCCCGCGATGGCCGCGTCATCGAGACGCTGGGCTGGTTCGACCCGATCGCCCCCGATGAAGGCAAGCAGATCAAGTTGAACGTCGAACGCGCAGATTACTGGCTGAGCGTCGGCGCACAACCCAGCCGAACGGTGGCGACGTTGCTTCGTCGCGCCGGCTGCGAGCCCAAGGTCGGGAAGAAGATCGCCGCGCCGAGCGCGTAAGCGACAGGCATTCCTCGAATCAACCGCCTCACTCCGCGCGGTGCGGACGGGGTTGGCGATTCTTTGCAAGCCGCACGCCCGGTGGGCCCGGTGGCGCATGCGCATCGACTTTCTTACCTTGTTTCCCGACATGTTTCCCGGTGTGCTGGAGAGCAGCATTCTCGGGCGGGCCTCGCGCGCGGGCAGGGTGGAGTTTGTCACGACCGATATCCGCGCCTTCGCCGACAACAAGCACGCCAAGGTCGATGATCGACCGTTCGGCGGCGGGCCGGGCATGGTCCTCATGTGCCAGCCGCTGTTTGATGCGGTCATGCACGTTGAGCGGAGTGATCCGCGCCCGGCGCGGCGGATCCTGCTTTCACCGCAGGGCGAGCCGCTGCAGCAGGCCCGCGTTGATGAGCTGGTCAAGGCAGAGCGGCTACTCCTGATTGCCGGTCACTATGAGGGCATTGATGAACGGGTGATTGATGAACTCGAGCCCCTTCAGATTTCCATCGGTGACTTCGTCGTGACTGGTGGAGAGCTTCCTGCACTCCTTCTCGCTGATGCCATCGTCCGTCGTCTGCCCGGTGTTCTGGGAGATGAACAGAGCGCGGTCGAGGATTCCTTTGCGCTCCGGGGGCCGGCAGGCGAACGGCTTCTTGATTGCCCCCACTACACCCGCCCGCGCGAGTGGCACGGACGCGAGGTGCCGAACATCCTGCTGTCCGGGGATCACGGAGCCATCAACGAGTGGCGGCTCGAGCAGATGTTTGCCAGAACCCGC
>CBFGRU010000186.1:0-6387 GCA_965651255.1 uncultured Phycisphaerales bacterium
CAAATCACGGAAGCAAAAAGTTTGGCGTTTCAGAATCTCAGGGAAAAAAGTGATCGTTGCGTCATACCAAATCGTGCACCTATGGGTGGAACGCTGATTGTGCCTCCGGGCCTCGCTGCCGGGCAGCAGGTCTACTTCCGGGGGGTGTCAGACGGCGGCAGACCTGACTGAATCCGCACAAACGCCAGTGCTGACTCGCGATCGGTGATCCGGCCCTCGAGTTGTTCGTCGTAGACTTTGTCCAGCAAATCGCGGAAGATCGGGCCAGGTTTGCAGCCGATAGCCATAAGATCGTCACCGGTAAGCAGGGGGGGCGGAGCTAATTCTGTCCGCGTGAGCTCAGCGACGCGGGACCGGATGAGTGCTGCAGATTCCGGAGCATGACACTGAAGAATCCCCAATGCCTCGTCGAACCAGGGTTCGACAGCCATTCGCTTCTGTCCGGCAACTCTCAAGCCGGGCCATTCACGCAAGAGGCGCTGCATGATGATGAGGGTATGAGCCAGACCTGCCTCGTCCGCGTTCGAGAGAACCAATGCCCGGCTCCATGCCCGTGCTGCCTTGAGAGCGTCAATCTCGAATAGATCTTGCGTTCGGACGAGTCGCCATGCGGCGAGTACCGCAGGGTACGCGAAGTTCTCGCCGAGTGCTTCAAGGAGATCAGTTGAAGAATTGGCAGACGGCTCATGGAGCACGTTTGCATCTAACCCGAGGGATTGCAGAAGGTGGGCGGCACGGCCGCGGGTCGGATCGGTGAGCATCCACTTCACTTCCTGGCCGATGCGCTCCCTGCTCACACCCTCCAATTCACGCGCGTAAGCGCGAATGCTGTCGAAGGTGTGGGTTTCAATGGTGAAGCGAAATCGTGCAGCGAATCGAACTGCTCTCAACATCCGCAATCGATCTTCACGGAACCTTGCGGTCGGATCGCCGATCGCACGAATCACGCCCTCTTCAAGATCGGCCCTGCCCCCGACATAGTCGATGATCTCACCGGTCTCGGGATCCTGAAACAAGCCGTTGATCGTGAAATCACGTCGTCGCGCGTCAGTTTCGGGATCGGCAAACGTCACGGTGTCGGGACGCCGGGCGTCGGAGTACGTACCCTCCGATCGAAATGTTGTGACTTCAATCGTTCTGCCGAGCAGACGGACCAGCATCACGCCAAAGGCAGCGCCAACCTCCTGGGTCTTGTGGAAGAGTTGTCGAACCTGTTCCGGTGTGGCGTTCGTTGCGACGTCAAAATCTTTCGGTTCGCGCCCAAGGAGTTGATCACGAACGCACCCGCCTGCGAAGAAGGCGATGTAGCCGTGCTTACGCAATTCCTGTGCTACACGTCGCGCTGCTTCAGGGAGCGAAGCACGCGATCGGGCTTCTTGTGGGTCATGCGGAATCATGCCTGTTTCAGCGCAATATTCCAAGAACTGCACAGCCGTGAGTAACTCAACGCGACAGACCGCATCTGCGCGATGCTCACCATGCGGAGATCATTCCTCGACCACGGTACAGGTTTACTGCGAGTCACTCAATCCAGGTATCAGCTCTGCTCCGGCGGGGATCTGCGCAGTGGATTCTCGAACGTCGCTGCCAATCGGCTGAAACCGCCCACCGATGTGCTCAGCTAGAAACGCTTCCGTGACCGCCCAGAACGCCATTGAGTTCTGCGGTCGGCGGAATCCGTGCCCTTCGTCTGGAAAGACTACGTACGTAACCGGGATGCTCTTGGTCTGCATCGCATCCACAATCTGCTCGCTCTCGGTCACCTTGACGCGCGGGTCGTTGGCGCCCTGTCCGATGAGAAGCGGCCGCTGGATTTTCTCGACGCGATTCAGTGGCGAGATGCTCTCCAGGTACTCCGGCTCATTGAGCGACCCGACTCGAGTCTCAAACATGCTCACGACGGGAGCCCAGTAGGGCGGAATCGATTCAAGCAGCGTTCGCACGTTCGATGGGCCCACGATGTCAACGCCGGCCGCAAAGAACTCGGGCGTAAAGGTCAGGCCGACCAATGTTGCGTACCCACCGTAGGAACCTCCCATGATCGCCACTCGATCAGGATCTGCGATGCCACGACCGACCGCCCAATTCACAGCATCGATGAGGTCGTCGTGCATCTTGCCAGCCCATTCACGATTGCCTGCTGCTACAAACGATTTACCAAACCCGGTGGATCCGCGGAAGTTCACGCTCAAGACCGCATAGCCACGATTGGCGAGCCATTGATGCAGGCCGTTGTATCCCCATGAGTCGCGCGCCCATGGGCCACCATGGACGAGCAGCACCATCGGCAGATTTCGTGGTTCCATGCCGACAGGTGTCGTCAGATAGCTTACAAGTTGCAGGCCATCACGCGCCATGATGATCTCTGGCTCCATCTTCGCAAGTGCAAGCCCTTCGAGTTGCTTACGGTTTGAGAAGAGGTACGTCGCGTTCTTTGCGGTGCGGTCATACAGGTAGTACTCAACCGGCCCGTCATCACGGACGTACGCGACGGTCCAGAGATTGTCCCGGTGAGTACGGCTGGTAATCGAGATTTCACCATCCGTGACGGTTTTCAGGAAGTTCCAGTCGGCAGCGATCGCACTGTCGAGGATCTGCCACTCCTCTCGAGCAAACTCAAATGAGACGGCCTGCACAGATCCGGTATTGGGGTCGGTAATCATGCCGCTGAAATCGGCGCGGCCGTCGGAAGCAATCAGAGTGTAGCGAGGAACACCATCATCCTGCACGGTGTAGGCATACAGCGCGCTGGTATCTCGGTCACGTGAATCCGTGACGTACAGCGTTCGCCCATCACGGGTAAAGCCGAGCGGACCACTCGCGGCCGTATCGATTGCGTTCCAACGGGCCAATTCGTACCACGGTTCATCGGCGGCATCCCGAGTCAGTGCGATCATGCCGCCAGATGAGTCCAGACGGACCGCCAGGCGGACGGCGAAATTGCTGTCGGCCCCAAAACCCGCATAGCCCTCATTGTTCTCAAGCACAACATCTCCTGCCCCGGTCCGCAGGTTGACGCGATGAATGTCATGAAGCTGGGGATTTCGATTGTTGACAGCAACGAGAATCTCATCCGGAAAGTTCCGATCAACCGCCACCACACGTGCCTGAACGTTATCAAACGGCGTGAGGTCAACTTCGCTGCCGTTCTCGATGTTGACCGAGTACAGATGGTAATTCTCGTTTCCCCCCTGATCCTGTGGGTAGATGATCTGTTCACTGTTGTGTGCCCAGAAGTAGCTTGAGATTGGTCGGTCGGTTGCCTTCGTCACTGCTCGGGCCTGGCTTGCATCGCCACTTACTGGTTGGACCCATACGTTCATCACGCCATCGTGCGGCGCAAGAAAACTGAGATACTCACCGTTCGGTGAAATCTGAACACCGGCGCGGTCAGGGTTCCCGAAGAAGATGCTGCGATCGATCAGTTCCGGCGGTTCTCCCGCCCCGGTGGTCGCCGTAGCGCCAAGTGAAATCGACAGGCCGATGCAAAGTGACATCATGAGGGTTCGTTCCGACATCTTCGTTCTCCCAGCGACGTTCAGTGGTGCTCAGTGTCCAACGTGCGATGCAACTGTCTGACCTTCCGCACGATCGCAACAGCACCGATCGTAGCGATGTGCTGCCGACAATGCGCAGTCATCCCATTGTGTGTCGGTGAGACACCCGCGGGACAAAGGATTGATGATGATTGGGGCAGGTCAGATGCCGGTTTCAAAAAACTTCAAGACGGCAGGTCCGACCGATACTTCGATGCCATCCTGTAATCGCACCAGGTTGACCTTCTGACCATTGACAAACGTGCCCGAGGTTGAACCAAGATCGCGAAGCACCAGTTCATCACCTTCACTCTCGATGGAGCAGTGCTCACGACTGACGTGGTTGTTCCGGATCTGAACATCACAGGATTCATCGCGTCCGATGATGACTTCTGAACGGTCACCCAAAGCAAACGCGCGAAGTCGGTTGCCCTTGCGATCGCAGATATGCAGTTCCATCATGTGCAGAATCTCCCGCGTCTGAGCCGTACGCGGCAGGTCACCCAAGAGAGGTAACCCAACTCGACTGCACTATTGTGCCACGGCAGTCTCGTGTTGCCAAGCATTTACATTTATTTTCGGAATTTGTACGGATATTTTGCCGGTCGATGTACGCTCGTGATCGAGCAGCCACCTTTTGATGCTGAGGAGCCAGGACTCATTTGCAGTTTCTCCGCCGTAGCCGTACAGCGACCCACTGGAGCTGACCACTCGATGACACGGAACGATTACCGCGAGCGGGTTGCGGCGCATTGCTTGTCCCGCGGCCCGTGTGGCTCGCCGATTCCCCGCGCGGGAAGCGAGCTCTCGATAACTGATCGTCTCACTCGGACGAATGCTCCGACTCGCAGCCCAACATGCGTGAAAAAATGGTGGGCCTTGAGGAGTCGGAACGGCGAGAAGTGCCTTCATGTCACCTTCAAAGTACCGCGTGAGCGCAGCTCCAAGTTCGGGGAGAATTGAGGCATCTTCGACGGCCCCATCAAAAGGGACCGTGCCTGGTCTGAGCCACTGCGTGTGCACCCGATCACCGCGTTCATGGATCAGCGCAAGATCACCGGCTTCAAGTGCAAACCGACGAAAGCGAAACTCCATGGAGTAGTTCATCGCCCCAACCTATCGGTTTGCTTACGTTTCGACAACGTCACCGCATGCATGAGGTACAGGCCGATGAAGAGGACCCCCGTCACAGACAGACCTCCGATGGAGATGAACGTGCGGCGCTGGATTGCACTCTCAAGCGTTTGTGGTGACTTTCCAAAGACGATGCGGTCGTTCGGGTCCATGTCCATGTTCGAGTTGTGAAATGTAAACTCATACCAGCCGTCCGATGGGGCCGTGATACGACAGACTGGCTTCCCTTGCACCCCACCGTGCTCGAACTTGTTGTTCTGGACGAACGGGTCGTCATTGAACAGGACCTTCTTCTGAGTCGGTGTTTCCGGTGATTCGGCTGCTGCGATGTACATCATGTAGTCGGTCGGGAGCGCTTCCACCGACTCGTAGAAGACGATGTGCTCACCAGTTGTCAGAAACACCTGATCGCGCACTCGGCCAGTCGGTTCGATAATGAATTTCTCACCGCTGTCCACCCACATTCGTACCGAGTACCACGATGCGAATACGGTGAACCCACCGAGTCCCATCAGCACGACCAGCGCGAGGATCGACCAGATCGTGATGGGTTTTCTTTCCGCCATTCGAGATTGACTCCACTTGCAGAGCAACAGCCGATCAATCGGCTCGCGGGGGCTGATGACGACGCAGTATACCGATGTTCAGTGCCGTACGAGTCACAAACAAGAGTCACCTGACCGTGGTAAGCTCATCGTTATGACGAGCGTGATTCCGCCTCCCGTGGTGCAGCAGGGGCGATGTCCGAGATGTGGGTACAACTTGCAGGGGCTGATCGATTCATGGAAGGATCAGTGCCCACTGGATGGTCTATGCAGTGAGTGCGGTCTGGCGTTCGAGTTCGTCAACATCTGTCGTCCGGGTCGCCTCACGCCACCATGGTGCCTGGAGTATTTCGGCGGGCCACGCGCGTTGTTCGGAACCACATGGCGCCTCTGCGCACCATGGGTTTTCTGGCGGTCCCTGCAGATGTGGCATCCTCCTCACCTTGCGCGCATAGCAATGTTCGCCGTCGTGGTCTCGGCGTTTATGGCCCTACTGACTTACGTCGGAGTTCAGACATCCGCTGCGGCGGTTGTGTATTGGCGTGTCGATGCGGCGTTAACGGCAAGCAACCAGCGAGCAAGATTGGGGCAACCCGCACTTGCCCAGTACTGGCGGAATCTCGTTTCAACGCACGACGCGATCGAGCGAGGAGAAGAAGTGACGCCGTTGGAACGCGATTATCTCCAGCAGGTGATAGACAATCTGCATGCACATCAGCTTGCCCCGATCGTTGATCAGTATCAGCGTGGTGAGATTGATGAAGATGCACTTCGACGAAACGAGCGGGAAACCCTTGGTCACATTCTCAGCGCATTTGAGAAGTTCACTCCGTCGACGCTCGACATGACGATGTTCGCCGCCGTGATGGAGGCGATACAGAGGCCTCTTTCAGTCGAGTCCAGTGGTCGCATCAATCCCGGAGGGCGCCAGTACATCGCGCCAAAGGATCTGCACGACGCCTTGACGGTAGCGGACCCGCTGAATCCTGGGATCGTTCCGTTCCGGAGCAGTTCGCTGCGACAAACCATGCTGGAGGCAGGTGTGGTTCCTTTCCTGGGCACGTTTCTAGTGAATGCCATCATGCCGCTGACGCTCCTGCTGCTGGTTCAGACGAGGCGGACGAAACGACTTCATTGGAAGCACTTGCTGAGGGCGACTCCCTATGCGTCCG
>CBFGRU010000187.1:0-6368 GCA_965651255.1 uncultured Phycisphaerales bacterium
GTCAATACGGTTGCCATGCCCATGGCTTTCAGCTCAACAAAAGCCCGCTTCACGAGACGATCCTCCAAAGAGTGGAAGCTGATCACTCCCACTCGCGCACCGGAACGAAGCCATTGACCATCCTCGCCGTTGCCAATCCGCATCGCTTCACTTCGAAGCGACTCAAGCCAGCGGTTCAGGCAACCCAATTCATCGTTCACCGCGATTCGAAGCGCCATGAATGTCCGAGTCGCTGGGTCAACCCTCGACCGCCTTGCGTTCGGTCCGTACGCATCCCGAACCGCTCGCGCCAGTTTCTCTGTCGTGTCCATCGTCTCGCGAGAACGGATTTGTGCAAGTTTTCGGGCGATCCGTCTGGCAAACGGGTCCTCCCCGAATCGAAAGATGAGATCAGCCAATTCTCGCTCCGGAAGCTCCATGACCAGGTCCTTTGCGGTCAACCCGGTCGTTCGATCGTATCGCATGTCCAGAGGGCCCGGTGACCGGAAAGAGAATCCGCGATACCCGTCGTCCATCTGTGTAGAACTGAAACCAAGATCCAGTAAGACCACGTCTGCGCGAAGGCCTCTCTCATTAAGTACCTCGGGCATTGATTCAAAACTCGAGTGAATGGGGGTTAGCGAGTGACCCGCCTCTCGGGCGCGGGCTTCCGCATAGGCCAGGTTGGACTCATCCAGGTCAAAGGCAATGACTTGGCCGGAACGGCCAACCGCTGCGGCAAGGGCAACGGAATGGCCGCCGCGACCCGCGGTGCCATCAACTGCAATGTCCCCGCGTGTTGGCGAGAGGATCTCCATGATCTCATCCAGAAGAACCGGAACATGCCCGTGCTCGGGTCCACCACTTGTCGCGGGATCCTCATCGGCCTGATTCATCACGAAAGACGCTAGGCCGGAAACGGAGATGATCCCACTTCGTATCATCTTGCATGCAACAGTCACACTTCATTCTCATCATCATCGCATGTGCGCTTTCGTGCGTAATCGGTTGTGCCCCTCTACGATTCACCGTGGAGGCGACCGGCGCCAGAGACGACCTCACCGAATCCATCGTCATGGGCGAGGATCACTGGTTCTCCCACAAGGTGGCAATGATCGATGTCACCGGATTGCTCGTCGATGCGCGACGACCTGGTCTCATCGCGGCCGGCGAGAACCCGGTCGATGTATTCACCGAAGCGCTTCGAAAAGCCGCGGATGATCGACGCGTTCAGGCGGTCATCCTGCGTATCAACTCTCCTGGCGGGACGGTGACGACTTCAGATCTCATGTACCGGGAAGTACTGCAATTCAAAGCCAGCACCGGGAAGCCCGTGGTTGCACTGATGGGAGATGTCGCCGCGTCCGGCGGCATGTACTTGGCGTGCGCTGCTGATCAGATCATCGCCTACCCAACCACGATCACCGGTTCGATCGGTGTCATCATGCAAACAGTGAACTTCTCGGAAGGAATGAGGCGAATTGGTATCCGCGCCGAAGCGATTACATCCGGCCCCAATAAAGCGTTGGCTTCACCATTTGAACCGATGCCTGACGAGCATCGTCAGATCTTGCAGAACCTGGTGAATGAGTTCTACTCCCAATTCAGGAGTGTCGTCGAAATGCAGCGGCCAGGTCTGCGTGCGGAACATCTTGCGCGAATCACGGATGGGCGCGTGGTTTCCGGCGCGGATGCAGCAGACATCGGGTTGATTGATGCGACAGGAGACCTGCATGACGCTTTTGCCGCTGCGAAAAGACTGGCGAACCTTGAGCAAGCAAGACTGGTGAAATACCACCGGCCGCTGATGCATGTTGCGAGCCCGTATGCGCGTGCTCCTTTTGACCATACTTCGGAGATCAACTTGATCAGCGTTCAGCTCTCCGGCGACATGGGGTTCGGAAGTGGAGACTCCAGCGGGTTCTACTACTATTGGGATCCCGGCATTGTCTGGTAATGAGCGAGTTGCTCGCGCAGTCTTGAAAGGCCTGTCTGGATACCTCGCCGTACATCGCCGAAAGGTGCTTCATACTCCAGTACGAATGGTCCACTGTATTGGCACTGCTGCGCCGATTCGATACATCTGCCGACATCAATATGTCCGTCGCCAAGGACACATGGCATGAGATACAGACCGCCGGGAAAGCTCAGCCATGTACCCGGTCTTTCCTGCGAAACAACAACAAAGTCCTTCAAATGAAGGTTGATCGCGTAGGGCATCAGCGTTGTGGTCGCTGCAAGTGGATCCTGATCCGCAAAGAGCAGATTGCCTACATCAAGTGTCAGGCCGAAGGCGGGATGGTCAACTTCCTGAACCAGTTTTGAAACGCGATGAGCGTGTTGGATAAAGCATCCATGGTTTTCGATAGAAGAAGCCACACCCAAAGTCGCCGCATGCTCGGCGATCGTGCGACAGGCCGGCACGAGCGATGTGAGTGATTCCTCGAATGCTTGATCCGACAGATCGCCATCCTCCGGCCCGAGGGTCGCATCATGTCGAAACCGCCTGATGCCGACTTCTGCAATGGCTTCCATCTGTGCGATCACCGACTCGATCGCTCGATGCCGGTCAGCTTCATCCCCTCGGAGCAGCTCAGCGGCAATACAGACTCCGGTAATCTCGGTCCCGACCGCGTCACATTCCTCTCGCAATGAATGCATGAGGGCATGATCGGGTGGGTCGCTGAGAGGTCCACCAAGTGCGAATTCGATCGCTGTTGCCCCGAGCGTTCGTGCGAGACGAGGCACATCGATAAGCGCCATCTCATTGGCTTTGATCAATCGATGAAACGAATAGCTGCTGATCGCGACGGTGTGCATCCATCAGCGTAGGTCATCGTGGGCGCGAAAGTGGGTACCGCGATCCGGAAGGTTCATCATGGACGATCGGACTGGGCATTGGCTACGGCCGTTGATTCGGGGCCAAATTCATCCAGGCCGAATGCTTTCGCAAGGGTCCGGTCGGGGTTGTAACCGGCTTCAATCTGATGGCTCGCACGTGACATTGCGCGCAGTTGAGCACCAGATGGACTGCAGCCGTTCGCCATACATAAGGCGAAGCACAAGAGTCCGCACAATATGCCCTTTACGAGCAATGAGTCGGACTGGCTTTGGCTGTTCCTTGCGTGCATCTTGGAACTCCACGTGCCTGCTTCACTGACCCTGGGTGACAATGGGTCACTCAACAGCATCGAATTCAAGACACCCAACTGCCACTGACAATCCATCAGGATCGATGGCGCGCTTGGGTATCGAGAATCGTTTTCTGAATCGGGAAGATTGGGGGGAAGTTCGATGGCCGTTATCGGTCTTCAATTGGTGGCGCGCTACCATCAACCGGCGTACATGCTGTGCCCCTGATACGGAGAAGAGTTGCGAATGCAGCGGAACACACACTTGTTCATGTTCATCGTGGTTGGTCTGGCGGCTTCGGCCGC
Organism: uncultured Phycisphaerales bacterium; assembly: GCA_965651255.1. Taxonomy (GTDB): domain Bacteria; phylum Planctomycetota; class Phycisphaerae; order Phycisphaerales; family SM1A02; genus CBFGRU01. The sequence continues at coordinate 3,417 of CBFGRU010000187.1, forward strand.
ATTGGTGGCCATGGGGGCACCGGACCAGATTGATCCTCAGGACAAGACTTCAACGGCTTCACCCGACAATCGATTCGGGCTCTCAACGCCAAGAGAGAGGCCTGCAGGCACGATTCGTATCGCGACCTACAACATCCTCAATTTCTTCGATCGCGAGGATGACCCTGGGTTGTCGGGTGAGTTTGACGACATGAAACTGGCAGCAACTGATGAACGTGCTGCCAAGCTTGCGGAAGCGATTCGCGCCATCGATGCTGATGTGATTGCCCTGCAGGAAGTTGAATCGCTCGGTGCGCTCGAGTGGTTCCGTGACAATTGGCTTGCGGACATGGGTTACACCCATCTGGCATCGATTGATGTCGGCTACTTCCGGGGAATCGAATGCAGTGTCATGAGTCGCTTCGAGATCACTCAGGTCAAGGTGTGGCCCGATCTGCGAATCGATGATGAATTGCGCGAAGGGCCGGGATGGACTCCGAATCGAGACAGCGGTGAGCCGATGCGGTTCCAGCGCAGTCCGATCATGGTCGATGTTCGTACCGATGCGGGATACGAACTCACATTGTTCTCCATCCACCAGAAATCCGGGAACTTTCGTCATCAACGTGAATTCGAGGCACTCAAGATCATGCAATTGGTGAAGCAGCGAGAAGCTGAAGATCCTTCTCGCAACATCGTTGTGCTTGGCGACTTCAATGCTGCTCCGTGGGATAAGAGTTTCCGTGTCTATCTCGAGCGTGGCATGGTCGACACCCTCGCGCACCGAATCATCCCACGCTGGCAGGAAGATGATCTGACAGAAGCGAATCTCTACAAGACTCACGAGTCAGACCGAGTGCTGGACTACATCCTTCTGAATCGTGCGGCGTATCGAGAGTTTGTTCCGGGTAGTGCATTTGTCTACGGAACGCTGTTTCCTCCGGCAGATTACAACTGGCGAACCGACCCACATCCTCCGGGATATGCATCAGATCACTATCCGGTAGTGATCGATCTCATTCCCGAAGACCGGAAGTAGCAGAACCCCTCGATTCAGGGGAGCTGAATGACCGCTGCTTTGCAAGAGAGGGCTTCATCATGTCGATCGAACAGTCGAGTCGCACCATTCTGAATCGTCGCGCATTCCTTGCTTCAACCAGCGCGATGGTCATCGCACCCAGCGTCGTATCCGCAGATCAGGATGCTCAGAATGAATCGGCCGAGACATCTCGCGATCCGGCACGTCCGACCACGAGCGATTCGATTGATCCTCGTCAGATTACTGCAGAAACACTGCGCGAAGCAGAGAAGTTGGCAGGGGTGTCTTACACTCCTGACGAACGTGAGGTGATACTTCGCGGGATCGGTGACGATGTGGAACGATACTTGCGACGGCGGCAATCCCTCCTGAGCAATGACCTCGCACCCGCCACCGTGTTCGACCCGCGACTGCCCGGAGTTGCATACGGCCCGGCGCACCCTTCATTCGTTCGCTCCGGGATTGACCCGGGACCACTTCCATCCTCCGATGCGGACATTGCATTCGCGCCGGTAACGCACCTGGCCAAGTGGATTGAGCGTCGTGAACTCTCGAGTGTTCGGCTGACCCGCCTGTATCTCAATCGCTTGAAGACCATCGGGCTGAAGCTGGAGTGCGTTGTCACCGTGACCGAAGAGCTTGCACTTGAACAGGCGCGACGCGCCGATGAGGAGATTGCCGCCGGATCGTATCGCGGTCCGCTGCATGGCATTCCCTGGGGTGCCAAAGACCTCCTGGACACTGATGGAATCACCACGAGTTGGGGCGCCAAGCCCTTTCAAAATCGTGTTGCAACGCGCGATGCGGCGGTCGTGCAGATGCTTCACCAGGCGGGCGCGGTACTCGTTGCCAAGCTGACGCTGGGCGCATTGGCCTACGGGGACATCTGGTACGGTGGACGCACGAACAATCCATGGAATGTTCGCCAGGGGTCCAGCGGTTCGAGTGCTGGCAGCGCGGCCGCCACGGCAGCGGGCCTCGTCGGCTTTTCGATTGGGACGGAAACACTCGGGTCGATCGTTTCACCATCCATGCGTTGTGGGGCGACAGGTCTGAGGCCGACGTTCGGTCGCGTTCCTCGTACGGGGGCGATGGCTCTGTGCTGGTCGCTCGACAAGATCGGGCCGATCTGCCGGACGGTCGAAGATTGCGCCCTGGTGCTGGCTGCGATCAACGGCCAGGATGCCGGCGACGCGAGTTCGCTCGACATGCCCTTCGCCTTCGACGGCCGTGCACCAATCAACGGGACACGAATCGGTTACGATCCATCTTGGTTTGAAGGTCGAGCGGCGAACGAACTCGATCGCACTGCATTGGATCGACTGTCCGGGCTTGATGTTGAAATGGTTCCCGTGAAGCTTCCGGATCGACCGTACGACACTCTCATGACCATTCTGCTCATCGAGGCCGCCAGTGCCTTTGAAGAACTGACCTTGTCGAATCGTGATGATGAGTTGACATGGCAGGCGCCACAAGCGTGGCCGAACTCGTTTCGACAGGCACGTTTCACGCCGGCGATTGAGTTTCTCCAAGCCATGCGGATTCGGCGTGATGCCATGCACATCATGCACAATCTCTTCGAAGAGAATCAACTCGATCTCATGTTCGGCCCATCCTACGCGGGGTCGATGCTGTTGATTACCAACAACACCGGTCACCCCTGCGTCTGCCTGCGCGCAGGATTTCGCGAGCAGGATCGCGGTGGTGGGGGTGATCCCATTCGTGTGCCGCACGGCGTTACTCTGTGGGGGCGACCGTTTGATGAGGGAAAGCTCTGTCGTGTGGCGATGGAGCTTGAGCGATCGCTTGATGTCTGGCATATCCGCCCGCCGGTCGGATGATCAGCGCACGAGCGCGTCATGCCGCACCTCTCTACGCAAGGTTCCAATTGAAAACGGCCGCCGGTCTGAGCAAACCGTCGGCCGCGCCGGAAC
>CBFGRU010000188.1:0-6247 GCA_965651255.1 uncultured Phycisphaerales bacterium
GGAGGGTGTTTCGTTCGAGTCGGATGGTGGCGTGTTGGTTGGGTGTGATGCGTGCGGGTCGGAGTCCGCTGGTTCTTCGGAGTTCTCGGAGTCTGGAGCCGTTGAGGGTTGGCCAGCCGGTGCGTTGGAGGAGTTGGTTGGCTCGTTGGAGGATGTTGTTGAGGTCGTGTTGGTTGGTGAGTTCGTGTGTTTGGTTTGGTTCTGCGGTGCCGCCGAGCACGAGTCGATCGGGGAAGGGGACGATGTAGGTTGGTTGGTGTGGGTGTTGGGGATCATCATCGAGGAGGCATTGGTTGAGTTGAATGGTGTTCTCGACGTGGAGGACCTGTCCTCGGATGGCGATGAGGTGTGGATCGTTGGTGAGTGTGCGTGCGCCGAGGCCGGTGCAGTTGATGATGGTGGGTGCATCGCGGAGCGCGGGGTCGTGGAGGGTTTCGAGGTGGAGGGTGGTGATGGTGCCGTGGAGTTGATCGCGGAAGCGGTGCATGAGCCAGGGAAGGTAGCGGCGCATGTCGATGGTGGGCATGGTGGCGCGATACTCGAAGGCGAATGGCGGCGGCGGGTTGGTGTTGATGCGGAAGTTGCGGACGAGATGAGCCCACCAGGGGGTGCCGGGGGTGCCGGGGGTGCCGGGGGTTCCGGGGGTTCGGTGGAATTCACGGAGTTGGATGAATGCGATGCCTGCCTGGGGGGTGGTTGCTTCGAGTTGGGTGAAGCGTTGGTAGCTGTCAGCGCACCACTGGGCGAGTTGTGTTGATGCGTTGAAGCCGTAGGGATGAAAGAATGCGGCAGCGCGTTCGCTGGTGAGGTTGGGTGTGGTGTGGGCAGCGATGATGTGTGCGTTGATGCCTGCTTCGCGGCAGAGGATGGCGGTGGTGAGGCCGATGACGCCGGCGCCGATGATGAGGCAGTCGGCGGCGGGGGGGAGCGGCGACGATTCGTGCCGGCGATGGGTTGGGTTGGTGGTGTTCAATCGACGCCGATGAAAAAGCGGTGCCAGCGCGGGGCGAAGGAGTCGGGGCGATCGAGGGAGAATGCGATGCCGGTGACCTTGCCGACGATTTCGTGTCTGGGGGCGTAGATGAAGGGGAACATGCGGGAGTCGTTGGAGTGATGACGATTGTCACCCATGACAAAGTATGAATCGTCGGGGACGACTTCATCGAGGTTGAAGTTTGAAGCGTGGGCGAGGATGGCGCGGAACTGTGGGTCGGAAGGCACGGCGGCGAGGTGCATGACGGGATGGCGCACGCCGTTGATGGTTTCGTACTGGTAGGTGTGTGGCCCGCTGACGGTGATGTCGTAGGTGGCGGCGACGGAATCGGGAATGGGTTCGTAGGTGAGCGGTTCGCCGTTGATGGTGACGATGTTGTCGCGTACGGCGATGCGATCGCCGGGGACAGCCATGATGCGTTTGACCATGCGGGTGCCATCATCGGGACGGAACCAGATGACGATATCGCCGCGCTGGGGTTCACCCCAGGAGGCAAGGCGCCACTTGGTGAAGGGGACCTTGAGGTCGTAGGCGAGTTTGTTGACGAAGACGCGATCGCCGACCTGAAGGGTGGGTTCCATCGAGGCGCTGGGGACATCGTTCCAGTCGGCGAAGGTGGAGCGGAACCCGAAGACGAGGAGGGCAGCGATGCCGATCGGCTTGATCCAGTTCTTCCACAGGCGGCCGAGGAAGGTCTTTGGTTCTTCCTTGCCGGACTTGGTCTTCGCGTTGCCGTGGGTATCGGCGGCGAGGCGCCGACCGGCCGGGGCTGACGCGGCGGGGATGGTGTCGGATGCATCGGCTGCTGCTGCTGCATCATCATCGCGCGGCGGATTGGTCGAGTCATTCATCATGAGTCGTTCGGTACTCCGGGCAGGATTCGCTCACCCGCGTGGTGAGGTGCATCCTACGCGCGCGAGGATGATTCACCGCCCGTTTGAGCGGCCGGAATCACCCGGCTGGGCGGCATCAGCGGGCACGGGGCTGGCCCCGGGCCGGGAGTGGGTCTGAATCCATTCGGTGATGAGGGTGAGGACCTCGGGGTGAATGGTTTCCTCGATCCGGCCGTACTCATCCATCATGCCGGTGGTGGCGGTCTGAAAGAGGTGATTCAGTCGATCGAGTTTGCGAATGGTGACGCTGGGGTTCTCGGCGAGGGCGAGGGCCTTTTCGATTTCGGAGAGATTGCGGTCGGCATCGACCTGGAAGTCCAGAGCGCCGTTGAGGGCCAGGACCGGCTGCTTCACCCTGCGGAGATACGTGCGGGGATCGAGCGTGAGGAACGACTGGAACCAGGGCGATGCGAGGGCTGCGGTCTGGGCTTCGACACTGGCGCGAAGCTGCTCGGGGATGTTCCCATCGGCATCGCGCTCGAGCCCGAGCTGCGCGAGGATGACATCTTCAACCGAGCGCTCGATCTCTTCGAGCGTTTCGCTTTCCATCGCCTGTCGGAGCGCTGCCTGTTGGGCAGCGAGTTGGCGCGTGATTTCTTCCGGCGGAACACCGGCATTGATGAGGATGGCCCGGAGCTGATCTTCGAGAACTTCGATGCCCGGAAGTCCGGTTCCCGCGAGGAGAACGATGAAGCGCACACTGTTGTTGTCTGCTGCGACGATGGGGGCGATGATGCCGCCTTCGCTGTGACCGATGAGGCCGATGCGTGTGGGGTCGATGTTGTCGTGAGCGAGCAGAAGGTCGATGGCGCTCATGACGTCGCCCGCGGTATCGAAGGCGGTGGACTGCATGGTGCTGCCCGTGGATCCACCGACCCCACGATCGTCGTAGCGAAGAGACGCGATGCCGTGTCGCGCGAGATGATCCGCGATGACGAGGAAGGGCTTGTGGGCGAAGATCGTTTCATCACGATCCTGCGGCCCGGAGCCGGTGATGAATACAACGGCGGGGAATGGGCCATCGCCTTCGGGAATGATGATCGTTCCGGCGAGCGTCGTCTCATCATCGGGGTTGGTGAAGGTGACCTCTTCCTGCGCGTAGGGGAAGGGTGGCTTCGGCGTCTGGGGGCGACGAGCTGCGTTCGCGGCGGCTTCTTCTTTGGTCAAACGGGTCAGCCGAACGGGGAACACCTGTCCCATCTGCTTGAGCTCGCCAGTGGCGGACTCGCCTTCGCGCGTGAGTTGAAAATCTGCACCGGCCTGGCGAATGAGGAACCGCAGTTCCTTGTCGGTGTAGACGACCTGATCGAGCGGAACACCCATCGCGCCCTGGGCGGGAATATCAATCGTTGCCGTCACCGTCGTATCGGAGCCCGTTGCAGGAAGCGTGAATTGAACGAGAATCTCCAGTTCCATGCCGGGCAACTCGATCGCGCCCTTCCAGGCATCGACCGACTGGGCGTTGAGCCGCGTACCGGGCGCGAGCAGGCAGAGGATGAACAGCGCACCGAGCAGGGTTCGATGCAGGTTGAGCGACTGAAACGATCGAGCGTGTGAGCGTGGCATGTGAGTGGTTCTCCAATCCAGAAACATTATCCCAAGAATCGGACGCTGCACCCAGTTGAGTACCCCCGGATTGCATACCCCCCGGAAGTCACAACGCCCGATTCTTCCGAATCGAGCGTTGGTGATTACGACTTCTACGTGTCTGAATCCGAGCGGTTCAGGACTTGATGACCCGCTCGTTCTCTGCATCCCACATCATGACCTTGTTCTGACGCCATGATTCGACGCCCATCTTGATAGCGACCATGGTTGAACAGCCAAGGTCGATGTTGCAGTGCGGCTGGGCCTGGCCCCGGACGGCATCGATGAAGTTGCCCATATGGTCGCGGCGCGATTCCTTGTTGATTTCGGCATACGCGCGGCCGGGACGTTCATCTCGACTCTCACCGGACATCGGGAACCGCAGTTCACCGGCATTCGCAGCGCGGAACTCGCGTGCGAAGACCGACTGTTCCGCCAGCCGCAGGGTGTTGCCTGCCGAACCGGTATCGAAGTTGCCGGAGAAGAACATCGTGCCGTGCTGGCCGCGGATGATGTCATCTACGCCGACATCGTTGGTCATGACGCTCGCGAGGACGATGGTGTGTTCACTGGGGTAATCAACGGTCATGATGAACGTGTCGGGAATGTCGCGTTCATCCTTCTCAACGTAGATACCGCCCGATGCGACGACTCGCTTCGGATACTCGCCGTTGGGACCGGTGATGGCGATCAGGAGCGGCGCGAGCTTGTGGTAGAGCAAGTCGGTTGCGACACCGCCGTTGTACGCGAAGTACTTCCGGAAGCGGAAGAAGTGATCCGCATTCCATGGGATTTGTTCGGCCAAACCCCATTCATGGCCGAGCCAGCGATCCCACCAGACGTAACCATCGGCATCCTTCGCGTTGTTCGGCCCGGCATCGGCAGCAATCGCCCAGTTGAACTGACCTTCGCGCGAGTTGCGGCAGTAGCTTGCCTGGCTCCAGGTCACTTTCCCGATGCGGCCGGAACTGATCGCCCTCTGCGCCTGCCAGTACAGGTCATCGCTGGTGCCCTGGGGGCCGACGGTCAGCACGCGGCCGGTGCGCTTGACCGCCTCGCGACACTCGATGGCCTGTTCGATCGTGAGCGACAGGGGCTTCTCGCAGTAGACATCCTTCCCTGCCTCCATCGCTTCGATGGCGATCTTCGTGTGCCAGTGGTCGGGCGTTGCGATGAGAACAACATCGACCTCCGGGTTGTCGAGAACGTCTCGATACTCCATCGTGCCCGCAGAGTCATCCTGTTTTTCCGTATAGCGGATAGCGCTGCGTAACCGCCGGCGGTATACCTCGCAGACGTGATTGACGCGAACATTGTCGCGTTCACTTCGTCCGATGTCGCTGGTGTTGTCGGGATTCCCCATCAGGCCGCGCAAGTGGGCATGACCCATTCCACCGCACCCGATGACGCCAAAGCGGATGCGCTCGTTTGCGCCCAGCACTTGCGCCCAGCTGGCGGCGGGGAGGAACGCCGCCCCTGCAAGGGCGGCGGATGATCTCAGAAACGTGCGGCGATTGATCGCGGTGCGGGATGTGCGTTTCGGGTGTTCGTTCGCTCGGTCTGACGACATCGTGGTGCTCCTTCTCCTGATCGACGGGGTTGCCCAGTGTCTGATGTTTCGCCGCGCAATGCAACTGGCAAGCCGGTCCCATCGATCGCTGGAGTCCAAGGGGGAAGGGTGATTCAACTGTCGAGGTGAGGGAACGGCTATCGTTTCTGATGATGCACGTTCGACTCCATCCTCTCGTTGTACTGTTGGCCATCATGATGCTCAATCCTGTGAATACATCCGTCGCAAGCAAACGAACGCCGCCGCATGACGCCCTCCATCAATTGTTCCACGATCGATTCGAGCGGCTGATGGGGGAGTATCCGCAGTGGGCGATGTCACTGGGCGATTACCGGTTTGCAGATCGCCTTTTATCGGTGTCACCGGAGGCCATTGATCGTCGCCTCCGGGCTACGCGGCAGGAACTTGATCGACTGCGTTTGATCGACCCTGCGACATTGAATGAACAGGATCGCGTCAGTTACGAACTGTTCGAGATTGATCTGGTGAACGAGATTGAAGGTCACCGATTCCGTGATTTTCTGATGCCGATCGGACCTCGGTCCGGCCCACAGCAGGACATTCCCCAGTTGGCCGACCATGTACGTTTTGATTCAATGCGGGACTTTGAAAACTATCTTTCTCGTTTGCGCGAAGTTCCGCGCGTCGTTGATGAGACGATTGTGCTCCTGCAGCAAGGTGTACGCGAAGGCCGGACACCACCTCGTGTCACTCTGGAAGGCATGGAAGAACAGTTCAGCGCGGTTCTCTCCGGTGGGCTGGACCGGCTGTCGCAACCATTCGATCGTCCATCGCGTGTATTGACAGAGAATGAGCGTTGGGCGATGAAGTCGCAGTTTGATGATGAGATCAGGCCTGCGGTTCATGCTTCGCTCGAAGGGTTACGCGAATACCTTGTCGAGACGTATCTGCCAGCATGCCGCACAACCATTGCGGCAGCGGACCTGCCGGACGGCACGGATTATTACAATCATCAATTGCGAGTTATGACAACGCTCGAACTGTCCGCACAGGAGATTCACGACATAGGTGTGAGCGAAGTGGCGCGTCTTCGGCGCGAGATGATGAAAGTGATTCGGACCAGTGACTTCATGCACCGCGATGAGGCAGCAGCCGCTGAGGAGCAAGGTGAACAGGCGCACTTTAAGGCATTCGTCCACTATCTGCGCACCGATCCGAGGTTCTATTACTCCAGCGAAGAAG
>CBFGRU010000189.1:0-6224 GCA_965651255.1 uncultured Phycisphaerales bacterium
TATTCGCGCGCTCTCCGATCCGCGCGCGTATCCGCATCCGGTCGAAGGTGACATCACCGTCATCCAGACACACATTTCCATCGTCTTCCTCGCGGGCGATCGGGTGTACAAGATCAAGAAGGCGCTCGACCTCGGCTTTCTCGACTACTCCACACTCGCGCAGCGCAAGCACTACTGCGAAGAAGAAGTGCGGCTGAATCGTCGGCTCGCGCCGGAAACATACCTCGGTGTTGCGCGAATCGTGCGGTCAGACGATGGCACCTTGCAGTTCGTCATGTCGCCGAATGAAGACCAGGAGACAATTGACTACGCAGTCGTGATGAAGCGACTGCCCGCGGAAGGCATGCTGGATGCGCATCTCGAGCGAGGCGATGTTGATGTTGATTTGCTCGATCGACTCGCGAAGAAGCTCGGTGCGTTTCACCGCGCCTGCCCGACCGGTGATGAAGTCAATCAGTACGCACTTCCAGCGGCGATTGCGAAACAGGTTCGTGATAATCTGAGCGGCCTCGACCAGTTCGTCAGCGAGATGAATGACCACGATCATCCGACGCTGACCCGCGCCATGCACGATCAACTGCGCGGCGCGATGGAGAGCCATCTCGCGCAGCTTGAAGACACGTTTCGGCAGCGCATCGAGGCCGGACGCATCCGCGACGGCCACGGTGACCTGCACGCGGGCAATATCTGCGTGCTCAATTCGGGTGACATCGTCATCTACGACTGCATCGAGTTCAGCGCCGCGTTCCGTTGCCGGGATGTGGCGAGCGAAGTGGCCTTTCTTGCGATGGAGCTTGATCGGGCGGGGCGTGCTGATCTTGCCGATGCGTTCATCAACTCGTACGCGCAGCACGCGAATGACCCCGGCCTATGCGAACTTGTACCGTTCTACAAACTCCATTTCGCGATCGTCAAGGCCAAAGTCGAAACCCTGAAATCACGGGAGGCGGAAGTTGAAGCGGCGGATCGTGAGAAATCGCGCGCCCGGGCGCGCCGCTACGCGATGCTCGCCGTCGGGTACACCCTGCCGCCGCTTCTGCTCATGACGTGCGGCCTGCCCGCAACGGGAAAGAGTTCCCTTGCCCGCGCTCTGGCCCCGCTGCTTCGCGCAACGCACCTTGCGAGCGATCGGCTGCGCAAGGAACTGGCCGGCCTTGCTCCCACCGAACGCGGTACACCGCACGACATCTACACGGATGAGTACACGAAGCGCACGTATGACACGATGCGCGATCGCGCCCGCATCGCACTGGAAGCCGGTCACACGGTCATTGCCGATGCGAACTTCCCCACACGCGCGCTGCGCACCCCCTTCTTCTCACTCGCCCGCGACCTGCGGGTTCCGGCTCTTCTTGTTTTCCTGACCATCCCCACCGAGACCGCCCGCGCGCGGCTGAAGAGACGGGCGGCTGATCGCCATGAAGTCAGCGATGCGGACTGGTCGGTGTACCAGAGAGCACGAGACAGGTTCGAGCCGCCGAAAATGGATGAAGGCGACATCCTTTACTTGCAGAGCGGCGGTGAAACGATCGACGACGCGGCCCTCGCCGTGGTCGATGCGTTGATCCGGCGGATCGGACCGAACGCGCACGCGACGGGCTGATGTGCTGAATCGCACCCCGGGCTGATGTGTACGATGTGGTGCGATGAAGCGACCTGCTCGAAAACCGGCCGAGGGAAGCCGCACCCCATCCGCGCCGCCGCCGCTGGTGCCACAGCGGGTGGTGCTGGTAGGCGCGAGCAATCTCACGCGCGGCATCTCGACGGTCATCGGCTGTGCGCAGCGCGTGGCGGGCGCCCGGCCGCTGGATATCTACTGCGCCCTCGGCCATGGGCGGTCGTACGGCCAAGTGAGTCGGATCGGTGTGCGAGCGCTCCCCGGTATCTGGCAGTCGGAACTGTGGCCGGTCCTTCGGGCCGACCGCAAACGCGCGGCGGATGCGGGCGTCCTCGGACTCATTACCGATGTCGGCAACGACGTTGCCTACGGCGTCGATCCCGAGCGCATCGCCGAATGGGTCGAGTTCGCCGCCCGCGAACTGGCCGAGCACGATGCGCGCACGGTCATCACCGCCCTTCCGCTCGGCGCGATCGAGCGATTTACTCCATGGCGATTCAACCTCGTGCGGTCGATCCTTTTCCCGCGGCGCGATCTCACGCTTGAGAAGGCGGTGGAACGCGCACGCGAAACGGATAAACGCATCCGTGAGATCGCGCAGCGCTACGGCTGCGAACTGGTCGAGCCGGAACCATCGTGGTACGGCGTTGATGCCATTCACCTGCGTCTGCGCATCTGGAAACGCGCCTGGCCGTTCATTCTCTCCCACTGGCTGGATGAAGCCGATGAAGAGCGAAGCGAGATGGTTCGCGATGGCGCCCGCATCGACCTTCGCCGCTGGCTGGCGGTACGGCTCTCCGCGCCCTCGCGCTGGTGGCTGCTGGGTGTTCCGATGGGGCGCATGCAGCCATCCATCCGGCTGAGTGACGGCACGCTGGTACGGCTGTACTGAGCAGGGTTCCCGACGAGCCATGAGGTGTCGTACCGGGTGAATCTTCTGCAATCGATCCAAACGACAACGACCCGCCACAGTGTGCGGGCCGTCGTGCAGAGAAAAACAGATTTGGCAGAACGCCGATCGATGGGCGGTTGATTACGCTTCGACGGCGGGCGCCTTCCACGTCGCCTTGAACTCACGCATGGCGCTGATGAACTGATCCTCCGCGCCCTTGAACGACTTCTTCTGCACCAGTTGGTCGCGCAGCTCGCGCTTCTGCGTGCGGAAGAATTCGAGCAGGTCCGCTTCGAATGCGTGCACCTGGTTCAGCGGCAGGTCATCGAGCAAGCCCTTCGAGCCGGCGAAGATCGCGATGCACTGGTCAATCACATCGAACGGCTGGTACTGACCCTGTTTGAGCAGTTCGACCATGCGGGCACCGCGGTCGAGCTGACGCTGCGAGGCGGCGTCAAGTTCCGTTCCGAGCTGCGCGAACGCTTCCAGCTCGCGGAAGGCCGCGAGGTCGAGGCGCAGCGAACCGGCGACTTCCTTCATCGCCTTGATCTGCGCGTTGCCACCGACGCGGGAGACCGAGATACCGACGTTGATCGCCGGCCGAATACCCGCGGCGAACAGTTCCGGTTGAAGATAGATCTGACCGTCGGTGATGGAGATGACGTTCGTCGGAATGTAGGCCGAGACGTCGCCTTCCTGCGTTTCGATGATGGGCAGCGCCGTGAGCGAGCCGCCGCCGTTGGCATCGCTGAGCTTCGTCGCACGTTCGAGCAGTCGCGAGTGCAGGTAGAACACATCGCCCGGATACGCTTCGCGGCCCGGCGGACGACGGAGCAGCAGCGAAAGCTGTCGATAGGCAACCGCCTGCTTGGAAAGGTCGTCGTACACGCAGAGCACGTGCTTCGGCGTCTTGCCATCCTTGCCCTGCCACATGAAGTACTCGCCCATCGCGCAACCGGCGTAGGGAGCAATGTACTGCAGCGGGGCCGCGGAGGATGAACCGGCGTTGACGACGATGGTGTACTCCATCGCGCCCTGATCCTTCAGCGTCTGCACGACGCCCGCCACGGTCGAATCCTTCTGGCCGACCGCCACGTAGATGCACACCACCGCATCGGGCGTGCCCCAGTACTGCTTCTGGTTGATGATCGCATCGAGGCAGACCGCGGTCTTGCCCGTCTTGCGGTCGCCGATGACGAGTTCGCGCTGGCCGCGGCCGACGGGAATCATCGAGTCAACGGCCTTGATGCCGAACTGCAGCGGCTCCTTCACGGGCTGACGGGCGGCGATGCCCGGCGCCACGATGTCGAGCTTGCGCGTCTTGCCGGTATTGATCGCCGGACCGCCGTCCATCGGCCGCCCCAGCGGGTCAACCACGCGGCCGAGCAGCTCATCACCCACCGGCACTTCAAGGAGGCGGCTGGTGGACTTCACCGTGTCGCCTTCGCGCACCGCGAGGTAGTCTCCGTAGATGACCGCGCCGACCGTGTCGAGTTCCAGGTTCATCACCTGGCCCATCACGGCGCCGCGCTCGGTCTCGAACTCCACGAGTTCGCCGGCCATGGCCTTGGACAAGCCGTAGATGCGGGCGATCCCGTCGCCCACTTCCACCACCTGTCCGACTTCTGAGATTTCGAGCTGATCGGAGAACTGCTCGATTTCCTGCTTGATGATCGATGAGATTTCGTCAGTCTTGATCTTCACGGGAGGGGTCCTCGTGGGTTGGAGCAATTCACAAATGCGGTGCGTGCATGCATTGAGATGATTCAGCGGTCCTCGACCAGTTGATCGAACCGGCTGCGAACGGTCGCGCCGCCCTGGTTGAGCAGATCATCCTTCAGGCGGCGGAGCTTGCTCGCGACGGAGCCGTCGATGAGGCGATCGCCGACGCGGAGCTTGATGCCGCCGATCATCTTCGGGTCGGTGTAGGCGTGGATGACGGGTTCCTTGCCGAGCGCGCTCTGCACCATGCGCTGGATCTCGCTGCGGGCTTCTTCGCCGAGCGGACCGGCGGTGAAGATATCGACCTCGACCCGGCCGAACGCCTCCTGCATCAGGTGGTCGTAGGCAGCGGCGATGCTGTCGATGGCGGCGAGCCGGCCCTTGCGATTCAGCACCAGAAGGAAGCGCAGGGTCAGATCGCTCACGCGACCGTTGAACATGCTGCGGAGCGCTTCCTGGCGGCCGCCGCGGTCGATGATGGGTGAGGACAGGAACTCGCCGAACGAGCGATTGGAGCGGCTGAGCTCGAGCAGTTGTTCGAGTTCATCGCCGACTTCTTCGATCTTGGCCCGACCTCCCGCCGCTTCCGCTAACTCGAAGAGACTCGTGGCGTAGACCGTGGCGAGGGCGTCTTGCGCGTTGGGCATGGCTGAAGCCGTCCTCTCCGTTTACGACTGCGACAGGCCGGTCAGCTCATCGAGCGACTCGGCGACGAGTTTCTGCTGATCGGTGATCGAGATTTCGCGGCTGAGAATGCGCGATGCGATGGCGACCGCGAGCGTGGCGCTTTCGGCATGCAACTCGCGAATGGCCTGTCGCTTGGCGGTTTCGATCTCGCTGGTGGCGCGTTGACGCATGTCGGTGAGTTCCGCTTCATTGCGTCGGCGAAGTTCTTCGGCAGTGGCCTTGGCATCGGCGCGGGCCTGCGCGATCATGCGCTGCGCTTCTTCGCGGGCTTCGGCGAGAGACTTCTGGTAGTCCTGCAGCGCCTGCTGCGCCTGTTCGCGTGCCTCTTCGGCGGCGCGAATCTCTTCGCGAATCTTGTTGTCGCGTTCATCGAGCGCGCTGGTGATCTTCGGCCAGACCGCAACCAGGAGAACGATGAACGCAACGCCGAACACCACCAGCGCGGTGATGTACGGCAGGAGATTGGTATCAGCGACGGCGGCCTGCTCAGCCCCGTTTTCCGGGGCCGCGACGGCCAGAAACAGCGTGGTCAGCATCAGCATGCCTTCCCAAAGTCGGCGGGAGTCAGGGGCGGTCGGTCATCAGAACATGAGCCGACTCGCCCCCCGCGTTCTCGGCAACGAAACGAACGACTGAGTGACTCAGCCGCCGATCGCGCCGAAGCCCAGCAGACCGACGACGACGCCGAAGAGGGCGACACCTTCGATGAGGGCGGCGGTGAGAATCATGTTCACGAAGATGCGGCCGGCCATTTCGGGCTGACGCGCGATCGACTCGACGGCGGAACCGCCGATGCGGCCGATGCCCAGGCCCGCGCCGATGACCGCGAGGCCAGCCGCGAGACCCGCGCCCAGACCCGCCAGACCGTACCAGTCACCAGTGGCGGCCTGCGCCGCGAACGCCGGGGCTGCCACGAAAGCCGAGAGCGCTGCAATGGTCAGCACCGTGAGGGTTTGAATCATCTTCATAGCTGAAAAGTCCTTGACTCCGAGGGGTGACGCTGTGGGGCGCCGATTCGTTTCGTGCTTCGTGCGGAAATGCGCTGAATGGCCCACACCATCCGGCACTGTTTGACAACTCAATCAACCATCAACCGTGCGCTGTCGCGGGTTGATGTCCGTGCGCCGCTTCGTGGGCGTGTTCATGTTCATGTTCGTGTTCATGCTCGTGATCATCATGATGCGACAGCAGCGAGATGAAGACGGCGGTGAGGAACATGAAGATGAACGCCTGGAGGAAGGCGACGAACAGTTCAAGGAAGGTGATGACGACCGCCCCGAGGCCGGAAATGGTGGCGATGCCCGC
>CBFGRU010000190.1:0-6224 GCA_965651255.1 uncultured Phycisphaerales bacterium
ATCGGCGCGGTCTGATCAATGCGCGGCTGGCCCACCATGGTCAATGTGGGTTCGAGAATGAGGCGAGACTTCAACGCCGTTTCACTGCCGATTTCAATGGCGTAGTTGGCGCGGTTGGTCAATTCAAGTTGAAGAATGACCGGCTCGTAGGGTTTGTAGGTTGCGGCCACGGGTTCGATGCGCAGCGCGATCGTTGACGCCGGGTCCGTTGCGAATCGATCAACGTGCGCGGGCAACTGGGCAACGAGTCGATTGAGCCGTCCAGCCAATTCCGTTGGCGGAAGTCGCTCACCCAACATGGTCTCCAGGCGATCCTTGGCCCAAACGCCGACCACGGTGCCCGCCGCCCCGCGCGCGATTTCGAGCAAGGTCCGGGCTGCTTCACGATCACGGCCCATGGCCCGGTACACCATGGCTGCCCCCATTCGCGCGGGCAGGTCATCCGCCATGATCGGTTCCAACGTCGCGAGTGCTTCGGTGTGCGAACCTTCGCGGAAGAGGGCCAATCCCTCGAATCGCGCCATCGCTCGATCACTGAGCGGTTTGAGTTCGTTGGCCTGTCGGACAAAGTCGCGCGCGGTTGAAACATTGTCCGCCGTGCCAAACCAAAGCAGGTGCAGCGCGCGCTGCAGCAGATTCTCAACCCGGTCTTCGGCGGTCGGCCTTGGTCTCGACTGGTCGGGATTTGCCTCCGCTTCGAGCATGGCATCGTGCGCCAATCGCAACGACTGCATCAACATTCCGAGCCACTCCGCGGTTCCGATCGCATCCCCCGCGCGATCGCGTAATGCAATCTGCACGGTGTTCATCGTGACCGGCGGTGCACTGCGGATCCGCTCCTGCCTCTCCGTCGCGCTCATTTCCGGTCGTTCTCGGCGTGCGGCCTGCCGGGCCTGCTCATCGAAGTATCGCTGTCGATCACGCAGAACATCGGCCGCGGCGTCAGGCCGCCCCGCGCCCCAAAGTGCAATCGCCCGGTCGGCGACCATTCCGTGCGCTCCCAATCGGTCCATCGATTCCTGCGCTTCAGCCGCGATTGAGTAGAGTCGCGCTGCCCCCTCGTAGGCGCCATGATCCAACAGATGCCGGGCGAGCGCAGCGTAGCTGACCAGGTCAGTCGGATCAGCCATGAGCAGGTTGATCAACATTTCCGCCTCGGCGAACGGATCGTCCACCTGCATGCGGAAGTACCCCGCCGCCATGCCGGCCGCTGCCTTGTGGGCCTGGTCGATCGCGGTCGAGCGGCCGAGCCACTCCGCAAACTTGGGTGTGTTGCCCTGGCGGCGGTAGAGAAGGGCAAGATCGAGCGCCAGCCGACTCGCTTCGGGGCGACCGATTTGGTCGATATTGGCATCGCTCAGGAGCCGTTCGTACCGGCTGATCCGCTCTTCCGCGGTCTGAAACCGGTCCATCGCCATCCGCAGTCGGGCCAGACGAATCACCTGGTCCGAGGGATCGAGCCGAGCCACCCGGGCAATCAGGTCATCACGAAACTCAATGTCCTCAGTCGTTTCCGCGATGGTCAGGGCGGTTCGGACCACGTGGAGGTTCTCTGGATCGAGTTCAACCGCCATTCGGGCGAGCCGTCGGGCCAGATCCAGGCCGTCAACGCTGGGTTGGGCGGTCTGAATGATGCCGCGAGCCCGGCGAATCATGACCGATGCCAGCAGTTTCTCACCCTCGGTGGCCTCGACGGACCTTTCCGTGGGCAGTTTCGGGGTGTTGGCCGCCAAGGTTGGGGACTGGGGAAGAATCGCCGCGAGCCACGCCACCAGCAGCAAGAGTCCGAAAAGTATGCCCAATGGGCGAGTTCGCTCCGCGATAGTCATGATCTCCACTCGTTCCGCTCGTGTTTCAACCGATTGGGAAGCGCAGGATCGCCAGCGCTCAGAACTTATGCTACGATGCCGCCTTCCTGAGAGTTCCAATGTACGAGTCTGCCTGCCGGCTGACAAACCGGGTCCGGTCGGCATTCCGCGGCATGTCCGATTGACATGCTGTATCGGCGTTGGTACGGTCCGCGATCGCTTCTTTTAGGAGAGTTGGCGATGTTGCGCCTGCCCGGAGCACCTGAATGATGAAACGACGGATAGTCCTTCATATTGCGGCAAGTCTGATGGCAGCGATTCTGTCACTGCCTGCTGCGTATATTCACGCGCAGGTGACGCCGCCAAGTCCGGGGCTCATGCAGAGCAACGGGCCGCTCTCAGCGGTCGATCGTGAACAGATCACGCTTTTTGTCAGTCATTACCTTCGGCAGCTCGCGACCGCTGCCACCAACCCCCGTGCGGATCAGCTCATCAGCGAAGCGCGCACGAATCTCGTCCGGCCGACCAACGGGCCGGTCAGTGCCTGGTGGCTGAACACATACAGCCAACTCATGCAGGATGGTCTGAACGGGTTGATCAACAGCGGTGAGCCGTTGCATCGCGTCAACGCGTTGATCGTGACCGGCGAACTCGGTTCAGATACGGCCGTAACGATCCTGCTCCGTCAGTTGAATGATCAGAGCATGCCCGTGCGTCTCTGGGCGGCCAACGGTCTCGCGACGGCATTCCGCAAGGCCGACCGCGGTGCCATTGGTACCGCATCAACCACGCGCGCAGCGCGAGACGTCGCCCGCGCAGCCGAAAGCGAAACCAACGGCATCGTCTTCCGCAAACAGTTGCAGGCCATCGCGGCGGCGCAGATTGCAGCGGCCGTGACCAACAACCCCGTCAATGCTGACCAGATTCGAACCATTCGGCTGGAGACAGCGCAGAAAGTTCTGCAGCAGTTGCGGGAGCAGGATGCCCCTTCATCGCACCTGATCGCCATCTACGAGACCTTGAACCAGATTCGTTCCGAGTTTCTGCAGATGCCCTCCGCATCGCAGCGTCAGATCGGCCCTCTCATTGTTCAAGTCTGCTACGCGGTGTTTGAAGTCGCCGGCGCCCATTGGAACGCGGTCCATGGTGCGAATCCATCCGCCGAGGCCACGATGCTGCGACCCCGCTACGCAGAAGTGCTTGAGTTCTGCGAAAGCTTCGTCACATTCACGGATGACGTTGTCCGTTCGGGCAACCTGCAGCCGGCACGTCCGCGTCGCGGTCTCGCCCAGGCGTGGCGAAACGGCAATCAGTCCGAGTACGGCACGCTTCGAACCGCGTGGCGAGATTTCATTCTTCAGGTGCAGGTGTACCGCCCACAGTAAGCAGTGATAGGAATCACCCATCGTTGTTCATTCCACCGGCTCGCCTTTATGGCGGGCCGGTTTGTTTAAGCACGATGCGATGTGGTCTGCTGGCGGGTAGACTGACTCATCATGTGGCGCCTGGCGGTTCCATTTATTGCTCTCCTTGTGCTGACGCTCGGAACAGTGGTCATCGATCGCGCCGGGCCGCCAGCCGACTTCATCATGGTCAATCGAAACGAGGTCTTCACACTTGATCCGCAACGGATGAGTTGGATGCAGGACTTTCGACTGGCGAGCGCTCTGTACGAGCCGTTGGTCCGTTGGAATAACGATGATTTCACGATCGAGCCGGCCGCAGCTGCCATGCCGCAAATCAGTGAGGATCAGCGAACCTACACATTCCGAATCCACGATGAGGCGCGGTGGTCCGATGGCTCGCCCGTGACGGCCCACGACTACATCTGGTCATGGCACCGCGCCATTCTGCCCGACACAGCCGCGGATTACTCCATGATGTTCTTTGCCATCGAAGGGGCAGAAGAGCTTTTTCGATGGCGGGCGGACCAGCTTGCCGAGATGTCCCGCAGAGTCGAAGCCGGCCAGCCCGTTCGATCGGGTCACTCACTCTGGGTCGAGACGCAAGAGCGACTGACACGCGATGTCGGGCTGCGCGCGATCGGAGACAAGACCCTTGAAGTCACACTCAAGCGACCTGTCGCGTATTTTCTCGATCTTGTGGCCTTCGGTACGTTTCACCCGGTCTACCGACCATGCGTGGAAGGATGGGAACTGGAGGACTCCGAATGGTCGCTGGTTCGTGATCATGGGTGGCACACGATTGAACCGCCGCCATTTGACCGACGCGCCTGGGTTCGGCTGCACGAAGACACCGGCCGGCTCGAGCAGCAACACGAATGGACCAAACCCGAGCGACTCATCACCAATGGGCCGTATGTCCTCACGGATTGGCGCTATCGACGCGGCATGCGACTGGCACTGAATCCGGCGTATCACGCACCCGAGATGGTTCGGTCGAAGACGATCGAGATTCTTTCCATAGAAGATTCCAACACCGCCGTTCTTGCCTTTACTTCCGGTGGAATTGACTGGTTGAGTGCCGTTGAAACGGAGTACCAGGCCGATCTGCTTCGCGAACGGCGTGCCTACGACGCTGTTCATCGCGCGGAGTACGAGTCGCGGCTTGCGCAGGGCGACGACCCCGATACGGCCCTCGCGAACCTTCCGGCGCCAGGCGACGGTGAACGGCGCGATCTTCATGCCTTTGCAACATTCGGAACCGAGTTCTTTTCTTTCAACTGCCGGCCCACGCTCAACAGCGGTGAAGCAAATCCGTTTCACGATGCACGGGTTCGACGGGCGTTTGTCCTCTCGGCCAATCGACAGGCGATCGTCGAGCAGGTCACACGGTTGAATGAACCAATCGCGACGGCACTGACACCGCCCGGCTCAATTCCCGGGTACGATGTGCCCGTCGGTCTGGGCTACGACCCGGAGCGTGCCCGCGAAGAACTCGCCCGGGTCGGATGGTCGGATCGCGATGGGGACGGTCGAATCGAGAATGATCGCGGAGAACCGTTTCCGACGGTGGATCTGCTTTTCTCGACGAACGCGCCGCGCTTCCGCAACATCTCACTCGCGTTGCGTGATATGTGGCAACGCGAACTCGGGGTGCGCATCGAGCTGCGCGGGAAGGACAGCAAAGCATTCAAGGAAGACTTGAAGAGCGGACAATTCATGATCGGCCGCGGCAACTGGTACGGCGACTACGGAGATCCGACGACGTTCCTCAATCTCTTCCATTCGATGGATGGCAACAACGACCGCGGATACAGCAACCCCCGCATTGATGAAATGCTGGCCGAGGCCGATCGCGAGACCGATGCGACGAAGCGGCTGGCCATCTTGCGAGAATGTGAACGCATTCTTTTCGAAGAAGAAGTCCCCATGTTCACGCTCTGCACACTGGTGCAGCTCTACATGTACGACCCGGTGCATGTGCGTGGCTTGTCACGCCATCCGCGACTCACGCAGTACCTCTGGGAACTGGAACGCGTGCGACCTGAACGATCAGCGGCCCGTTGAGCCGAACCCGCCTTCACCCCGGTCGGTCTCATCCAGCTCATCAACTTCCTGCACAATCGCGTGTGCGACGGGTGCGATGATCATTTGCGCAATGCGCATATCAGGTGTCACCGTGAAAGACTCTCGACTGAGATTGATGAGTGGAACCTTCACTTCTCCACGATAGTCCGCATCAATCGTGCCCGGGGCGTTCGGCAGGGTCAGGCCGTGCCTTGACGCCAGACCGCTGCGCGGCCTGACCTGCGCTTCAAACCCCACCGGGATGGCCATCGCAAAGCCGCATGGAATCAGACGAATCTCGCCCGGCCTGATCATGGTGGGCCCATTCACGGCCGCGTGCAGATCCATACCGGCAGCGTGCCGGGTTTGGTATCGAGGTAGGGAAACGGTGGCATGCAGCCGCTTGAACTGCACAACCGGTGCCGGGGCGTCCGCATTTCCGGCCAGTTCGCCAAACGTCGGGGAGGCAGTCGTCATGATGAAGGAGTGTAGACCATCGAGCGCATTGGCTCACTGGTACCCATGCGGATTCGATTGTTTCCACCGCCAGGCCGTCTCAATCATCTCACCCAGATCGGTGAATCGGGCGCGCCAGCCCAGTTCGCGATGAATCTTCGTCGGATCGGCAAACAGGCGCGGCGGATCACCCGCACGACGGGGCCCTTCCTGGATAGCAAATTTCACACCGGTCACTCGCCGCGCCGTTTCGATGACCTCGCGCACCGAATACCCCCGACCGATGCCAACATTGAATGCATCCACCGCTCCGGCAGACTTTTCATTCATCGCGTCCATCGCCGTGATATGCGCCTCAATCAGATCCGTCACATGCACATAGTCGCGAATGCACGTGCCATCGGGCGTCGCATAGTTAGTGCCGTGGATGATCAGGTACGGGCGCTGACCGAGCGCCGCTTCCAGCGCGATCGGGATCAGATGGGTTTCC
>CBFGRU010000191.1:0-6209 GCA_965651255.1 uncultured Phycisphaerales bacterium
CATGCGCGCGGGCCAGCCGCGCGTGAATCCACAACCGCTGCACTTCGGTGCGGGCGTTTACCATCGCGCGAATCCATTGCTCGGTGGCGGTCTGCACATCATTTCGCAGCCAGGCGCGTTCTGCAGCGTCGAGCGCGCTGAGTGAATCAAAGCCGAGCGACCGAACATCGCCGACCGCAGCGCGCTGCAGCTGACCGCGGGCGTTCAGAAAGAAAACCTCCGCGCCGCGAATCGTCTGAATCGTGACCGAATCCTGCACTCCGCCGGCCAACTCCAGTCGATCGGCGTGCGCGCGGCTGCCCACGATCAGAATCGCCGCGAACACGAGACACTGCAACGTCTGCACCGACATCAGCGCACCCCCAAACCGAGTTCACGCCGCGAAAGGAATCGGTAGCCATGCGGTCCGCTGTGCGCCTCGGCGATCTTGCGCAGCGTGTCGAGCGGGTCGGGGTCAAGGAACTGAATGCATTGAATCTGCGTGGCGCGCTGACCGGTTTCTCGTGTCACCGGATTCAACCGATCAAGCGTCGCGAGCAGTTCCGACTGATCGATCTCGTACTGCCCGCTGCCGGTGATGTTGTTCGAGAGCATGAAGATCACATCCGGCTTCAGGCGCATGCCGAGTTGAATTGCTTCGAGCGGGTTCGACCGTCCCTTCGGAATGATCTGGTCGTTCACCCATTTGAGCGCGCGAATCTTCTCATCACGCTCCGCTGGAATCAGGCGGTCGGCTGGCGGAACGGCGAGCGCCTGGTTCTCCTGGAAGAAGATGATCGCGAAGGATTGCTGCGGCGAGAGTTGGTCGATCGACCGGGCAAGTTCATCCAGCACGATCTGAAGCGTCCCGATCATCGACCCGCTCGCATCGACGATGAACACGATCCGCCGCGCGTTGGTCCCGGTGAGGCCCGCAAACTTCGCGGTGCCTTCCCGCGCTTCGGGGGCAAACGTGGTCGGCCGCGACCGGCTGGCGGCGTCCGAGATGAGTTGCAGCGAATCAGTATCCACCTCGGCGAATCGTTCATCGAGCATCTGCTCGACCGATTCAACTTCGATCTGATCCTGCAGCGGCGTCTGGTCTTCTTCTGACGGCGTCGTCTGGAGACTCGCCAGCGGTTCGTATTCAAGCTGGTAGTAATCCGCGGTGATGATGACGGATTCTTCCTCGCTGGCCACCGTGCGCCAGGCCGCGACGATGAGGAAACCGAGCACGATCAGGCCAAGATGAATCAGGAACGAACCCACCCACGGCGCGATGCGTTTCACGGCGCGTTCGGTTTCGGTTTCGGCCCCGAGTTCCACCAGATGCCGCGCGAGCTGATCGAGATCACCTTCGGGTGCATCGCCCGGTGGGGCTGAAGCCGAGTTGAAGTCGTGCCGATCGCTCACGAATGATGGATTCCACGGGGCCAGTGTGACAGCGAGCGATCCGTTTCGAGCGCTGCCGAATACTAGGATAAGCGAGGAAGGGCCTTCCGGCACGGAGATCGTGATCCGCGATCATTCTTCAATGAGTCGCTCGTAGATGACTCCGACAACGATCGGCCCTCCCCCCGCGAGCAGGGCCATCGCGAGAGGGTTCTCCGGCGACTGCATGAGCGCGGTCGCAATCAATGAGGAGATCCAGATCATCGCGACGAGCAGCACCGCCGCCTCGATCGTGAACAGCCAGCTCACCGCGCCGGCAGCGGTGCTGACCTTCTTCACAATCACGAGATAGGCGAACACGCTCGTCAACAGCACGAACAGGAAGAGTGCGCTCCGGCCCCGGCCGTGAACATACGGCATGGCTGACAGTGCGATCATGATGGAGCCGACCCACAATGGCATGAGCAGCAGGCCGCGCAGCGAGCACAACCGCGCAACGCGAAGAAGCCCGTCCAGCACGCTCCAGTCTCCAGCGCGCGCAGCACGCGGAAGTTCGTGTGCTGCAAACTCATGACCGCATTCGGGACAAACAGTTCGGTCCGCGTGCACACTGCCGAACAGGTCGTACTGACACTCCGGGCAGATGGGATGCCGATGGTGAAGCAGGGGCCGAAACGACATGCCGCAAGCGTACCGCACGAGGCGGACTCGTACCTGTCTCAGTTCGGCAGTTGCCGGTCAACCCACCGGGCGACAGCGCCGGCTTCGTTCGGAAGCCACCAGAACAGGCCGAGATGCCCGAAGAAGTATCTCCACCGCGCCGGCCGACCGAGGCGGTTGTACAGCAATGTGCCGGTATCCGCGGGCACGATGTGATCAAACATCGCGTGAAGCACCAGTACCGGTTTGCCGTGCAGGGCGGTCGCGGTGTGGTACGGATCAAGCTGTGATGCAGCGAGGTAGTGCTCGTTGAGGGCGCGACGCTGATCGTTCGTCACCCCCTCGGAGTAGGCGAGCGCGAACCCCGCGATCGATGTTTCACTCATGAGAACGACGCTCGAGAGAATCTCCGCCAGGTTCGCGCCGCCGGCGATGAGGACCGCGGCATCCACTGCCTCGCCCAAGCGAGCAGCCACCGGAGACAGCACGATGCCGCCGAGACTGAACCCCGTAAGAACCAGCGGCGACTGCGGGATGTCGGGATGGGTTTCCGCCAGGAACCGCAGTGCGGCCTCGACGCCGACGGCCCATTCGGCAAGTCGCTCATCCAGCTCGCGCGCGATGATCGGCGCGTGAAACTCGGGCTTGCTCGTCGGCGTGATGATGTACAACTGCGGTGAATACATCCGCGTGGGGTGGCCGATTTCCAGGATCGCCCAGCCGTCCTCTCGCAGTCGCTGGATGACCGCATGCTCGTACCGCGATCGTCGCGCCAACGAAGTGAGATGAACCACCAGTCCCCGCGGCGACTCTGTCGCAGCAGAAAAGAGCGTGCAGTCGAGCACACTCACGATCGGCGTCTCGGCGGACTGACTCTTCAGCGCCTGCCGCGCGATCCAGTTGTTCAATTCATCTTCCGTCGTCGGAGGGGTGCGATCCCGCAGCCACTGTTCATCGCGGGCGCGCAGCGTCTCGGCGAATTCTTCTTCGGAAAACGGCGTGGTGATGATGTTGAACCAGTACGGGAATCCCGCCGGCTGGTTCGGATCGGCGGTGATGACCGCTTCACCGAATGGACCTCGAAAGAATCCTTCGCGATCCGTCAGCAGCCGATGTACGAGCGCGCTGGGTTTGCCCTGCTGAAGTTCGATATCGTCGAGGATCGGGGGCAGCGGCACGTAGGCGCGGGAGGCCAGCGGTTCGGCGTATCGAGCCGGCCAGTTGATTTCTCCCGGCGACCGGATCGACGTTTCATCGACCACGTGCGCCCAGTGCAACGGTCCGGACTTGAGCGCACATCCCATCGACGAGAGCAACGGAAGAATCGCGATCATGATCTTCGCGAGTGCGGTCTGCATGTTGATTGTTCGTGCGTTCATGCAGAACTCTCAATCGCGATGTTATCGATGAGGCGGACCGAGCCGAGCCGCGCGGCGATGAGCGCGCGGGCGGGCCGGGTCAGCCGTTCGAGCGGCATGAGTTCATCGGCGTCGCGAATCACCGCGTAATCAACCGAGAGTCCATGGCGAATGAGTTCCGCGCGCATCTGCTCTTCCAACCGGCGAACATCGCGATCGGGTGCGGCCTGTTCCTGCACTTGTCGCAAGGCGCGGATGATGCCGAGCGCAAACGGACGATCCTCGGCCGTGAGATACGCGTTCCGGCTGGATCGTGCGAGGCCGTCGGCTTCACGAACGGTCGGGTGCGGAATGATTGAAAGTTCACCCCAACGCGGCGCCTGCTGTTTGATGAGCGCTTCAAGCACGCGAAGCTGCTGGTAATCCTTCTCGCCAAAGACCGCGACGACCGGTTGCACGAGATCGAACAGGCGGGCGACCACCTGGCAGACCCCGCGGAAGTGGTCGGGCCGAATGCGATCTTCGAGCTTGGGCTGTGTTGCCACCGCGGGCAGTGGGGGGGCGGTGATCTCTTCGCCGGGGGGGTACATCGCTTCAACCGACGGTGCAAAGAGGACACTTGCTCCGGCCTGTTCCGCGAGGGCGCAGTCGGCC
The DNA here is from genome assembly GCA_965651255.1 of uncultured Phycisphaerales bacterium. Taxonomy (GTDB): domain Bacteria; phylum Planctomycetota; class Phycisphaerae; order Phycisphaerales; family SM1A02; genus CBFGRU01. The sequence continues at coordinate 4,044 of CBFGRU010000191.1, forward strand.
TCGAGCGTGCGCGGGTAGCGGTCGAAGTCCTCACCGGGGCCGAACTGCGTGGGATTCACGAAGACACTCACGATGACCGGTCCACCTGCCGCGGCTGCCCGTTCGATCAAGGCCGCGTGCCCGGCATGCAGGGCGCCCATCGTGGGAACGAAGGCCGACCGACCAAAGGCACGAAGTTCAGCGGGGTCGTGGATGAGGTTCATTCGGGGAAGCGTTGAAGGAGAGTTGAAGGTGGTCAAGGCCGATCGTGCGCCCGGGTGGTGAGGGTGGAAGATAACTTGGAACGATTCTAAGATGCAAGGTAGAAGGACGTATGCCATTGATTCTCATTCTCGCCTCGCCATGATTCGCATGACGCGATGCGTTCACGACCGGCCGAATGGAGTGCCCGACGAATGACCCTGAAATTCCCCATCTACATGGATAACGCCGCGACGACCCGAGTGGATCCGCGGGTGGTTGATGCGATGCTGCCGTTTTTTACGGAGAAGTACGGCAACTCCGCAAGCCGGAACCACCAGTTCGGCTGGGAAGCCGAAGAAGGGGTGGACTGGGCGCGGAACGAAGCGGCCACGCTCATCGGCGCCGGCGCGAAGGAAATCATCTGGACGAGCGGTTCGACCGAGTCGAACAACCTCGCCATCAAAGGCGCGGCCCGGATGTACGCGAAGAAGCCCGAAGGTCAGAAAGGGCGCGGGCACATCATCACCTGCACGATCGAACACAAGGCCGTGCTTGACCCCTGTAAGCGACTGCTGCGCGAAGGGTTTGATGTGACGTTTCTTGACCCCGGAGCCGATGGCATCGTGACCGCGAAGATGGTCGAAGCCGCGATGCGTGAAGACACGATCCTGGTGTCGATCATGTGGGCGAACAACGAGATCGGCACGATCAACGAGATTCCGGAAATCGGAAAACTCTGCCACGATCGCGAGGTGATCTTCCACACCGATGCGACGCAGTGGGTCGGCAAGATGCCGACGGATGTGGAGAAGGACAACATCGATCTTCTCTCCTGGTCGGGTCACAAGATTTACGGCCCGAAGGGTGTGGGCGCGTTGTACGTTCGCCGTCGTCGGCCGCGCGTGCGGTTGGAAGCGATCATCGACGGCGGCGGGCACGAGCGCGGCATGCGATCGGGAACGCTGAACGTGCCCGGCATCGTCGGCTTCGGCAAGGCGTGCGAGCTTTGCCGGCTGGAGATGGACCGCGAGCGCGAACGCGTGCTGCCATTGCGAAAGAAGCTCGAAAACGAGCTGATGAAGCGCATCGATGTGGTCAACGTCAATGGCCACGCCGATCGCCGACTGCCGAATCTGACGAACATCTCCTTCGGATTCGTTGAAGGTGAATCGCTGATGATGGGCATTCACAACATCGCCTGTTCCAGCGGCTCGGCGTGCACGAGCGCGAGTCTCGAGCCGAGTTACGTGCTGAAGGGTCTGGGCGTGGGCGATGACCTTGCGCACTCATCGCTGCGGCTCTCGCTCGGACGATTCAACACCGAGGAAGAAGTTGATTACGCGATTGAGAACATCGCCAAGGCGGTGAACCACCTGCGCACGCTCAGCCCGCTGTACGATCTGCATAAGGAAGGGATCGACATCTCCAAGATTCAGTGGCAGGCACACTGACCCTGCATTTGGTGGACTTGAAGATTCGGTTCCGCTCGAATGAACGAACGACCTCATCCCGGGAAGGATTGCTCCCATGGCCTATAGCGAAAAAGTCATTGATCACTACCAGAACCCGCGCAACGTCGGCTCGTTCGGTGCCTCCAAGGAAGTAACCGGCCGAAAGGACATCGGCGTGGGCATCGTCGGCGCACCGGAGTGCGGCGATGTGATGCAACTCCAGATCAAGGTGAACGATGCCGGTGTGATCGAGGATGCGAAGTTCAAGTGCTTCGGTTGCGGTTCGGCGATCGCGTCGTCGTCTCTGGCGACCGAGTGGATCAAGGGCAAGACCGTAGATGAAGCCCTTTCGATCAAGAACACCGCGATCGTGGAAGAGCTTTCGCTTCCCCCGGTGAAGATTCACTGCTCCGTCCTTGCGGAAGATTCCATCCGGACCGCGATCAACGACTACAAGAAGAAGAACGGGCAGTTGAAGGAAGAAGAAGCCCATTCGCACTGACCAGCCCCGGGCGGCGAACCGCCGCCGGCG
>CBFGRU010000192.1:0-6207 GCA_965651255.1 uncultured Phycisphaerales bacterium
CAGGGAACCGATTCTTGGCATATCCCGGTATCAGCGTCCGGTATGCTGAACATGCTATCGGCGTTGTTCTTGCCGAGTTGGCTTGCGTCATTCTTTTCAGACAGGTGATTTGCCCGTGCGAACAGGTCGCTTTCGTGCCGTACTTCTCGCTGCCCTCCTGCTGGCGCTGTCACCGGCTCTTTCGAGCAGAGCACAGTTGCTGGATGAGGCAATCCTCAAAGATTTCGCGTTTCGCGAGATTGGCCCCGCCGCAACGACCGGACGCATCACGGATCTCGAGCTGCATCCCAACGACTCGGCCACGTTTCTGGTTGCCTCGGCCTCTGGTGGTCTGCACCGGACCGTGAATCACGGCACGACGTTTGAGATCATCTTTCAGAACGAAGGGACGATCTCGATCGGCGACATCGCGTATGCCCCGAGCAAGCCAGACATCATCTGGGTCGGGACGGGCGAAGCCAACAGCCAACGATCAAGTTACTGGGGCGATGGAGTCTACAAGTCCGTTGATGGCGGCAAGACCTGGAAGAACATGGGTCTTCCCGAGTCTCATCACATTGGTCGCATCGTCGTTCACCCGACGAATCCAGATGTTGTGTTTGTTGCTGCGCTCGGTCATCTCTATACCTTCAATGAAGAGCGCGGTCTGTATCGCACGACCGATGGCGGCGAAACATGGACCAGGGTGCTGTACGTTGATGAGAAAACAGGCGTCGTTGACGTTGCGATCAATCCGGAGAATCCGGACATCCTCTTTGCTGCCAGCTATGAGCGACTGCGCCGCGCGTGGGACTTCGATGGCGCCGGGCCCGGAAGCGCCATTCACCGCTCGACGGATGGTGGGACGACGTGGGAGCGACTTGAAGGTGGACTTCCATCCGGCAACATCGGACGGATCGGTTTGGATATCTACCGCACGAATCCTTCGATCATCTACGCCACAGTCAGTAATCAGAATTCCGCGGCTCCCGCACGTCGCGAAGGGGCCGGTGAGGAGAGCGACGAGCTTGGCTTCGACGGTCAACTCGTACAGGGCGGGTATCGAGTCACTGCGGTCGATGCAGAATCTCCGGCTGCCGCGGCCGGCCTGCGCGTGAACGATGTCATCACCAGCGCGAACGGTGATGAACTCGCAGACTTCTGGGCGGTCCTCAAGGCGTTCGACAAACTCAAGGAGGCCGATCGAGCGGTTCTGAATGTTCGCCGTCAGGCAGAGTCACTGGTCATCAGCTACACGCTGCGCGAGCCGCCCCAGGAAGGCGGACCGATGATCGGCGGTGAGATCTATCGATCCGACGATGGCGGTGATACCTGGACCAAGATGAACGACCGCTCGGTAAGCGGAGAACCTCCCTATTACTACGGACAGATTCGCGTTGATCCGAATGATGATCAGCGCATTTACCTGCTCGGCGTGCAACTCTTCATGTCAGAAGATGGCGGCCGCAACTGGTTCCGCGGCAACTTTGCGCCGACCCTGCATGTCGATCACCATGCATTTGTGGTCGATCCGAAGAACTCCAATCGACTGCTCGTCGGCAATGATGGAAGTCTTGGCATTTCCCACGACCGAGGTCAGACGTGGGATCATTACGGCAACCTCAACATGGCGCAGTTCTACGCGGTTGGTGTGGATATGAGTATCCCCTACCGCGTGTACGGCGGCACGCAGGACAATGGAACCTGGGGCGGGCCGAGCCAATCACGAAACCCGCGCGGAGCGACGAAGTTCGAGTGGCACCGGATCGGCGGCGGCGACGGCTTCTACGCGCAGATCGACCCGACGGACAACGCGACGGTGTACGCCGAGAGCCAGTTCGGTGTCATCTATCGAGTGAACGTGAACACCTGGGAACGATCGAGCATTCGCCCTCCGCAGAGTGAGCGCAACGGGCCGCGTGATCGGTTCAACTGGAACTCCCCGATTCTCATCTCCAGTCACAATCCACAGGTGATCTACTTCGGCGGCAACAAACTGTTCAAGAGTTACAACCGAGGTGAGGACTGGCTGATCATCAGCCCCGACCTCTCAACGGCCGATGCAGACAAACTGAAAGGCAACGTGCCGCATTGCACCATCACCACCATCGCTGAAAGCGTGTTTGATCCGCGCATCATTCTGGTCGGTACGGATGATGGCAATGTCCAGTGGACGCACGATGGTGGAGTGAACTGGACCAACCATGCGGAGAACTTTCCCGGCCTGCCCAGCCATTGGTGGGTCAGTCGGGTGGAACTCTCCCGGCATGATCGCAATACGGCATACGTGTCGTTCACCGGGTACCGTGAAGATGACTTCCGACCATTTGTCTACATGACAAAGGATGGCGGTCAGTCCTGGATCAACATCACATCCAATCTGCCGCAGGAACCGGTCAATGTGATTCGCGAGGATCCCCGCAATGCCAACGTGCTCTGGGTCGGAACGGAGCTTGGTGCATTCGTTTCCGTTGACCAGGGAGCAAACTGGACGCGACTGAAGAACAACCTGCCCACGATCGCGGTGCACGATCTCGTCATCCATCCGCGTGATCGCGACCTTGTTCTCGCGACGCATGGCCGAGGTTTCTTCATCATGGATGTCGCGCCACTTCAGGAATGGACAACGGAGATTGTCGGCAAGCCCGCGCATCTCTTCACCGTGGAAGATGCGTATCAATGGCAGTTTGTCTCCACGCAGGGCGAAGATGGCGATCGAGTGTGGATTGCGCCCAACCCGGAGTACGGCACGACGATCAGCTTTCATCTCGGCGCAGACTATTCAGAGGGCGAGGTTCAACTCGTGATCCGTTCATTGAGTGGCGATGTCATTCGAACACTCGATGCTCCCCGGACGCGCGGACTTCATCGATTGAACTGGAATCTACGCGGCGATGCCCCTGAAGCGGATGGCGGAAATCAGGGCCGGCGCCGACGTGGAGCCCCGCTCATTGCAGCCGGCGAATACCAGGTTGCGTTGACGGTGAAGGGTGAAACTCAGACTCAGGCCGTGCACGTTCGGCGTGATCCGATCTCCTCCGCCACCGGACCGGCGATGGATCCCGAAACTCTTTCCGGATCCAGCGAGGAAGAGCACGACTGATCGGCTCACGGAATCGATTCTGCGTGTTCTCAATCCTTCACCGCGAGGTGAACGTGGTAAGTCTTTGAGTCGCAAAAACTTGTTTTTCAGAATCCTGTACGCTCTCCCCATGCTTGCGGTACATAGCACCTTGCAGAATTCAGCGTTGAGTTCTTCGCTGGTTGGCATCAAGGTCATGTGACTGCAGGATTGATCGCAGTCGAGAATCTAGGAAAGGGAGAGAAGATGCGAAAAGTTGGAAGACCGTGCACTTTGCTGTGCGCGCTGATCGGAGCCGGATCAATTGCGACGACGGCATTGGCGGGCTCGGGCAGCCAGATCACCATCACCCATTACGACATCCTGAACGCTGCGCGCGCCGGGACTGGCGGTTGGAATCACAACTACAACGGAACGATCACCGACACCGGCATGGGTTCCGCCAATGGTGTCCAGTTTACCCGCGCTGACTATTTCGGCGGCTCGGGTACCTTGAACGACGGCATCATCGGTAGCGGAGTCGGCGACACTCAGCTCTTCGCGAACAACAGTTTCGCTAGCCCGGTCATCACGCTGCACCTCCCGGGGTTGTACTCCATCGATGACATCACGTTGTACTCCTTTGCGACCGGCAACTCAATTCCAGGCGCGATTGCCGGTTTCGATGTGACCATCGGCGGATTCACCGAGAGCTTCAACAGCTCCGAGCCAACGGATAACAACGAGTTTGTCATGATCACCGGTTCCACGCTCGACGGGATCGGAACCACGACGATTCAACTGTCGAATTTCATCCATGATGGCTCAAACACGCTGACGGAGCTCTTTGCCATCAGCGAAATCGTCATCAACGGCTCGCTCGTTCCTGCCCCCGGCGCGATCGCGCTTCTGGGGCTGGCCGGCCTGATCGGTGGACGGCGGCGTCGCGCGTAAGACGCAGAAGTATCGCTTCCAATCAAATGCACAGGGCGGCGGATTACTCCACCGCCCCTTTTCTTGTTACTGCAAACAACCACAATCAGTCGCGCGCAGAGGCCTGTTCGACCAGTTGCTGACCGAGCAGCACGGCCTTTGCTGCCGAATCCGCGCAACCGCTGGCATTCAATTCCTCGACCAGTCCGGGAATGCGACGAAAAGGATCACCGCCCACCAGGATCGGCAGCTTCTCCAAACCTGCTGTCGCGCGCACCGCGAGAATCAACTCCCCGAGGTTGCGCAGGTTCAGCGTACTGGTGATGCTCACCGCGAGGAGATTTGGTTCCTTGTCTAACAGACAATGCACGATGTCCCGCGTCGGCGTGTTGGCGCCGAGGAGAATGGCCTGCCAACCCGACATCTCGAAGAAATCAGCCACCATTCGCACGCCAAGTGAATGCAGATCGCCGGAAATCGACGTTGCGACCAGTCGATACCCATTGGACTCCGGCGCGGCGCCGAACGCGCGTAATCGAACCATCACCGCTTCCGTCGTGGCGGTTGCAAAGTGCTCATCCGCAACTGTCAGCTCGTTGAGATGCCACATCCGACCCACTTCGGTCATGGCCGGCTGAAGGACATTCAGATACAGCTCATCGATCGGCGTCCCGTTGCGAGCGGCGTCCATGATGATCGCTTCCGCCCTCTGCCGCTTTCCTTCCAGAAGTGCTTCGAGATATCGCAGAATCAATTCGCCATGCGGCTGTTCGGGCGCGATCCGCTTCGGCCGACCGGAGGCGGGAAACTCGATCTCTTCCGCCTCATCAATCAGTCGATTGATCGGCTCCCGCATCAACGCCGGCAGTTCCTCGCGCAGCACCTCATGCATGCACGCCACGCTGGTTGCCAGATCACGTTCACCAACGTCCCGAGCCAGGTATGCTACTCCTGACCAGCGCAACGTCTCGGCATAGACCAGCGGCTGCCGCATGGCGACCGCCTGGGCTAAGTATGCAATCCGTGTCCTGACTTCCTCCGTCCATTGGCTCCGCCACTGCGGCCCGAAACGCTCCGGCAGAGACGCATCGCGGTCCTCATGGGCCGACACCGACCACTCCGCGAGGGCCTTCGCGATACTCTCGAGCGCATAACTCAGCTGTCGCGCGTTTTCATCCATGGCGATCAGTATACTTCGCCCGCCAGAGGGATCTGGAGTCAGGCAATCTCCACCATGGCGCTAACCCATTTCCACCCCTCAGCGGCTTTTTCAACTCCCAAACCGACGAAGTACATGCCAATTCGCACCGCCGAAAGACTCATCCATGTTGTCTATCCGCCCCACACTCACGGCGACCCAACACACCGCGTCGCACACTTTCGTGTAATCTCAGTTTCTTGTAGCATGTAGTATCAGTTGGAGGTACAGTGGGTTATGTGGGCGTAGCAACTGTCGGAACAGGTGGGCGACCCGCGAAGTGTTCGCTCCGACGATGGAGCAGGGAGAGACCAATCATGAAGAAGTCGATTTCGATCTTGGCCGGTATCACCGCCATGGCGGCGGCATCGTCGGCAATGGCAGGCACTGACTTTGTCATCCAGAACCCCGATCAGATCAACGGGCTGTTCGCCGACTCCACAGGCAGTTCGCCGAATCAGCGCGTGGCTGACAATTTCGTGAGCGAAGCATCCTGGTCGCTGGAGTACATCTCGTTCTGGGGCGGCTACTTCCCCATCAACACGCCGGTCGTCGATTCATTCACCATTGAGTTCTACGCCGATGTCGCTGGCCTGCCCGGCGGTACCGCGGTCCACACCACCACCCTCACCAATCTCGTCCGCACCGATACCGGCATCGATATCTTCGGCGTCGATGAGTATCGCTACGATGCCGACTTCGCCGCGCCCGTCAATCTCGGGGCCGGCACGTTCTGGATCTCGATCACCAACAACACCGGCTTCGGAGCGAACGGCTCGTGGTTCTGGGAGACCAGCTCCGGTGGCGGAAACTCATCCTCATGGTCCCCCGATGGTGGAACCACGTGGAACGTTCAGCCCAATGGCCTGTCGATGATCCTCGGTGGCGTCATTCCCGCCCCTGGCGCGATCGCACTGCTCGGCTTGGCTGGCATCGCCGCCCCGCGTCGTCGCCGCTCAGCATGATGTAGCCTCCACTGGAGTTCTTTGTACTCCGGCCTCTTGAATACGTTGAGTACGCGGCTCTACCCAGTTTG
>CBFGRU010000193.1:0-6199 GCA_965651255.1 uncultured Phycisphaerales bacterium
TTTAAGGGGCACCGGATTTTGAATCCGGCGCGTCTGCCAATTCCGCCACTCCGGCTCGAGGGGCGTCGCACGCAGCGTCAGGTTCTGCGGCGAAGGTGAGCATGATTGGGGCGGCACGGAGGGGAGTCAACGTTGCGGCGCCATGGGTTGATCGAAAGCAACAAGGCGGCTCCGGGCGATCTGGACGGCGCCGGGGTTCCGGTCGATGCCGAGGAATCGTCTTCGGGTGCGTTGAGCGGCGAGGAGAGTGGTGCCGCTGCCGCAGAATGGGTCGAGGATGATGCCATGTTCAGGCGAACAGGCGTGGATGAGCAGTTCCAGGAGAGCAAGAGGTTTCTGGGTGGGGTAGCCGGTGCGTTCACTGCTCATGTTGTTGATGGCGGGGATGTCGAGCACATCGGTTGCTTTCTTCATCCGGCCTTTCAGGCGGCGGCTGGTGGCGGGAACTTTCGGCGGATTGAAATAGTACTGATCGCTGCGCGCGTAGTAGAGGATGTCATCGTGTTTCCGGGCGAATCGTCTTGGCGATGAGCCGCCGAGGCCATACTGCCAGATGAGGTGGTTGATAAAGCGTTCCGGGCCGAGGAGTTCATCAAGCAGAAGCCGCAGATGGTGCACGGTGCGCCAGTCGCAGTGCAGAAGGATGCTGCCATGGGGTTTGAGGAGGCGGATGACTTCGCTGATGCGCGGGCAAATGAAGTCGAGGTAGTCAGCGGTGGTTGGCCAGCGGTCGGGAAACTCACCGGCGGCGGCGCGTTGCGTCTCGCCGGTGTTGAACGGCGGGTCGAGGTAGGCGAGATCGAATGCGATTCCCGCCGATTCGCAGGAGATGTTGCGAAGAATTTCGAGGCAATCGCCGTGCTCGATTCGATTGAGCGGGTCGATCGATGGCGGAGATGCGAATGTGGTGAGAGCGGTTTCGGTCATCACGAAGCCGCGGGTGGGGGATTATCGCCGCGCTGGCGACGATCGCGCTGATCACGGATGGACATGGTGAGCGCGGTCAGTGCGCTGATGGCCTCGCGCACTTCGCGAATGTCAAGATCGCAGACGTTGCCATCGGAGATGGCGGCGATGGCTTCGGCGCATTCCTTGACCGCATTGACGACTGCACCGTCGAGCGATTCCATACGCACAAAGTGTCCGCCCATCTCCTGGCAGACGAAGTCAAGGATCTTGTCGCCCACTTCGGGGTCGGCGGCCTGCATGCAGCGGATGAATCGTTCGATGGGATTCGGCTGGGCGCCGGAGCGCATCCGGTTGATCTGGCGCGTACTGACACCGAGTGACGTTGCAAATCGTTTGACGCCAGCCGATTCAACCATGGAGTTGAAGTGTCGTTGGGCGGCTTCTGCGAGTGGGCCATCATCGTGCGACATACGGGCCATGGTACCAGACCGGTGCGCAAGCGGTACCCCGGAAAGGGGTGGGGAACGCAGGATGCCAGTCAGAGGAGCGGGCTGAAAAGGCCGGCGGCATTCTCAGCCAGGCGACGATGTCCGCCGCGCCTGCGCCACACTGCCCGGTCGATTCGCACCGCGTCGTTGAGATAGGAACTCTGGAGGAACCGCAGGCCGCTGGCGAAATCAGAATCGTACACGATCAGCGTGACCTCGAAATTCAGCTCAAAACTGCGTCGATCAAGGTTGGCGGATGACACGATGGCGACGCTCCGATCGCTGCTGACGGTCTTGGCGTGCAGCATGCCGCGCGTGTACTCGTGAATCTCAACACCGGAATCCAGAAGCGATTCGTAGTAACTCCGACTGGCCAGGCCGACCACCGGTGCATCATTTCGCTGCGGCACAATGAGCACGGTTCGTACACCGCGCCGAGCGGCGGTGCGCAGCGCAACGACCGTGGATTCATCCGGGACGAAGTACGGACTGGTGAGGATGACTTCATCTCGCGCGGCGTGAATGGCGGCCTGTTTCAGTTGACGCATCGCCTCGTTGTAGGATGTCGGCCCGGTCCCGATGATCTGCGCTGCGACACCGCCATCAATCGCTGGCGGCAGAATCTGCAGCACCGAATCGAGCCATTCATCGGTATCAAGATACCAGTCCTCGACGAACAGCGTCTGCAGGTCCAGCACCACGGGCCCGCGAATGCGCACGCTCGCATCGACCCACGGTGCGTACTTTTTCTTGGGTGCAAACGCCGCGTCAGCGATGTTCTGGCTGCCGGTATAGCCGATGGCGCCGTCGATGACGGCAATCTTCCGGTGATTGCGCAGATCCATGCGCGATGCCAGGGCGCGGAGCGGGTTCACCGGCAGGGCAGCAGCGATACTGACGCCGGCACGTCGCATGTGCTCACACAGCTCAGAGTTCAGGAACGATCGTGATCCGACATCATCCACCAGCAGGCGACACTTCACGCCACGATTCGCGGCGTGCATCAGCGCTTCACCGACTGCGCGGCCGGAATGATCATCCAGGTAGATGTAGTAGAGGAGGTGGCAATGCTGTTCGGCGCTGCGAATGTCATCAACGATCGATTGAATCACCAATTCGGCATCGCCCATCAGTTTGACTTCGTTGCCGCCTTTGGCGAGCGTTCCGCCGACGGATTCAGCGAGGGCAGCGATCTGGCGGTTCGTCTCCGTCAGTTCCGATTGATGGCTGCGAAGGTTGTCGGGGCAGTACGCGCCGGTTCCCCACATGCTCTTGAGCAGTCGCTCCCCGGCGCGCACTCGCCTTGAGCCGAGTCGCACGCCGCCGACCAGCGTGTACGCGAGGACGCCCATCACCGGCAGAATGAGGATGATCACCACCCAGGCAAGCCGCGCTTCGGGGTCGTGCCGGCGGAGCAGCACGATGCCAACGAAGGTCACGCGGAGGCACAGTTCCGCGAGCAAGACGATCGTGGGCCATGACAGTCCGAAGATCATTGCCCATCACGGTAGCAGGATTGGACAGGGACGGATATGCGTCGCAGCGGAATCGAGTGAACGGGCCAGCGGTGGGGCCATGCCGTTGAACAGATTCACATGGTCTCCAAGAGTGTTCGATGTCATCGAATTCAGGGTACAGTCGCACAGATGAATCGAGCGAGCGGAAAGACAGCGGTACCGCGGTGGCGTCGTATTCTCAACGATGCGGTGCTGATGCCGCTCGGGATTCTCATCATCCTGGTGCTTTTCCCGGTGGGAGTGGTTGCGTACCTGCTCTTCTCGCTCGCGCTGCACGTGAGAATCTGGTGGCGGTGGTGTCGGCGAGGAAGAGACATTCTGTTCATTCACTCGAGCAGTCCGATCTGGGCAGATTACATTGCGGACAACATCCTGCCTCGCATTGAACACCGGGCGGTGCTGCTGAATTGGTCTGAACGCGCTCAGTGGTCGCGTTCGCTGGAGCGCACGGCGTTCAAGCACTTCGGCGGTTCGCGTGAATTCAATCCGATGGCGATCGTCTTTCGTCCGCTGCGCCCGGCACGCGTTTTTCGGTTCTATCAACCCTTCCATGATTACAAACACGGCAAACCGCTGCGATTGCAGGAGATTCAAACCCGGTTCTTCGACGCGATCGGGGAAGCCGGAAACGCGAAGTCGTCGATCACTTGATGGTCCGGTTCGAGGCGTTTACCGATCGCAGCCACAGCCGGACCGCTCGTGGAGAGGGGAGTCGCACGTGCGGGTGGGAGGTGACTTCGTCAGCCAGTTCGCGTGCATGACGTCGGCCGCCGGTCAGCGCCCAGTGGATCATTGAATGGCGTGAGGCGAACGTCTGCCGGAACGATTCAAAGTTTCCGTTGCAGCAGGGGGTGCGCAGGGCTGCCCGTTGCACGCTGCGACAGATGATTCGCGGCAGTGTGGTGCGCAGGGGCAGATCGATCCAGATGATGAAATCCGCCCGCGAAAGAAACGCGCGGCGCACGAGGGCGTAGTTGCCATCGACGATCCACGACTCACGCAGCGTGATTCGATTGACGGTCAGTGTGAAGTCGCGCGGCTCGCGCGAATGCCAGCCGGGCAGGTGGTAGAGTTCATCAAGGTGATACACCGGCAACGCCAGCGCGTCGCCAATGGCGCGTGCCACCGTTGATTTGCCTGAACCGCAGGGGCCGACGATCCAGATTCTTCGCGCATGACTCGGCAGCGAGGTTAACGCTGGCATCAGTGGCGCACGGGTGCGGAGGCAGCGACGGCACTCGTTGCGTCGGCATCGCGCAGCTCGCCCCGTGCGATTCCGCGGATGGTTCGGGCGATGGATGCCGGGTCGAGACCGACTTCAGCGAGCTGCTTCGCGCGTGAATCCTGCCCGATCCAGCGTGAGGGAATCGCGAGTCGCGTAATCAATCGCGTATCGAGGCCGGCCTCGTGGCACGCATCCAGCACACACGAGCCGAAGCCCGCTTCCAGTCCGTGATCTTCAATCGTCAGAATCGGAATGTCGCGCGCGATGAGCGACTGGAGTAATTCGATATCCACCGGTTTCGCGAAGCGAGCATCGTACACGTTCACCGCGTGCTCGCCTTCGAGCAGGTCCACCGCTTCCAGCGCGTGAATTGCCATCACGCCGTAGCCGAGCACAGCCACCTCCGGTTCATCGACTTCAACGAGCGGCCGTGCCTTGCCAATCACGAACGGCGGGCATGGCTCTGCGGCAAACCGCGTGCTCACATTGTCGCGCGGGTAGCGCACCGCGCTCAGCCCGTCATCGTAGTTGGCTATGAATTCAAGTGAGGCGCGAAGCGAGGGTTCATCCATCGCCGCCAGCAGGCACGCATTCGGAAAGACCCGAAGGATGGAAATGTCACAGAATCCGTGATGCACCGCGCCATCGCCGCCGACGAGGCCGCCTCGGTCCAGGCACAGCCGCACCGGCAAACCCTGGAGCGCGACTTCCTGAAACGCCTGGTCGAACGCGCGCTGCAGGAACGTCGAGTACACCGCGAAGAACGGCTTCCACCCGGTCTTCGCCAGACCCGCCATCATGTCCATCGCGTGCGATTCGCAGATGCCCACATCCCACGTGCGATCGGGAAACACCGGCATCACCTTCGCCAGCCCCGTGCCATCGGGCATCGCAGCGGTGCAGGCAACAATCTTCTCATCGCGCGTCATCAGCTCGATCATCGCATCGGCATACGCGCTCGTGAAGTTGCGGCCGGAGGCGTTCACCTCCACCCGGCAGCCATCAACCTTGAACGGCTTGGGTGAGTGGAACGTTGTTGCATCGCCTTCAGAGAATTCGTACCCCTTGCCCTTGATCGTGTGCACATGGAGCACCATCGGTCGATCGACATCCTTTACCTCGTTCAGAATGTCAATCAGCGAGCGCAGGTCGTGACCATCCACCGGGCCGATCGTGAGCAGGCCGAACTTCTCGAACCACGCATCTTCGCTCACGGTGTCCTTGGCGATTTCACCGAGTCGGTGGTACATCTCGTGCAGCACCGATCCGCCGGGCATGTGGGCGACCATTTCCTTTCCGACCTTCTTGAATCGGCGGTACGCGGGGTTCACGCGCACCCGGTCGAAGTACGCCGCCACTGCGCCCTGCGGCTTGGCGATCGACATGCCGTTGTCGTTCAGCACGACGAGAAACTGTCGCTTCAGCGTGCCGGCGTTGTTCAGCCCTTCCATCGCGACGCCGTTCACGATCGATGCATCGCCGATCAGAGAAACGATCCTTCGACCGTCGGGGTGATGCTCCGGCTCAAACCCTTCACCATTCAGCGTGTCGCCGCGCGCCATGCCCACCGCGGTCGAGATCGCGGTTCCCGCGTGACCCACCGCGAACAGGTCGTACGGCGATTCGTTCGGATCGGGAAACCCCGCCATGCCATCGCGCTTGCGCAACTGCGGAAGCAGCGGGTACCGCCCCGTCAGCAGCTTATGCGGATAGCACTGGTGCCCGACATCAAACAGCAGTCGATCGTGCCCGAAATCGAACACGTAATGCAGGGCAATTGTCAACTCCACCACGCCGAGGTTCGGCGCCAGGTGGCCGCCTGACTTCTGAATCTGGCCGCAGATCGCTTCTCGAATCTCCTTTGCCAGTTCGGGCAACTCATCAATGGAGAGTTTCTTCAGATCGGCGGGGGACTTGATATCAGGCAGAAGTGGCATCAGGTGAATCGTTTCGCTCTCGAAGTCCGCATTCCAGGTCACGGTCACAATGAGTCGAAGTTCGGCCGAATGCCCAGCCGCGCTCCAACAATGAGTCTACGCGCCTCGTTCCGCCAGATACGT
>CBFGRU010000194.1:0-6199 GCA_965651255.1 uncultured Phycisphaerales bacterium
GCCCTACCTGACAGAAGGGGCTGGCGCGCTGGATGAGAACGCGTCGCTCCTCGGTTCAGTGGATGGTGTTGCGTTTTCGTTCGCCATCGCCTACCAGGATCAACTGGCGGGTCGATCGGTCTACCTCGGCGGCCTGTATCTGGCGCAATCCAGCTACGGTGTGGACGGCCTGCGCAGTGGTGTGGAAGATCGCCTGTTTGAGCAGGCCGTGGCGTGGGCGGCGATTCCTTCGCCCGGCGCGCTGGCACTGCTGGCGGTCGCATCGCTGGCTGGTCAGGGTCGTCGTCGCCGTCAGGCGTCATGACGGCTGCGGCCGCTGATGCGGTCCACATCCTGATTCAACATCAAGAACGCAACCCCGTCTTCACGCGAAGGCGGGGTTGTTGATTGTTGAAGTGATCAGGTTGGAAATCTCCGATCAATCGCTTGCTGCGGCGTTCAGCGCGAGTTGAATTGCGCGGCCGCTTCACTTCGCCGTAGCGCAGGCCGAGGCATTGGCGGCAGACGAAGCGGCGGTCGAAGAGCGGGCCGTACCGCTGGAGCAGGAACTGGCGTTTGTGCATGATGTGCATGTTCGGCCGCGTGCCGCCGAACATGATGCGCGAGTCGAGGTCGCCCAGCCACTCGCGCGCGGTGGCGGCATCGGCCACTTCCTGCTCGGTGGCGAGCGGCATGAAGAGCTTCATCACCTTCCCGCAGCAATGCTTCGGCGCCTGGTGCGAGAGGCGCGGCTCGAAGCGCGGTTTGCGCGGCCGGGGGACTTCGAGTGGGTAGTACCACTCCCGATGCCGGGGATGATGGGTGAAGTCGTATCGACCGGGCTTCTCGTGGGTGGTCGGGCAGATGAGAAAGTGCTGGTCGAGATAGCGATGCAACTGCCAATGTTCGAGGCGAAGTGTGTGCACCCATCGCTGCCCGAGGCCGTGCGACTTCCGCGGCAGGTCTGGGTGGACGAAATCTTCAAACGCCCGGAGTTCGGGGTTCGGCGTTGGCAGCCGCTCATCGAGGCGCTCTTTCATGGCGTTGGCCTTTTCGGTGCGAAACGAACCGGCGATCGGCATGCGTTTGCGTCGTCGGCGGCGCTGGCGTTGTTGACGGGAACGAAGAATGTGCATCAGTTGGCGCGGGTCGATGGCGTACGCTCCGGTGGCGATCAGGGAGACCGATGCGTCCTTTCGGCGCGATCCCCTGACGGCGCCGATGTTCATGCGCGTGTATTCGGCGAGTCGCCAGATGTCCTGGGCGCGCAGTTCAAGGCAGGCGGAGCGATCCGGCCGGCCGCGATTGTTCACCCACGAGGGTCGCTGAAACAGCGTCGCGAGTTCGGGCAGCGAAAACGTGCGGTCGCCGATGGTCGTCGGCTTGCGCAACTGGGCGAGGGTACGAGCGGGCAGGGCGAAAGGGTTCATTCATCAATCGTTGATCGCCGGTGGGTGAATGCAAGCGCGAATCGGCCCGCGGTTTCACAATCGCGCCGCGCGGGTGACATGCAGTTGTCACCGTGAAGCGGCTACGATGATCGTCGTGGAGATTTACAAGACATTTACGTTCGATGCCGCCCATCGGCTGGAACATCTGCCCGAGACGCACAAGTGCCATCGGCTGCACGGCCACACGTATACGGTGACGATTTACTGCGAAGGGCCGATCGACCCCGCGACGGGATGGGTGATGGATTTCGCGGACATCAAGCAGGTGATGCAGCCGATTCTGAAGCGGCTTGATCATCACTACCTGAATGAGATCCCGGGGCTGGAGATTTCGACGACGGAACGGCTGGCGGAGTGGCTGTGGGTGAAGCTGAAGCCGGAGTTGCCGCTGCTCTCGAAGATTGAAGTCTGCGAAACCGGAACGAGCGGCTGCATCTACCGCGGGCCTCGAAGAGATTGACAATAGTTGATAGTGCGTTCAATCGTTCGGCGCGCGGTGCAGCAGCAGCCGCAGACTGTTGCCGACGACGATGAGCGTGGACCCTTCGTGTCCGATGACGCCGAGAGAGAGGGGCAGATCGCCGAGCAGCGTCCACGCGGCGAGGGTGATGATGACCGCCGTGGCGAAGGTGAGGTTGGCGGTCATGATGCGCTTGCTGCGCCGGGCGAGGCCGATCGCCCAGGGGACGCGGTCGATGTCATCGTGCAGCAGGACGACATCGGCGGTTTCGAGGGCGGCATCGGCCCCGATGCGACCCATCGCGAGGCCCACATCTGCGACGGCGAGCGCGGGGGCATCGTTGACGCCATCGCCAATGACCGCGAACCCGCCGCGCGGGTGCTGGTGGCGCAATCGTTCGAGTTCGGCGACCTTCTCTTCGGGCATGAGTTCGGCGTGGATATCGGCGATGCCGAGTTCGCGGCCGATGCGCTCGGCGACGGAGCGCTGATCGCCGGTGAGCATGGTGACCGACTCGACGCCGACTTCTTCGAGCCCGCGCGCGAGTTCATCCGCGCCTTCGCGCGCGGTGTCGGCGAGCGCGAGCACAATCGTTTGTCCATCGTGCACGATGATGACGGGCGAGCCGCCATCAGCGCGCACGCCGTGCACCAGCGATTCGGTATGCCGGCGAAAGCAGACGGGAATGAGTTCTTCACAGAAGGCGAGCGTCCCGATGCGCAGGGGCTTGCCCTGGTAGTCGGCCTCGATTCCCCGGCCCGGCACGTTGGACAGGGCCGCCAGTTCCGCAGGGTGAAGGTCATGCGCTTCGGCCAGCCGCACGATGGCGGCGGCGATGGGGTGGGTGGACCGTTGTTCCGCCGCCATCGCGACGCTGAGGAGCGCATCAACATCGCTCGGCCCGACCGGCTCGATGCGCGTCACTTCAATCTGCCCGGTTGTGAGTGTGCCGGTCTTGTCGAGCGCGACATGGCGGATGCGCGCGAGCCGTTCGAGCGCATCGCCTCCCTTGATGAGGACGCCCGCACGCGCTGCCCGGCTGAGGCCGCACAACGTCGCGGTGGGGGTCGAGATGACCAGCGCGCACGGACTCGCGACGACCAGCAGCGTGATCGCGCGGTACGCCGCCGCGGAGAATGAACCATCTGCGGGCAGAAGCCACGAAAGTATGAACACGGTCATCGCGACCGCGAAGACCGCAAGCGTGTACGGCGTTGAGAACGAATCAATCAGCCGCTGGACGGGTTGTCGGCGTTCCTGCGCTTCGAGGACCAGCATCAGGATCTTCTTGATGCTCGATTCATGCACCGCGCGGGTGATGGCGATCTCGATCGCGCCGGTTTCGTTGAGCGTGCCCGCAAAGACTTCATCACCAACCCCCACCGAGCGCGGCGCCGATTCACCGGTCAGCGTCGATTGGTTGACCGTCGTGTGACCCTGCTGCACGTCGCCATCGGCGGGAATCGTCTCACCCGGCCGCACGAGAACCACATCACCCGGTTGCAGCGCTTCGGCATCGGCCTCGACCCACTTCTCCCCCTCCTTCCGCAGCGCGTTCTTCGGCATGAGCTTGTGCAGGCGGGTGACGGCATCCTTCGCCTTCGCGAGCGCCCGATGTTCCAGTGCACCCGCCAGGTTGAAGAGGAAGAGCAGCAAGCCGCCTTCCTCCGGATGCCCGAGCGCAGCGGAGAGAATCGCACCGACCACCATGAGAACATCAATGTCCGGGCGCAACGAACGAATCGCATCCCACGCGGCCTTTCCGCCGTGGATCAGGCCGATTCCGAGCGCGATCCAGACCAGCCCTTCGCCGATCACCGCGAGCGGCGGCGATGATTCATCCAGCAGTTTCCACACCAGCGTGCCGATGAGCAGCAGCGCCCCCGTGATGAGCGCCAGCGGAAGCTGCGCTTCATCCGAGCCGGGTCGAGTCACGATGGTGCGAATCCACGCCCGCATGGTCGCGAAAGAATAGGTGGCAGCCACGTCTGCCGAACATTCGTTCCGCTGCATGGACCGAAAGTGAGAACGAGTCGCAACGGTCTTCGACTGCGATTACTTGATCTGTTCTGCGACCACCCGCGCATGGTCGCGAATGGCTTCTCGCCGCGCGAGCAGATCGAACACCGGCAAAGTCCAGCACCGTGACCACTCCGCGAGCGCGGGGCGGTCCTCCGCGATCATCGCCGCTTCGAATCGCGCGCGACTCTGTAACACTTCATCAGTCGTTCGCATGTCGATCAGCTCACTGATACTCTGTTCCATTCGATCGCGGGCGGCACGTAAGGCGGGAGCGACGGCCTCGGCGCGCAATGCCTGAGCGTTTCTCATGAGCAGATCAGTCCCCATTCCGTGCGTGAACACGGTGCTCGGCAGTCGCGATCTGAAGGCATCAATCCGGACGAGATTGTCGATGGTTGCGCTGTGATCAGGGGAGATTAAAAGCGGACCGATGGTGAGCGTCGGCAGCAATCTCGCCGTCCGCGAAAGCCGCAACGGGTCATCCCGTTGAAGTCGGTCGCGCAGATCGGCGTGTCGAGCGGCCAGTTCACTCGATGCCTCATCAAATGTTGGCCACTTCTCCAATTCTGCGAGCATCCCGAGCATGTCGGCTGCGGTCTTGGTGAACTCAATGACACCCTCCTGCGCGAGATGATCGATCATCGCGAGCAATCCCAGAGCATCGAGGCGCGCATTCTCGCGTGGTGTCGCATCTCCCGACTTCAACGCCTCGCGCAAAGCGAATCGTCGCACCGTCGCGAGCTCATTCAGTGGAATCACTTCGCCGGGCCATTGCCAGTTCGTCTGCCTCTGCCGAGACTCGATTGGTTGAAAAACGCATCGTTCAATCATCGACGCTCGATCGAGGTCGGAGAGCGTCTCTGACAGGTCTTCACGCCAATTCTCCGGCGGCGACTGTTCTGAATCGTTCGCTGCATCAAGCAACTGTTGTCGAAACGCACCGGGCTGTCGCTGCCAGGCGCCGATGGCACGTTGGTAAAAATATGCCGAGTTCATCAGTCGCTTCGCGCCATTCGGATCGCGAGCGATCGTCTGAAGGTTCGCCCGAACCTCTGCGGTCGTTTTCTCCCAATCCTCAATGATGGCGACGAGGTTGGCATTGATGGCCATGATTTCCGCGAATGGTCCGTACAGTCCGACTGTGCGCTCCTTCTCGAGTTGCGCCCATGCAACCTTCGCAGCATTGAGATCAGTCATACTTGTAATCTCGCTCATGCGAGTGAGAAGTGCAGCGTGCTGTTCCGCGGCGATCTGAATTCCATCCGGCGACAATCCGCGGAACTGTGTTGCCAACTCGATCCGACCTTGCTCTGTCGCCGACTCCGCCATCTGAGCAAGCATTGCTTCGCGGTCAGCAGGTTCAGCGTTCTGGCCGAGAATCCACGCAAGGTCGCGGTCGGCCGTGCGCGCGAGCGACGAACTGAACTGGTGCGGGTCGCCCGTCATCGCTGCTTTGTCGATCGCTGCCAGCGCAAGTGTCGCCTGTGCGGCAGTCAACGAGCCGGATGGAATGGCGTGCTCGCGAAGAACATTGAGTGACCCTGCTCCAATGGCGAGCCCGACGACCGAATTCAGGAAATCACCGCCGGCTGAAGATGCAGTGCCAAACTCGAACAGGATCGCCGCGCGCTCGCCCAGGTCTTGAGACTGTCCACTGTGTATGCGCCAGCGCATGTCTGCCATCAGAGCCATCGCGGCATGCCGCGAATCGACAACGTGCACAGGGGCAGGGCCATTCAGCCATGGTTGCGAACTTGGTCGAAAACTCGGCCCACCAACCTGCATCGCGCGATGCAACGCTTCCACCGCTGGCTGCAATCGTCCGTATTCGCGAGCCGCGACCGCTGGATCGAATCGCTCGGGCGAACCGTCCAGATACATCATTTCATCATCCCACGATGCATACACCTCGCGCCAGATGCGTGCGGCTTCGGCGACCAGTCGCTCGGGATCATCTCCTCGATGCGATTGCGCCTGCGCGCACTCTCCCGTGCCGCCGATCATCAGAAAGAGAGCAAGGAAATACCGGAGGAAGCCAGGCAGCATAATCGGGGCGCTCCACATACAGAAACTGATCAGGCACTCTCAATATACACCAGTCAACGATCAATGCTTGGACGGATTATGAGCAGACATCATGTTCCAGCCCGTTAGTTCATCTTCAATCGGTGGGGCCATCTCGCCCATGACACCAGAGGGCATATCCCGCCCGTCGGCGCATGCGGGCGACGATCATCTGCGGCCTGATGAGCGCGACGGTGCTGATCCTGATGGTGCTGCCGTGCAT
>CBFGRU010000195.1:0-6176 GCA_965651255.1 uncultured Phycisphaerales bacterium
CTGAAGCGTGGAACCCATGTCCTGCTGAAGAAGGAAACCGCCATGACCACCACGAATCGATTCTCGCGCAGCGCCTGTGTGATCGGCGCGCTGGGTTGTTCACTCTCACTCAGCGGTTGCGGCGGAGGAGGAGGAGGCAGCGGCGATGGAAACGGGAGTGCGGCCGGACAGACCTCGACCGGCGGCGCCTCGCCTGCGAACGCCTCCGGCTACTCGTGGCAACCGCTCGGACTCGGCGTTTTCGGCCAGGTGCAGTCGGCGGTCATCTTCAACGATGAACTGATCATCGGCGGAGAGTTTCGCTCTTCGGGTGATACGGATCTCGCTGGCATCGGCGTCTGGCGCGATGATGCCTGGCAGCCGCTGGGTGATCACTTCACGATGCCGTTCAGATCGTTTCTTGTTCATGAAGGTGCGTTGTACACCGGTGGGCACACCGAGGGGCGTGAAGAGCTGTACGGCCTGCTGCGGATCGATGCCGACGGCGAGGTGACGCGACTGGGCGACCCGCTCCAGGATGGCGGCATCGAAGCGTTGGTTGAGTTTGAAGGCGATCTCTATGTCGCCGGCGGCTTCCACAACATCGGAACGACACTCTCGGGCAGCATCGCCCGATGGGACGGCCAGCAGTATCACGAACTGACCGACCTCAGCCCCAACAATGCGGTGTGGGATCTTGCGGTGTACAAGGGTGACCTCTATGTCGCCGGCTGGTTCCAGTTCTACGACTCGTGGGGTGAAGATGCGCGGCCGATCAACTACATCGCGCGGTGGGACGGTGAGAAATGGCACCCCGTCGGCGGTGGGCTGGATGATTCGGCCTATACGCTGACGGTTTGCAATGACCTGCTGTACATCGGGGGCGATTTCACCATGGCCGGTGAAGTTCCGGCCAAGCACATCGTCGCGTGGGACGGTTCATCCTGGCAGCCGCTCGGTGAAGGCACCGACGGCCCGGTGCGAACGATGACCGCCTTCGATGACGGCTCCGGCGAAGCGCTGATCGTTGGCGGTCAGTTCATGACGGCTGGTGGTGTGAATGCACTCAACATTGCGCGATGGAACGGGAGCGCGTGGAGCGGCCTTGGCGCAGGATTGGATGACGATGTCGCGGTGGTGTACGCCATCACCGAAGGCCCGCTTGCGCCCGCGCTCTTTGCCGGCGGTGATTTCTACGCCGCCGGCGATACGCCGCTCAGCCGCATCGCTATCTGGCGCAAGGAGTGAGGCGCGGGGGTTGTGGTGTCATACCCACCCACACGGGCAACAGGCAATCGTCTGGACGTGCCGGGTGCGACGTGGAGTCCCGCTGTCATGGACATGACAAGACCTTCGCCATCTGACTCAGTCAGTGCGCAAGAACTTCGACCTTGGGGGTGGCGCCAGCGCTCCGTTCACCGCGAATCCAGCGGCTGATGCGCTCGCGGACCGTGTTCCACGAGGGATCGAACCGCACGCGCAGGAATGCGTGGTAGAGCGCGAGCATCGCCTCATCAACCTGCTCGAGTGAGTTCATTCGCTGCTCGATCTCCTCGCGCAGCGACTTGGGTCCATCATCGCCTTCGGGTCGAGGCAGCTTGATGCCGGTGAACAGGAAGCGATCGGCCTGAAGTGTCAGCGACCATTGCTCACCACGGTGTGCGAGAATGAGCCCTGCTTTGCGCGGCCACTTGCCGAACTCGAGCGCCCGCCGTGCTTCCGGCAGTCGCGCGGGACCGGTCGCGCGCAGCGACTGCTTGCCAGTCGCGTCCCACGCGCAGTCCATGTCGAGCACCGCATCAATGACGACTGCGATCTCGCCGATCGCGGTCTCGATCAGCCCCTCTTCCGCTTCGATCATCCACCACAGCCAGATGAGAAACTCATTGCCGAGGAAGTCCTTCGGCTCCGGACCGGCGAACGCCCAGGGGACGCTGGGCGTGACCAGGTCGCGGCCATCTTCGCTGCGCGCGTGCGCCGGCGGAGGTGTGAAGCGCGATGGTCGTGCATCGTCGAAGTCGCGCGTCTTACCCTGTTCGCTCAACCAATCGTGTGCAATCGCCCCCGCCGAGGCGAAGTCCAGCGTCAGGTCGAACGTCTCGAACAGCAGCGTGTTCAACGCGGACACCGATGCATCGCTGAAACACGGCGCATAGAGCATTCCGCGGGAAAGATTCCACCAGACAGGGATCAGTTTCGATGAACGGTGCCGACCTTCCGCAATCTCCTGACGGCATCGCGCTTCGGCCTCTTCCTTGGCGGCCTGTCTCTCCGACCGGCTGAGGACGCCCGTCGGACTGTTCAGCGCGAAGGCCGATTCCGCCATCGCCCGATAGGCGCGCCGCAGCTCCGCCGAGACCCGGTTCGTATCAATGCGCATGCCGGGCAGGAGATGCTCGCCAAACAGCATCGTGTCCGCATCGAAGGAGGCGTCAAACACATGCCGCCCCGCGCACCAGCCGGCCTGCGTCTCGGGCGGCGCGCCAACGCTCGGCGGCTGCACCGTGTGCTCCGCCAGACGATCGAAGAGCGCCTCATCTCCGACTGTCGGCGCATCACCGATCACGCGAAACCGCGCGTACGAAATCGATCCGTTGCGAAAAGGCATGCCGCCATCGTCGCCGATGAATCGACGGGAGCGGCCCCGGCGGCAGGATATCCACAACCCATCCGGCGCTCAGTCAGACGCCTTGGCGGGCGATGCGGTCGAACGCGGCCGATCTTTCCGAAGCGTTGCCACAAACAGGCCCGGCCCTTTGCTCTCCGTATCCGGCCGCAATCGCCGCACCCGAATCGTTCCCAGACCGGCCCCCTGCGCCCAGCGACGAAGATCCTTCTCATCGAACCCCAGGTGCAGATGCCCCATGGTGTGACGATACATCTCCCGGTCGTGTGCCACCATATCGACGATCATGACCACCCCGCCGGGCTTCACGACGCGCGACAATTCACGCACCGCAGCAGCGGGCTGATCAACATGGTGCAGGACAAGAAACACGGTTGCGGCATCGACGCTGCCATCTTCCAGCGGCAACCGTTCGAGGTCGCCGGTGCGGAACGAAACATTGGCGCAGTCCTTCAGTCGCTTGCGCGCTGCATCCAGCATGGCCGGTTCGCGATCAATCGCGATGACCTGGCCGACAAATGGCGCCAGGTGCGCGGTGGCATCACCCGTGCCACACCCCACATCGGCCACGACCATGTTCGGCGGCAGCAGGCCGAGCAGCGCATCGGCGGAGAAGTCGCGGCCGAACAACTCTCGCCGCAGTTCATCCCACTCGCCTCCGATGCGTCCGAAGAATGCCTTGCTGTCGGTCTGTCGCTCCGCGAGCACTTCCTTCATCCGGTGACGATCATCGGTGAAGGTTGAAGTTGCAGCCACCTGTTCTCGCGCGAGTTTCCACAGTTCACCCGCGGCTTCGGGCACTTCATCTTCCACCATGCGGTAGAGACTGGCCGTGCCGACGGTTCGCTTGATGACCCACCCATTCTCGAACAACTGCTTCAAGTGGCGACTGACCGTGGATTGCGGTAACTGCACGATGCGCGATAACTCGCCGACGCCCAATTCTTCGTACTCAATGAGCGAGAGAATGCGCAGGCGCGTGACATCGCCGAGGTCATTCATCCAGGCGACGAGTCGAGAGGCATCGGCGTTCTTCATCATGCGCGATGACCGTTCACCTCAGCGGCCGGGCGGCAGCGCCAATGTCGGACCCGGCACTTCACCATATTCACGCAACATCCCAATCACCTCGGGGTTCGTATGGTCGATGCCGTACGCCTGCCTCAGACGACGGATTGCCCGATCAGTATGCCCGAGCGCGCCATGAAACTCCGCCGCCACGAGATATGGTGCAACTGACTGTCCTGCATCGAGCTCGATGGCGGTCAGGATCGACTGATTCGCCGCATCCATGTCGCCGACTTCCATGGAGTACCGCGCCAGATCGACGTAGGCGTTCGGGTCGCGCGACTGCTGCGCTTCCTGCCGGAGATAGGCAAAGAGATCGTTCGTCGCGCCCTGGTCGTACATCGCGCGTGCCAGTGCGCTGCGAATCATCCGATCGCGCGGCTGGTGTGCCGCGGCGATCTCGAGTGCGCGGCGCGCATCGTGCGGCCGACCAAGCTCAAGCATCGTCAGTCCGTATCGGTATTGCGCCTGCCAATCACCGGGACGGCGCTCGACCACCTCGCCGTAATACACCGAGGCCGCGTCGTAATGACGATTCTCGAACGCACGATCGCCATCGGCCTTCACCAGATGCACGGCACGCGGCTGCGTACATCCAGCCAGAGCCATGGATGATGCGATCAGAATGAACAGATAACACACTCGATTCATGCGGCGATTCTCCCGAGCGAACGTGCCCCTCCGTGTGATACGAGAACGCTGATGATATGGCCTGCCCTCCACCGCGCCCAATCGGTTTCGATTCGCAGCGGCAAATCCTGCCCGAGGCGTAGCATGACAACTGATGACCGACTTGCCCGAGAGACCGGTTCCGGCGGTGCAGTTGCGGCATTCACTGCCCGATGGTTCCTGGCACATCGACCTGATGATCGCAACCGATGCCGACGGTACGCGCCCGCTGAAGACCTTTCGCCTTCCCGCGATGATCAGCGAGTTACCGCGTGATCAATCCACTGCGGTCATCGCTTTGGGTGATCATCGAGCCGCATATCTGACCTACGAGGGGCGCCTGTCCGACAGTCGTGGGGAAGTCATGCGACTCTGGGCAGGGACCGCGCGTTGGCTGTTGCGCGATGAAGACCTCTTGGTGGTTGAGCTGATGTCGAACGGCTCCGGGCCCGTGGTGGTCAGGATTCGTCGACGGGCAAATGACCAATGGCTGCTGGATTTCGCTGGCGATGTCGCGTGTTTTCGCGCAGAATAAAGAAGTGAACGACAGGGGATGAAGGAACAACTCGGCCCGCTCAGCCGAGCAATCTCGTGTTCCAGCGCAGGCAGAATGAGGGAGACACATCATGATGGATCGACCCCCGCCCCCGCCAACGCCGAATCCACGGCCGATGACCCCGGGCAGCAGCCCACCGGGCGATGGTGCCACCCCGAGCAAGATTCGTCACACCGAGAGCACGCTCAACCGCGCCGGCGGCCCGACGGCTGCGGGATCGCCCGGTGCGAACCCTGGCGCTCCCGGTCTGCGACCGGGCGCGGTCCCGGTGCCCGCACCAACGCCTGTTCCGACACCCGTTCCGGTGAAACGCGAAATCGTCACCTTCGGTTCAACGGTCGATTCCCATCAGGAAGACCATTGGAAACGACAACCGGTCAAGACCGGAACCGGCGCCACGCATTGCAAGACGTTTCACTCGAAGCTTACCGAGGATGCGCTGCGGTACATGGACCAACTGATCAACGAGTGGCTGGATGCGCACCCTGACTACGAAGTGAAGTTCATCACGAGCTCGATCGGAACGTTCACCGGCAAGATCAAGGAACCGCATCTGATCTGCCAGGTGTGGGTGTAGCAATCCATTGACTGGTTGAAAATGCCCGCGTTCGGAGTGCGGCGTGTCTAGGATCGCGGCATGAACCCGGATGATCATGTCTGCCTGTGCTTTCGCGTCAGCTTACGCAAGGTGCGGGCGTACATGAATCAGACACAGCCGAAGGTTGCATCACAGTTGAGCGATTGTTTCGGCGCGGGGACGGGGTGCCAATGGTGTGTCCCGTTCCTGCGCAAGTTGCACGCGCAATGGCAGGCGGGCGAGCAGCCGGATCTTGCGGTTTCGCCCGAGGAGTATGCATCAAGGCGAAAGCGCTACCACGAGCGTGGCCACCGCGATGAGGCCGCTGACCGCGGTGAGTGACCGGGCGCGATGAACGCTGAGGTGTGCGCGTTTGCGTTTCCTCGGTGCGGTTGATTGGGGCTCACACCCATGATCTGACCTCGCGGATCGGGCTGGGTGGGGGATCATCCACCAGTGCGAATGATTCGTCGCGACTCACCCAAAAAAGAAACAGGCCCTCGACATGATCGAGGGCCTGTTGTGCTTCTTGAAGCGTCTGTCTGGGTGTCGTTCAGGGAATCAGATTCGGTTCGGGGAATCGTTGATTCGCAGGAGAACGATCTCAGGCAGTGGCCTTGTTGCGGCGGCGACGGAGCACTGCCACACCAAGCAGACCGGCAAGGCCGAGGCCATAGGCCGGCGGAACGGGGACGACGACA
>CBFGRU010000196.1:0-6174 GCA_965651255.1 uncultured Phycisphaerales bacterium
CGGCGGGCAACGTGGAAACGGAGGGTCGGATGGTCCGCTTGCTGAAGAGTGCGGTCAATGTCGGTGGTGTGCTGCTTCTGACAGCGTTCTTGTGTACTTCAGGTGCAGCCGCCGCGTGGAATCCGCCCGAAGCTGGCCGCATGCCTGGACTCGATCCTGCGGTACTGCGTGTGGCAGAACAGACGGATGAGCGGGCGCAGGCAACGCTCGAGCGTGCGACCCGCGATCTCGCCGAACGGTTCGCCATCCCCGCGCCGCCTGCGGCGCCATCGACCGAGCCGACCGCCGAAGCAAAGGATCGCGCTGCAGCCCATTTCATTCGCGGCCGGGATGCGATGGCGCAGAATCGCTTCTACGTCGCCATCGTGGAGTTTGACCGCGGTTTGCAGTTAAACCCTCGAAGCGCTGCGCTCCTGAGGCAACAGGCGCGCACCTACACGATCATGGGAAACACCGATCGCAGTGCGGAGTTCTACGAACGGCTGCGCGCGGTGGCACCAGATGATGCCGAGTCACTGATCATGCTCGCCAACGCGCAGGCGGCGCGGGGTGACTTCACCACCGCTGCGGCTGCCATTGCCCACTTCTCGAATCATGATGATGCGCTTTCGTTTGATCCCGGGGCGCTGTATGTGTCTTCGCAGATTCTCGCCTTCTCGCTGCCGGCACTCGGCTACCACCGGGCCGCACTGGAAGCGGCCACGATCGTTCTGGACATGCCCGAGCAACTCTCCGGGCCGTCGATCTTCCTTGGTCGGATCAATGCCATTGCGAACCAGCGTGATGAGCTGTTGCGCGTGGCGGGCGACTCTGCCTTGCGTCTGGGGATGGCTGAAGAGGCGATGCGCTCGTACGAGCAGGCCCTTGACCGACCCGGTGGCGATCACACCGCTTTGGTTGCTCGTCTCGCGGTCGCCGCGCACCGCATGGGCGAACTCGACCGTCTGGATCATGCTTTGAGTGAACTCATCTCGCAGGCACCCGCGTTCGGGGCGATCGATCCGTGGTTGACCGAGCTGATCATTCATCTGCGCAAGATGAAGACGCCGCTGGAAAACGTCCATGCGTCGATTCGGAATCACGGCGATCGCGATTCACTTGCGGCCCAGCGTTTTCTGGCGGCTGCAGGCAGTACGGATGAAGCAGTGGCGGGACTTCGAGCATCACTAGAGAACGCTGTCGCGCTCGCAGAACGTGATGCAGAGCAGCTTCGCCATGACCTGTTGAGCCGGCTGGCCGAAAGGCGAACGGAGGATGCGCTGCGCGAAGCGGTGCGCATGGTCGAAGAGAATCCAGCACACCTCCGAAGTATCGAGCGAAGTCTGTTCAGCGCCCTTGGCGCATCCTACGAAACGGTCGCTGCACTGCGCGCATTCGGATCGCTCCCCGCGCGCTTGCTGACAACGGAGCAACTGCTGCGGCTGGGCGACCTCGGTGCCGCAGCGCGAGAAGTGGATGAGTTGCTGAAGTCCACAAGTGATGACCCGGCGGTCATCTCCGCCGCGCTCACGGTGGCGGGGCGGCTGGGTGAACCGGGGCGGCTGGAACAGGCAGCTCTGCTTGCAACGCGTTTCGAATCGGCCGCTCTCTTGTGTGAACAGTCCGAAGCGCGACTGCTGATTGACGATGTTCCCGGCGCGATCCGGGCGGCTGAACGCGCCACGCAACTCGCGCCGAACGAAGTGCGCCCATGGCTGATGCTGGGCCAGGCGCGATCATTGAGCGCGGCAGAGATTCGGCGTGCACCCGGAGCGCTGGAGGTGGCGCGGCAACGTGACCCCGGCGATCCGCGGCCTTACGTGGTTCTGCTTCGGTTGTTTGATCCGCGGGGTCCGCTCGCTGATGCGGAACGACAGCGCGAAACGATTCGCTCGCTGGTCACCCATGCTCCGCATGCGCCGCTGGTGGAGGGGTTGCGCGTGCAGGAACTGCTTGAGAATCATCGGTCGAACGAGGCCATCGAGCGACTCATCCGGCTGATCGATCGAACGCCGACCGACACCGAGGCGTTGTCGCTGCTGGTACGCACCTGGTTGGACGATGATCGCGCGAATGATGCGCTGAACTGGCTGAACGATCGCCGTACTCAGAGGCCGCACGACGAAACACTGACGGAACAGCGCGTTCGGGTGCTGCTGCGAATGGACCGCGCGGAAGACGCCTACGAAGAATTGAAGGCAATCGCAGAGCAGCAACCGGATGACTTCGTCACCCTGCGCCTTCTGGAGACCGTCTGCTACGCAACCGAGCGACGCGAGGAAGCCATCGGCCTGGCGGAGAAACGTCTGCGCAGTCGGCCGCCGGGCATTCGACGCGATCTTGATCTCGTCGAGCTGCATCTCGTGCATGAAGACTCCGAAGCAGCAGCGCGCCTGCTTCGCCCGATGCTCGAGCGGTTTGCGGATTCCTCCGAGACGACGCTGATGCGCATCATGCAACTCGTGGAAGCGCTGCCGACCATCGACCCCGCGTATGACGATCTGCGGCTTCGCTTTGTCGAGCGGTATCTTTCGCGCGTGCAGACCCCGGATGCGCGGGTCTTCATCATGGGTATGCGGTCGGTCCTTCGACTGGACGGCCTGGGCGAATCGTTCGATGCCCTGGCCGTTGCGATGGTGGCTTCGGGTCATGAGGGAAAGATTCGCGATGGCGCGGGCAACGTGCGTCTGATTCGCGATGGCGTGCAGGGATTGCTCTCCGCCGGCGAGCCAAAGGCCGCGGCACGCCTTGCGGAAGTGGCGTTTCAATCGCCGCGCGCATGGTCGCGCGATGCGCTGGGGCTGCTGGTTCAGATGTCCCTTGCCAGCTACGCGGCATCGGATCAGATCGATGAGGCCTACTCGTTTCTGCGCATGCTGGATGAGTCGGATCGACTGGCGCTCGTCATGAACACCGATGGCGGTGGCGATCGGCTCGGTGCGGCCTACTACTCGCTCAGCGTGTTGTGCACGATCATCGGTCGTGAAGAAGCGGCGGAGCGATTGCTGATTTCCGCACTGGAGCGGCGGCCGAATGATGCCATGGCAATGAACAACCTCGGCTACCGGCGCATCGAAGAGGGGGTGAACACCGCGGAGAACGCCTCGATGATCGAACGGGCGATTTCGCAGTTGCCAACGAATTCAAACCTCCTGGATACCGCGGGGTGGCTGCGATACCGACAGGGGCGTTTTGCGGCGGGTGATGGATTCGACGGGCCCGGTGCGGTGGAACTGATTGAGCGATCGCTCAGTGAATCGGTCCGGCAGGGTGAAGCCCCCAGTGCCGAAGTGCTCGATCATCTTGGCGATACGCGGTGGCGGCTGGGGTCTCGGGAAGGCGCAAAGGAAGCATGGATGCGTGCTCAGTCGCTGCTGGAGGACCCCGCCGAACGCGAGCGGGAGAAGCAGAACTTCATGCGGTACCAGATGCTCGGCTGGGGTGTGCTGATCGAATCGCCCGATGCGATCTATGATCGGGAGTTCCTGCCCCGTCTGGACTCAATTCGAGCGAAGCTTGCCGCATTGGAGCGCGGTGAGTCGCCGCCGGTTGCGCCCACCTTTGCCGAGGCCGAAGAAGGAATACCCCGCGACTGACGGCGGGCAGCGAACATCGACACGACATATTCGCGATGTCGCGACCAGCGGCGTTGCGCAGGAGATTCAGCCATGGCCGGTCACAGTAAATGGGCCAACATCAAGCACCGCAAGGCGCGGCAGGACGCCGTCAAAGGCAAAGCGTGGTCAAAGTGCGCCCGCGCGATCATCATCGCCGCGAAGAACGGCGGGGGAGATCCCGCGGCGAACCTGTCGCTTCGATACGCGATCGACGAAGCCAAGGCCGTCAACATGCCCAAGGACACGATCGAGAAGGCGATCAAGAAGGGCACGGGTGAACTCGAATCCGAGCGCATGGAAGAAGTGCGCTACGAGGGCTACGGTCCCGGCGGTGTGGCCATCATCGTCGATGTCGTCACCGACAACGTGCAGCGCACCGGGCCGGAGATGCGACTCTACTTCGAGAAGAACGGCGGCAACCTCGGCAAGTCCGGCTCCGTCGCCTTCGGGTTTCAGTCGAAGGGGTTGATCCTCATCGAGTCGGGCAAGGTCACGGAAGAGCAGTTGATGGAAGTTGCGCTCGAAGCCGGGGCCGATGACATTCGTCAGTCCGATGGCGGGTGGGAAGTCACCTGTGAGCCGGGCGAGTTTCATCCCGTGCGTGCGGCGCTCGAGGAGGCGAACATCGAACTCGCGAGCGCAGAACTCACGATGATCCCGCTCAACCTCGTCAAGGTCGATGCCGATACCGCGGGCAAGGTTCTGAAGCTGCTCGACATTCTCGAAGAGCACGATGATGTGCAGAAGGTCTACTCGAACGCGGATATTCCCGAGGAAGTCATGGCCAACCTCTGATGGTCAGAACGGTTGGAGAGTTGCAATGACACCGACCGAACGGCACACCGTGATCTTCTCCGGCCATGTCCAGGGCGTGGGCTTCCGCTGGACGACGAATCGCGTTGCATCGCAGTTCAAGGTCACCGGATGGGTGCGGAACGAGCCGGATGGCACGGTGCGTCTGGTGGCTGAAGGCACGCACGAGGAATTGACCGGTTTCGTGAGTGGCATTGAAGAGGCGATGCGCGGCCACATCACCGAAAAGCGAACCGAACGCAGCCGCCCGACGGGTGAGTTCGACCGGTTCACCATCGCGCGGTAGGCGGACGTTGCGTCCGAATAACCGGCCTTCATGCCATCAACCGGGCAACCTTCTCCAGATTGCGTTTGACGCGGGCCCGGCTCGTGGCCGATCATGGTCAGGTCCCGATCACTTTCTGGAGATCTGCCGATGCCTCGCGCCCGCCTGTCGATGCCCCTGCTCTTGCTTGCTCTGTTCGCGCCGCTTGTGGTCACCGCCGCCGGCTGCACGACGTACCGCGAGTCGTACACCGGCCTCGATTCTCAGCGCGTCTGGGGCGCGATGGTCGCGACCGCGGAAAGTCCGGAGTACTCCGACTGGTTCATCATCGAAAACGAAGTCGCGATCAACGAGGCCGATGCACGCATCGACGTCTATCGCCGCATTCGTCGCGATGTGCGCGTGCCCATGGGCGGCACCCAGCGACAGGAACGTACGCTGAAGCATCAGATTCGTCTGTTCGAGGAAGATGGCCACCCGCTTATCGAGTTCTACGGCCGGTCGGGCGGCGTGCCTGCAAACGAACAGTCCGAATCCTTCCGCTACTTTGACCAGGTTTGGGCGGCGATGGGAATCGATCGCGAGGCCCATTTCATGCAGCTCGAAAAGCAGCGGGCAGCAGAGGCCGCACAGCCGATGATGCCGATCCTCACGCCGGAGGAAGCGCAGCAGGTCGAAGAGGAACTCAATGGCGCAGAAGAGACCGCCCCGAGTGCCGATGAACCCGAAGTCGATCTAGACGATGTCGGCGGGTGATGACAGCGCTTTGAATCTCACAATCCAGGCCGAACGCTGAATCCCACCGTCTGGATGCGCCGAGTACCGCGGCGATCTGATCGCGCAACATCCGGGTCGATCTGCGCCTCCAGACCGCGTCGGGCACGACGCGGCTCGCACCGATTCCCCTCGCGCGACAATCCGCAGACCCCATCGCGCGCCCCCTGATATACTGACCACAATACTGGTTTCTCCCGTTCACCCGATCACCCTCCGCCGGAGTTCTCCCCATGGCCGAAGCCATTCGCATGACCGATGCCGGTCTCCAGGTTCCGAACCAGCCGATCCTCCCCTTCATCGAAGGCGATGGCACCGGCCGCGACATCTGGGCTGCCAGCGTCAAGGTCTTCGACGCCGCCGTCGAAAAGGCCTACGGCGGTGAACGCAGAATCGAATGGCTCGAAACCCTCGCCGGCGAAAAGGCCTTCAAGAAGACCAACAACTGGCTGCCCGATGAGACGCTCGACACCTTCCGCAAGTACCTCGTCGGCATCAAGGGCCCGCTCACCACGCCCGTCGGCGGCGGTATCCGCTCGCTCAACGTCGCGCTCCGGCAGATGCTCGACCTCTACACCTGCCTCCGCCCCGTGCGCTGGTTTGCGGGTGTCCCCTCGCCCGTCAAGCGCCCGGGCGATACCGACATGGTCATCTTCCGCGAGAACTCCGAAGACATCTACGCCGGCATCGAGTTCGAGAACGGCACGGATGACAACCGGAAGTTCA